>CAYGCV010000171.1:0-9290 GCA_964348425.1 uncultured Vicinamibacteraceae bacterium | reverse complement strand
GGGGCCGGTGGCCCAGCAGGAGCGCCCCGAATCCCAAGCGCGTGCCCGCGGGCGCGGTCCAGCCGCCGACGACGAACTCGGCCGTGCGCGTGAACTTGAGCTTGCGCCACGCGGCGTGGCGTCGGCCGGCCAGGTAGCGCGACTGCGGCTCCTTGGCGACGAGCCCCTCCCAGCCGAGGCGCTCGGCGCGGCGGCGCAGCCGGCTTCCGCCCCCGGTCGTGCTGGAGGTCACGCGCAGGGTGCGCGACCCGGTGCGCCGCAGGCGCGCCTCGAGCCGCCGCCGGCGCTCGGTGAAGGCACACGCGCGCAGGTCGTCCGCGCCGTCGCGGAGCAGGTCGAAGGCGATGAACGCCACCGGGACGGCCTGCGAGGAGCGGCGCGCCGTCGCGCCGCGCCGCAGCAGGCGGCCCTGGAGGTGCTGGAAGCCGAGCGGCGCGCCGCGTCCGTCGACGGCGACGATCTCGCCGTCGATCAGCAGCGGCCCGTCGAGGCGCCGGGCGAACCGCGCGAGGGGCTCGGCCACGTCCGGGAACTCGCCGGTCTTGTCGTTGCCCTGGCGCGAGAAGATGCGCACGAGCGGCCCGTCCGGGCCGGCGGGCTCCACCTGGACGAGCGCCCGGATGCCGTCGTACTTCGGCTCGAAGATCAGGTCGGGCCGCGCGAGGAGGCGGTCGTGGGACGCCGCGTCGGCGAGCTCGGCGAGCATCGGACGCACGTCCGCCGGCGACTCGCGCCACGCGGCGGCGCGCGCCGCCCCGCGCCGGGCTGGCGGCCGTCCAGGCAACGCGTCCCAGAATACACGGGCTCCCGGGGGTGGGGAAGTTCCGGCTCGCGCCGATACACTAGACAGGTCATGGCGGCACGCCCCACCTGGAAGGGTTTCCTGAAAGTGAGCCTCGTCACGGTGCCGGTGCGGGTCTTTCCGGCCACCAGCACCGCGGCGTCGATCCACTTCAACCAGCTCCACGCGGAGTGCCAGTCGCGCATCCAGCAGCGGAAGTGGTGCCCGGTGTGCGACCGGCAGGTCGACAAGACCGAGATCGTGAAGGGCTTCGAGTTCGAGAAGGGGCGCTACGTCGTGATGGAGGACGAGGACATCGCCAAGGCGCGGCCCGAGTCCACGCGCATCATCAACCTGCTGCGCTTCGCGGAGATGGAGTCGATCGACCCCATCTACGTCGAGCGGCCCTACTACCTGGCGCCCGACGGCAAGGTGGCTGCCGAGGCGTTCGGGGTGTTGCGCGAGGCGCTGCGCGGCAAGGCCGGCATCGGCAAGCTGGCCCTCGCGGGGCGGGAGCACATCGTGGCGGTGCAGCCGCGCGAGCGCGGTCTGGCGATGTTCACCCTGCGGCCGGCGGAGGAGGTGCGCCGGCTGTCGGCCATCGAGGAGCTCGACCAGATTCCCGAGGAGGCGAGCGAAGCGGAGGTGCAGCTCGCGCGGCAGGTCATCGCGAACTTCGAGGGCGGCCTCGACCTCACCGAGTTCACGGACGAGTACCAGGCCGAGCTGCGGCGCATCATCGACGCCAAGGTCGCCGGCGAGCAGGTCGTGGTGGCCGAGGACGAGGCGCCGGCCAAGGTGATCGATCTCATGGAGGCGCTGCGCAAGAGCCTCGACTCGGTGGGCAAGGCGAAGAAGAAGCCGGCGAAGGCGACGGCCGGCGCCAAGCGCGGCGCGCGGGCGGCCCCGCGGCGCAGCCGGCGCGCGTGAGCGCCGCGCCGCGCGCCCTCAGGGTCGGTTCAGGTCGAAGGCGGCCATCTGGCGGGCGTTGCGCACCAGCAGCCGCCCCTCCGCAAGCGCCGGCACGTTCCAGGTCTTGCCCGTGATGGCGGCCGAGCGCGCCACCTCCTCGTGACCTGCGGGCGTCGCCCGCACGAGCACGAGCTCGCCCCGCTCGGTGAGGACGACCAGGTGGCCGTCGGCCAGCAGGAGCTGGCCGTAGCCGTAGCGCCCGCCCTTCCACTGCAGCTCTCCGGTCGCCGCGTCGACGCAGGCCAGGATGGACTCGTCGAACCCGTAGATGTAGCCCTCGTGCAGGACGGCGCTGCTGAAGCGGTTCTTCATGCGCTGGTTGCGCCAGATCTCGCGGGCGGCCAAGCGTGCGCCGGCGCGCGCCACCTCGATGACGGCGGCGCCGTGGCCGTAGCCCGCGGAGAGAAAGACGCGGTCGTCGCCGATCACGATCGGCTGCGACATGTTGGGCACGGTCTGCGTGACCCACGGGTAGTCCCACAGCAGCGTCCCGTCGTCGACGCGCAGGCCGACCGCGCGCTCCGCGGTCACCGTCAGGATCTGCCGCACGCCGGCCAGCGTCACGGTCATCGGCGACGTGTAGGCCTGGACGTCGTCGAGCGCGTGCCACGCGACGTCGCCCGCAGCCCGCTCGTACGCCGCGACCGACCAGCCGCGCGTGCCGCCGGGCTGCACCACCACGAGGTCGTCGACGACGAGCGGGGAGGCGGACATCGCCCAGGTCAGGTTGTCGGCCGCGGCATCGCGCAGGATGTCCCGCTGCCAGAGCACGCCGCCCGTGGCGGCGTCGAGCGCCCACAGGCGCCCGGTCGCGCCCAGCGCGTAGACGCGGCCCGCGTCCCAGGTCGGCGTCGCCCGCGGCCCGGGGCCGCCCATGGCCTCCGCGAAGCGCGCGTCCCAGCCGTGGGTCCAGAGCTCGCGGCCGGTGGCGGCGTCGTAGGCGACGACCACCTCCTGCTGCCGGCGCTGCTCAATGGTGAACGCGCGTCCCTCGGCGACGACGAACGAGGCGTACCCGCCGCCGATCGGCTGCGACCAGAGCGGCTCGAGCCCGGACGCCGGCCAGCTCGTCAGAACGGGCGTCTGCGTGTACCGGCCGTCCCGCCGGGGACCCCGGAAGTCGGTCCAGTAGACGTCCGCCGGGAGCGCCGCATCGGCGTCGCCGGCAGCCGTTGCCGCCGCGGGCCGCGGACCGGCCGGCAGCAACCGCGAATAGTGCTGTGAGCGGTTCAGCTCGAGCGCGTCGAAGTGCTCCTCCGCGTCGCCGAACGACACGATGGGCAACAGCCCGCTGCCCGCCAGCTCGATGCGCAGATCGGCGAACACGACGAGCAGGCCGGCCGCGAAGACGGCCGCCGCGAGCGCCCCGGCGAGCAGGGTCAGGAGCAGCTTCACCCGGCCACCCTACCACGGGCCTTCGCGTTGAGGCACGCGAAGAAGCGGTCCATCATCATCTTCGAGACGCTGCCGAGCAGCCGCTGGCCGACCCGGGCGATGGTGCCGCCCACGTTCGCCTTGCCGGCCACCGCGACGCTCGTCCGATCGCCGCCGTCGGTCTCCGCCAGCGTGACCGATGCCGACCCGTTGAGGAAGCCGGGCTTGCCCTTGCCCTCGACCACGAGGGTGTAGCTGGCCGGCTCCTGCTTCTCCGCTATCCGCACGGTCCCCTGATAGCGGCCGGTGATGGCGGCGACGCCGATCGTCAGCGTCGCCCGGTAGGTGTCCGGGCCGGTCGGCTCCATCGATTCGCAGCCGGGCAGGCAGCCGGCAATCACCTCCGGGTCGATCAGCAGATCCCAGACCCGCTGGCGGGGGGCGTCGAAGAGGTACGTCGCAGAAACTTCCATCGGGGAAAGGATACAGAGATCCGCCCGCCCCGGCTCACCGGGCGCCCTCCGCCTGCCGCGGCGGGACCGCCTGCCGCCGCGCGGGCCGGCGCGCGGGCAGGCTGTTCAGGTGCCGGGCGAGCGCCGCCAGGCTCGCCAGGTTGTGGACCGGGAGAAAGTCGTCGATGGCCGGCAGCGCCGCCTGCATGCCGCGCGTCAGCGGCAGGTAGTCGGGCGATCCGAGCAGCGGGTTGAGCCAGATGAGCCGCTGGCACGAGCGCTGCAGGCGCGCCATCTCGGCCCGCAGCACGTCCGGCTCGCCGCGGTCCCAGCCGTCGGAGATCAGGAGCACGATCGGGCCCTGGCCGCGCACGCGCCGCGCCCACTCGACGTTGAAGGTCCGCAGCGCGACGCCGATGCGGGTGCCGCCGCCGAAGTCGTCGATCCTGCGCGGCAGGGTGGGCACCACGGCGTCCGCGGCGCGCGCCGCGAGCTCGTGCGTGATGCGAGTCAGACGCGTCGCGAAGGCGAACGACTCGACGCGGCCCAGCCGTCCGCCGCCCGTGAGCGCGTGGACGAAGTGGAGCAGCATGCGGCTGTAGCGCTCCATCGAGCCGCTGACGTCGCACAGCAGGATCAGCGGCCGCCGCCGCGTCTTCCGCCGTCGCGCCGGCAGGTCGATCAGCTCGCCGCCGTAGCGCATGTTGGCGCGCACCGCCCGCCGCAGGTCGAGCGCGGGACCCCGCCCGGCGGTCCAGCGCTTCGATTGCCGCTCGCCGAGCTCCCAGTCGAGCTCGGCCATCATCTGCTCGGCGGCGGACACCTCTTCGGCCGTGAAGTGCTCGAAGTCCTTCGCGTAGAGCGCCTCGCGGTCGCTGTAGCTCAGGACCGCCATCCGTTCCACGCGGTAGCCGGGCTGGCGGCCGTCGTCGCCGCCCTCCCCGCCGGCTCCCGGGGGCGCCTCGGATTCGTACTCCGGCGCGCCGGAGCGGCGCGTTTCGCCCATGGCGCTGAGGTCCGTCGCCGTCCAGTCGCCGTGCGGCCGCCGCCAGAAGACGCGGAAGGCCTCGTCGAACAGCGCCAGGTCATCGACGCGGTGCACCAGCAGGCTCCGCAGCGTGTGGTAGAAGTCCGACCGCCGTCCGACGTCGACATGCGCCAGCGCGGCCGCGACGTCCCGCGTCCGGCCCGCCTGCACGTCGAGGCCCAGCCGGTGGAGCAGCCGCGTGAAGTGGACCAGGTTGTGCAACAGATAGGACATCCGGACTGCTGGATCAGTCGCGCGCGGCGGGGTCGGGCCCGGACGTGCGCGCTCCGGGCGCCTTCGCCCGGTTCAGCATGTCCTGGATGCGGTCGCCGCGCATGTTCTGCATGTCCTCCTGCGTCTTGAGGACGATGCCGAGGGTGCGCTCGATGGTCGCGGCGTCGAGCTCCCGCCTGTCGAGCGCGACGAGCGCCGCCACCCAGTCGAGCGTCTCCGAGACGCCGGTCACCTTGTACAGCTCCGCCTGGCGCAGCTCCTGCACGAAGCCGGTGACCTGCGCGGCGAGGGTCGCGGGCGCGTCGGGCACCCGGGTCGTGATGATCTGCAGCTCCTTCTCGAAGCCGGGATAGTCGATCCAGGCGTAGACGCAGCGCCGCTTGAGGGCGTCGTGCAGCTCGCGCGTCCGATTCGAGGTGATCACGACGACCGGCGGCGACGACGCCCGGATGGTGCCGAGCTCCGGAATCGTGATCTGGAAGTCGGAGAGCAGCTCCAGCAGGTAGCCCTCGAACTCCTCGTCCGCCCGGTCGAGCTCGTCGATGAGCAGCACCGGCGGGCGCGGGCGGCCGTCGCGCAAGGCCTGCAGCAGCGGCCTCTCGATGAGGAAGTCGGGACCGAACAGCTCCCCGGCCCGCGCGTGCCGGTCGCCCGCCGGGACGCCCTCGGACTCGGCCAGACGGATCTCGATGAGCTGCCGCGCGTAGTTCCATTCGTACACGGCGTGGTTGACGTCGAGGCCCTCGTAGCACTGCAGGCGAATCAGGTCGGCCCCGAGCGCCGCCGAGAGCACCTTGGCCACCTCGGTCTTGCCGACCCCAGCCTCGCCCTCCAGCAGCAGCGGGCGCGCGAGCTTCAGCGCGAGGTAGATGGACGTCGCGAGGCCGTCGTCGGCGATGTACCGCTGCTCGGCGAGCAGGCGCCTGAGCTCGTCGATGGAGGCTGGTGTCGATGGAGGGGCCATCGTCACGTCACCTGGTCTGCGGCGTCGACCCTGAATGGATTGACGACGCGAAGCCGTGCGAACGTCTGACCATGCCGCAGGTCTTCTGTCAGGAGCACGGCCGCACCGGCGTCGAGCGCGCTCTCGACGATCAGAGCGTCCCAGTAGGACAAGCGCGACGATTCGCTTCTGTCAACCGCGGATCGCACGAGTTCCGCGTGGAGGGACCGGACCGGGAACGCACAGAGGTCGTCGAGCGCCTCGATGGCGCGTTCCGCAGGGAGCCGCCTCCCCAGCTTGCGAGTCACGGTGACGTAGAATTCCCCCAGCACTTGCGTGCTCAGGATGATGCGATGGGCGTGCTCGTCGAGGAGCCGTCGAGCCTGCGCCTGCTTGCCTGGAGAATCGGCGTCGAACACGTAGACGAACACGTTCGTGTCGACGAACCAGGGTTCAACGGTCATGAAGCTCGTCGCGCGTCCACGTCGCGGAGCCTCGTCCGCTCGTCGCCGTCTTCGACAGGGACAACAGGTGTTCGATCGCCTGCCTGCGGCGCGCCGCCCCGCCGGCATAGGACTCCAGGAATTCCCGGAGAACTGCATTGACGGAGGTGTCCTCCATGATCGCGCGCATCCGGGCGCGCTTGAGGACCTCGTTGTCGACCTCGATGGTCAGGTTCACAGGGCCGTGTCTCGCCAACGGAACACGGGACAAGTGTAGCGCGGATTCATGTCCGAACGTGGAGAGGTGGCGCCCCCATGCGCAAGAGCAGCGTGGACATCGACGAAGCCCTGATCGAAGAGGCACGCAGCCTGCTCGGCACCTCCTCGACACAGGAGACCATCGACCGGGCGTTGCGCGAGGTCGTGCGCGGTGCCGCGCGACGCCGGGAGATCAGGGCGCTGGCGGACATGGAAGGACTGGACCTTGCGGACGCCCGGGTCATGGCCGGGGCATGGCGGTCCGAACCGCGCGCCGACTCTTGACGCATGCCGTACCCGATCGACAAGAGCGCACTGGCCCGCATGGAGGATCCGGGGGTGCAGGTACGTCTCTTACCGATCATCGAAGCGGGGGAGGCGGCGACTTTCTCGATGATGTGTTGGCCGGCGTACGCGTCGATTTCGAGACCGTCGGCGCGATGCCGCTTTACCGCGACACGACCTGGCGATCCCGTCCGCTGACGGTCGTTGCCCTTGCCGGTCACGACTACCGCGCCTCGTTCCCGGTTGCTCAGCCGAGCAGTCGCAGAGTTGCCAGGAGCGACGGCATTCGACAGACGTGGCTGCATCCCGCCTCACGAATCGCGGCAGTCAGATTGCCCGCACGTGCTGGTGCCGCGGATCATCTGAGGCCATTCGCCACACGCGACGGCTGTGCAACCAACGCCGGAACACAGGCACATCCATCAGCGCCGCCACGACACTCCGACGGCATGCTTCCGGCAACTCGCGCTGATACGGACCAACGTCCAATACACGCTCCAGGTCCGAGAACCGGTCGTTCACCACCTGACGCAGCCTGCCCTCGGAGACATCGAGCCGAGTCGACGACAATGCACCCCCGGAATCGACTCGCACCGCCAGTCCGGCCAGCGCCCCGATCGGCCGCAATCCTCCAAAGAGCTCGCACAGAGCGATTTCGTACTCGGCCCCGCCAAAATGGAACCAAGTCAACCCCAGAGACAGATCGACCAGCGGCGCGTCCCCGTCTTCCAGGCCCAGGCCGCGCCTGACGTGCACTGCATACTCACGTCTGACCGGCGCCCGCCTAGCCGCATACCCGAAGCCTTCCCGAGCCGAACCCGCGCCGCGAGGCCTCAGCAGGATCTCGCCGCTCACTGTCTCCAAGTCCCAATTCTGTCCGCCAAGCGCCAACCCCTTGCGTTCCGATGGCGGGCCCGCAACGTACGCGATGACCTCGCCGGTGCTCGCGTTGACCGCGGGAACGCCTGCGCCCGGTGAATCGAAGTTCGCGTGCATCCCGCGACCACCGGCATCGAAAAGGTCGGCCCACGCCTCGCCGAGCCAGAGCCGCCCCTGGCCCTCAATGAGGCGATCTTCGTCGAGCAGGTGCTCCACGACCGCGTCGACCGTCCCCGGTTCGTCCTCCGGCCAGACGTCCTGGGCCAGATCGACTACATGACTGCGCCTCCGGCCCCGCGGTCTGCCCTGCGCGACGAAGCTGGCCGCCTGCTGCACGAAGACCGACCAGCGGCGCGCATAGCCTTCCGGCTCCAACCGTCCGTCTCGCGCCGCGATCAACATGCTTGCCAGCGCGGTCTGCTCGCCCAAGGTCCGTGGCAGGGCCATTACCCTGGTGCGGCCGATTCGCCGCCCCGCCCGCCCGATGCGCTGCAGCAGGGAACGCGTCCCCGGCGGCGCGCCGACCAGCCCGACGAAATCGACGTCGCCGATATCGACACCGACTTCGAGCGTGGTCGTCGCCACCAGCACTGCGTCACCGGCCGCCGCAAACTCGCTTTCCGCGCGTTCGCGGGCCCTGCGTTCCAGGCTGCCGTGGTGAGCCAGGACCCTGATGGCGCGCCGGCGGGGCAACATCGCGGCCAACTCCGTCGACAGCGTGTCCACGAGCCTGCGAGTCGGCGCGAACACTAGGGCTTTCCGTAACCGCGTGTCAGCCGCACCTGCAAGCGCCTGCCAGATGCGACGCTCCACTGCCTCTGCGAACGTCTCCGGGCGCGCGAGTTCGAGGCGGTCGCGCAGTCCAACTGCGTCCAGGGACGGTTCGACCGGAAACCAGGCGGCAGCGCTGGATGGCCCGAAGACCTCGATCTCGCGTGTGCCCGGCACCTCGACCGCCACGGCCGACGGCCCGAGCAACCGCTTGGCAAGACCCTGGGGCTCGCTGATCGTGGCGCTTCCCGCGCAGACCTGAAGGTCGTCCCGACCGTCCGTCCCCGATTCGTCGGTCAGGCACCGAACGCGTCGAAGACGGCCCATGAGCCAGGACAGTTGATCGCCTCGGGCGGTGCCGTCGAAGAGATGCGCCTCGTCGATGAAGACGACGGACACCGTGGAAAGCAGATGGTCGGTGATCTGCCCACCCTCCACCCGCCCCTCCCGCACGAGCATGGAATCGAAGGACTCCGGGGTCGTGATGAGTACGAACGGGCGTCGGTGCTTGTCCCTGTGATCGCTGGTCTGTCGGCCGCAAGTCAATCCCAGCCGCCCGAGGGGACCGTCGAGCCGCGCTGCAAGGTCGTTGACGAGCGCGCGCGTCGGGGCGATCAGCAGCATGCGGATTCCGGATCCATGGGTGAGCAGGCGGCCCAAGGTCCTGGCGACGAGCGGAGCCAGAATCGCTTCCGTCTTACCGGACGCGGTGGCCGACGCCACGAGAACGTCCTGTCCCTCCAGTATCCGGGGAATCGCGGCTCGCTGCACGTCGCGCAGGGTGCTGAAACTTCCGAAGAAGGCGCCGCCGACTGGCCCTAGTGTGCCGTCCCGGAAATGCGCATTGCAATACGCGCCACCTTGTCGATGA
>CAYGCV010000170.1:0-9334 GCA_964348425.1 uncultured Vicinamibacteraceae bacterium | reverse complement strand
AGCACGCGGCGGAAGTACGAGCCGCCCAGCGAGAAGGTCGACAGCGGCCGCAGCACCACGCGGCCGCCGAAGTGCCGCTCGAGGGTCAGCGTCATGTCGGAGTCGTGCACGAGCAGCGCGCGGTAGGGTAGCGGGATGTCGTCCGGCGCGACCACCTCGAACGCCGGGATGTCGATGCCGGCCCGCCGGTAGACCATGTCGAGCGGATAGAGCAGGCCGCGCCGGCCGGCCTGCGCCGGCGAGCCGGAGCGCAGGGTGCGGCCCGGGCCCCGGGAAGAACCGCTGCGGGACGTCGGCACGTTACGTGTACCGGATGTCGGCGTGTGCAGGCAGGAAGAAGCGGGGCAGCAGGCTGTCGACGCGCAGCAGGCCGTCGCGGGACAGGCGGACCGCGTCCGGCGACGCCTCGTCGAGGTAGCCGTCGCGATCGAGCGACGCGAGCTGGCCGGTGAACCGGTCGCGAGGGTCGACGCCGTACTTGTCCCGGAAATAGGCGGGCCGGATGGAGCCCAGCTTGAGCTGGAGCACCAGCTCGCGGATGAGCCGCTCTTCCTCCGTGGGACGGTAGGCGCGGTTCAGCGGGATGCGGCCGGCCTCGACGGCCTCCGCGTAGGCGCCCCACGAGTCCAGGTTCTGCATGTGGACGCCGTTGACGTGGCCGAACGACGCCACGCCGAGGCCCGCCAGGTCGGCGCCCTGCCAGAGGCGGTCGCGGTAGACGAACCGCGTGCGCGCCGGATCCTTGACGGCGGTGTAGGCGCTGCCGATCGTGTAGCCGGCGCGCTCCAGCGCGGCGAACGCCTCGTCCACCCAGCGGCGCTTGGTGGCCCAGGGCGCCACGGTCTCCTGGAACTGGCCGCCGCCGCCCAGCCGGTCGCCGCTGATCGTCGTGTTGAACGGCAGCTCCATCTGGTAGATGGTGACGCTGTCGGGGTCGAGCGCGATCACCCGCTCGACGGCGTCCCGCCACTTGTCGTCGGTCTCGCCGAGCATGCCGGCGATCAGATCGACGTTGATCTGCGGGAAGCCGATCGAGCGCGCGAACTCGTAGGCCCGGAAGATCTCGGCCGAGCGGTGCGCGCGGCCGTTGAGCTCCAGGACGTGGTCGTCGAAGTGCTCGACGCCGAGGCTGAGACGCGAGACGCCCAGCTCCCGGATGGCGGCGAGCTTCGGCTCGGTCAGCGTTCCCGGCTCGCACTCGAAGGTGATCTCGCTGGCGGTCGACCAGGGGCTGACGGCCGACAGCCGGTCGACGAGGCCCCGGAGCTGGCGCACCGACAGGAACGACGGCGTGCCGCCGCCGAAGTAGATGAAGTCGAGCGGGCGTCCGGCAATGGCCGGCTGCTTGGCGTAGAGCTCCCACTCGCGCCCCAGCACGTCGAGGTACGACTGCACCTCGCGCGCGTTCTTGTCCGTGTAGACCCGGAAGTAGCAGAAGTGGCAGCGCTTGCGGCAGAACGGGATGTGCAGGTACAGCCCGAGCGGAACGTCGGCCGGCGGCGCGGCCAGCGCCGGGTGGGCGGCGTCGGCGACGGCCTCCGACGACCAGACCGAGAACGGCGGGTAGTTGGCGACGAAGTAGCTGCCGACCTCCGTCTCGGCGGCGGCTGCCGCGGGAGACGCATCGCTCATTGCGGCTACTATAGCAGCACGGTTCAGTTGTTGGTGTGACCCGCCTTCTGCTGCCAGGCGGCGAAAACCCCCAGCGCCCCGTCGCAGGGCACGTGCACCATCGGCAGCTTCCGGTCGCGGCCGCGCGTCAGCCGAAGCAGTACAGCACGCCGTCCTGCGATCCGATCACGAGCCTGCCCGCGGCGATCGCCGGTGAAGCCGACAGCGGCGCGCCCGTGTCGAACTCCCAGAGCTTCTCGCCGGTCGCCAGGTCGAGCACGTAGAGGCGCCCGTCGCCCGAGCCGATGTAGACGCGGCCGCCGGCGGCCGCCGGCGACGAGTCGACGCGCGCCCGGGTCATGTAGGTCCACAGCGCCGCGCCGGACGCCTGATCGATGGCGTGCACCATCCGGTCGCGGCCGCCGATCACGATGGTGCCGTCGATGTTGAGCGCCGACGAGTAGAACGGGAAGTGGCGCCGCGGATGCTCGTAGCGCCACAGCAGCTCCTGCGACGCCAGGTCGATGCCGATCACCTCGTTGTTGAACGTGCCGAAGTAGGCCCGGTCGCCGTCCGTCGTCGGCGAGGCCGCGGTGTAGGCGCCCGCCGGCACGGCGAAGACCTCCTCGCCGTCGGCCACGCGCACGCCGCGGAACATCTCGTCGCAGCCCCCGAAGTACGCGACGCCGTCGACCACGGCCGGCGTCGCGTGCACGTAGTTGAGCGTCTCGTGCCGCCAGAGGAATTCCCCGCTCTCGGCGGCGAGCCCGTAGAGATGGCCGTCGTAGGAGCCGATCAGCACCGTGTCGCCCGAGACGACCGGCGAGGACTTGATCTCGCCCTCCGTCTGGTACGTCCAGGCCGCCTTGCCGGTCTCGGCGTCCACCGCGTGCAGGACGCCGGCCAGATCACCGACGAAGACGAGCCCGTGGCTCACCGCCGGCGACGACTCGCCGATGCCCATCTCCTCGCTGGCCGTGTACCGCCAGCGCTCCGCACCGGTCTCGAGATCCACGGCGAGCAGCTCCCCGCTGTAGGTCCCGACGTACACCACGCCGCCGGCGATGGCCGCGGACGAGTCGATCGATTCGCCCGCGTCGAGGGTCCAGAGCAGCTCCAGATCGTCGGGGATGTTCGCCAGCGACGCCCCGCTGAGCTCGGGCGTGCCCCGGAACTGGCCCCACGCCTCGGGCGCGGCGGTGGTCGACTGGCCCGCGGCCGCGGAGCTCAGCGCCAGTACCGTCGCCGCCGCCAGTGCCCCCCTCGTCAGTATGCGCATCGATACACCTCCAGAGCGTCCCGATGGTCGAACGGGACCGGATTGAACGCCGCGGTCCACTGCCGGCCGGCCTGGTCGGCCAGCGCCGCCAGCTCTCCCTCCTGCACGCCCGCCTCGCGCAGGCGGCAAGGGAAGCCGCCGGCCCTGCCGATTTGGACGAGCCGCTCGGCCAGATGGTTGCCGCTCGTGCCGCCGCCATTCATCCCGGCGGCGACGAGCGGGCCGTACAGGTCCCGGTTGGCCGCGGCGTTCCAGCGCACGACGTGCGGCAGGAGGATGGCGAGCGCGACGCCGTGCGTGATGCCGTAGCGCGCGGTCAGCGGATTGGCGCAGGCATGCGCGGCGCCGAGCATCGACTGCTCGATGGCCACGCCGGCAAACGCCGCGCCGAGGTGCATCGCGGCGCGCGCGTCGACGTCGCTCGGCGCCTCCAGGACGCGCTCGAAGTTCGTGCTCAGCAGCCGGAACGCCTCGTGCGAGAACGCCGTCGAGAGCGCGGTGCGGCGCGTCGTCACGGCGGTCTCGACCGCGTGGGCGATGGCGTCGAAGCCGGCCGCGCTGGTCACGGCAGCCGGCTGGGACAGCGTCAGCTCCGGGTCGAGCAACGCCAGCCGGAACGCGCACTTGGGATCCCCGCAGGCCATCTTCAGGCCGGTCTCGGCGTCCGCAATCACGGCGTAGCTCTGGGCTTCCGACCCGGTTCCCGCCGTCGTCGGCACCGCGATCATCGGCAGCATGGGCTGCGACGCCTTCCCGTAGCCCTGGTAGTCGGCCAGCGCCCCGCCGTTGGTCAGCAGGAAGTTGATGCCCTTGGCGCAGTCGAGCGAGCTCCCGCCGCCCAGGCCGATGATCGCGTCCACGCCGTGCGGCGCGGCGAAGGCCCGGCCGCGCTCGACCATGACGGTGTCCGGGTTGACGTCGAAGTCGTGGAAGGGGACCGGCTCCAGATCCGCGGCGCGCAGCAGGCGCAGCGCCCGCTCGACGTGCCCGGCCTCGCGCAGCCCGTGGTCGGCGACCAGCAGCGGCTTCGAGAAGCGCAGCTCGCGGGCGAAGTGGCCGAGCTGCTCGGCGGTGCCGGCGCCGAAGACCAGCCGCGTCCGCAGTTGGAAGTCGAACGGGTTCAACATCGGAGAAACCCACCTATGGTATCAACGTTGGCGTGCGCGTGCGTGACGCCGGCCGCCGGCCTGGCGATCGCTGCGGCTGCCGGCCGGCGGTCAGTCCGCCTGGTTCTCGATCGCCGCGCGCAGCGCCGCCAGGGCGTCGCGGTGGGAGGGGCGCATGGCGAGCGGCCCCGACGTGGCCTCCCAGCGCCGCACCGTCGCCGGGGAGACGTGCAGCAGCGCGGCGAACTCGGCCGCCGAGAACCCGCCGCGCCCGCGCAGCCGGCCCACCAGCTCGCCCGTCGCGTGGAACGCGGCTGCCGGCTCGCCGGCGTCCGGCGGAGGAGCCGGTCCGGATGCGGTGCTCGTCGCCGGTGCGCGGCGCGAAGTCCGCCTGCTCCCCGCCCGCTTTCGCGCGGGCGGGTCCGGCGCGCCGTCCGCCCCGTCGAGGTCGATGCCGAAGATGTCCGCGAGGTCGTCGTCCGCGAGGGTGTCGGCCGTCGACGTGCCGCGGGGCAGCGCCATGTCGGCGGCAATCAGCTCGGCCTCGTCGACGCCGCGCAGCAGAAAGAGCAGCTCCGGCCTGTCGTCGAGGCGACTGCCGACGCCGTAGAGCACGGCCGCCGCGTGCTTGCACATGGTCGCCCAGTCGGGGCAGTCGCAGGCCAGCTCGATCTGGCGCGGTTTCGGAAACAGGCCGGTGTCCCGATCGGTGACGACGTCCATGACGTGATCCGACAGCCGGCCCTGCAGCAGCTCGAGCACCGAGCCGATCTGCCCCGCGCAGGCGGTCCTGACCGCCTTCCAGGCCTGCCTGCCGAGCTTCCTGATCCGAACCGTGACGCGGTACAGGTCCGTCCCGGCCACCATGGCGTCGATGCCGCCGGTGCGGATCTCCAGGTGGCAGACGGAGCCGTTGCGCACGTAGGTGCGGCCGCGCGGCAGCCGGTTCGCGAAGTCGGAGAACGATTCCAGATGCTCGCACCAGCGGCGGCCCCAGAAGCTCCGCGCGATGGTGCGTCCCTTGAGCTCGACCGGCTGCACGTTCATGCCGCCGGCGCGGAGCCTGCGCATCTCCAGCAGGGCTCTGGCGCGCCGGGCGCCGACCGGTACGTACGGGGGATACCAGTGCATTGTCAGGGTTTCGCGCGCGTGACGTCGAGGCGGACCAGATCCAGGAGCTCGTCGTCGGACAGCTCCGTGAGGTTGATCTCGCTGTCGCCGTCGAGCAGATCATCGGCCAATTGTCGTTTCTCGGCAATCATCCGGTCGATCCGCTCCTCGACGGTGCCGCGCGTGACGAAGCGGTGGACCAGCACGTTGCGCCGCTGGCCGATGCGGAACGCGCGGTCGGTGGCCTGATTCTCGACGGCCGGGTTCCACCAGCGGTCGAAGTGGACCACGTGCGACGCCGCCGTCAGGTTCAGGCCGGTCCCGCCGGCCTTGAGCGACAGGACGAAGAACGGCGGCCCGTCGTCGCGCTGGAACCGGTCCACCAGATCCTGACGCCGCCTGACGCCGGTCCCGCCGTGCAGCACGAGTCCGGGGCGGCCGAAGACCGCCTCGAGGTGCTCGGACAACGGATCGATGATCTCCCGGAACTGCGTGAACACGAGCGCCCGCTGCTGGCGGTCGGCGAGCTCCTCGCCGATCTCGGCCAGACGCATGAACTTGCCGCTGTCGGCGGGACGGTAGTCGCCGTCGCCGGAGAGCTGGCTGGGATGATTGCACACCTGCTTCAACTGCATGAGCGTCCGCAGCACCACGCCCCGCCTGGCGATGCCCTCGGTCGCTGCCAGCTCGCGCTCCATGGACCGCACGACGCGCTCGTAGAGCGCCGCCTGCGGCCGGGTCAGGTGGCAGTCACGGGTGGTCTCCGTCTTGTCGGGCAGGTCGGCGATGATGCGGCGATCCGTCTTGAGACGCCGCAGGATGTAGGGGGCGACCAGTCGGCGCAGCGGCGCGAACGGCTGCTCGGCGCGCGCCTGCAACTGCTTCACGAACGCCTGGAACACGGCGCGCGAGCCGAGCAGCCCGGGATTGAGGAAGTCGAACAGCGCCCACAGGTCGCCCAGGCGGTTCTCCACCGGTGTGCCCGTCATGGCGATGCGGGCACGGGCGGGCAGCGCGCGGACGGACCGGCTCTGGCGGGTCGCCGGGTTCTTGATCGCCTGGGCCTCGTCCAGGATGACCAGCCGCCACTGCATGTCGGCGAGCCAGGGCTGCCGGGTCAGCATGGCGTACGTCGTCACCGCCAGGTCGACGCCGGCCAGTTGCCGCGCCGGCGCCGCCGCGACCTCCGCCAGCGCCTGCCGGTCGGTCTCCGCGGGGTGCAGGAACCGCAGCCTCAGCGTGGGCGCGAACCGCGCTGCCTCGCGGCGCCAGTTCCCGAGCAGGGATGCCGGAATCACGAGCAGCGCCGGCGCCCGCTGCTCGTCCGCCGCCGCGTCGCCGCGGTCGCCCAGCAGCAGCGCCAGCACCTGAATGGTCTTGCCCAGGCCCATGTCGTCGGCCAGGCAGGCGCCGAGGCCGAGGCGCGTCAGCAGGTGCAGCCACGCCACGCCGTCGCGTTGATACGGCCGCAGCACTCCCTGCAGGGCCCCGCCGGCGGTCGCCGGGTCCAGCGCGTCCGGCCGGCGCATGCCCTCGAGGATCTCCCGCATCGCATCGCCGGCCGCGACGTGAACCCAGGGGCGTTCGGACTCGGTCTGCTCCTCGCCCCGGAGATCGGCCGACGCGCCCGCGAGCAGGCGCATGCCTTCGATGAACGAGATCCCGTCGTCGCCGGCCTGTTGCCGGACGGCGTCCCAGTGCTCGATCGCTTCCCGCAGCCGATCCCGGTCCACCTCCACCCACTGGCCCTTGAGCAGCACCAGGCCGTCGGCCCCGTCGAGGAGCGCCTCCAGCTCGCTGCGCGACAACGGCTGGCCGCCGAGCGCGACGTTGACGTCGAAGGCCACCATGGCCTCCGCGCCGACCAGCGACGGGGTCGTGCCGCCGATCGTGACGGCAACCTGCGGGCGCGGCCGCTTGCGCCACCAGTTCGGCAGCCGCACCGACAGGCCGCTCGCCTCGAGCGCGGGCACGCTGCGCAGGAGCCGGTAGGCGCGCTCCGGCGCCCACGCCAGCGGCCGGTAGACGTCGCCCGAGTCGACCAGCTCCCGCACCCAGTCGCAGGTCTCGGCGGCCTGCTGGATCGGCGACAGCAGGGCGATGAGCACCGCGCGGTTCCGCGCCCCGGCGTACTGCTCGAGCGCCCGGCGCAGCGGCAGATGCTTCACGCGTCCCGTCGTGCCGAACCCGGAGGCGTAGGTGGCCATGAACGCGAACGGCCGCGCCTCGTCGTTGCGGTTCTCCGCCAGGTGGAAGCAGACCCGTCCCACCTGGTGCCAGCTCGGCGCCCGCGTGCGCAGCAACGCCGGCAGTCCCCCGGCGGCCGGGACCGTCTCGCGCACCCACTCGTTCAGGCGCGTCCAGACGCGCTGCAGGCTCTCCGCGGAGAGGTACTCGCCGCCGTGCATCGGCGGGGCGGCCAGAATCCAGGCGGCGCACTCGGCGGGCGTCGGCGGCTCGACCTCGACGCGCGTCTCGTGCTCGGGCAGTTGGCACAGCGCCGTCAGATGGCGTTCGGCGATCGCCTGCCAGTAGCGCACGGCGGGCGCTCCCCGGGCGTCGATCCGGTCGGCCGCCAGGGTGAAGAGGGCTTCGCGCCAGTCCTTGTCGAAGGCGGACTGCAGGTGCGACAGGGCGGGCGGAACGGTGTCGCCGTCCCGCGGCGCCCACCGCAGTTGCCCGGCCGGGGTGAGTCCGAGACTCATGCTGAACCCGCCCGCCGGCTACGGACGGTAGCGTGCGAGCTCCCGCCTGACCACGGGCGCCAGCAGATACAGGCCGATCAGGTTCGGGATCGCGACCACGAAGACCAGGGCGTCCGACAGATCGATGACCGCCCCGAGGTCGACGCTGGCGCCGGCGACGACGAACAGGCAGAAGACGAGCTTGAAGCCGAGGTCCTGGAACCGGCCCTCGCCGGCCAGGTACGTGAACGCCTTCAGCCCGTAGTACGCCCAGGCGATCATCGTCGAGAACGCGAACAGGACGGCGGCCACGGCCAGCGGCAGCGGCGACCAGGGCAGGGTGGACGCGAACGCGCGGGTCGTCAGCTCGATGCCGTTGACGCCGCTGCCGGCGAGCGCCGGATCGTAGACGGTCGTGGTGATGACCAGGGCGGTCATCGTGCAGATGACGACCGTGTCGATGAACGGCTCGAGCAGCGCGACGAAGCCCTCGCTCGCCGGCTGCGGCGTGCGGGCCGTGGCGTGGGCGATGGCCGCGCTGCCCAGGCCGGCCTCGTTCGAGAAGACCGCCCGCCGGAAGCCGATGACCAGCGCGCCGAGCGCCCCGCCCGCCATCCCGGTCGACGTGAACGCGCCCTGCCAGATGGCCGCCGCCGCCGCCGGCAGCCGGCCGGCGTTGAGCCCGACGACCAGCAGCGCCAGCGCCACGTAGAGCAGCGCCATGGCCGGCACCAGGCGCACGGTGGTGCGGGCAATCGTCCGGATCCCGCCGATGATGACCAGGCCCACCGCCCCCGCCAACAGCAGGCCGATCAGCCAGCCGCGGCCGGTGAAGACGCTCGCTTCCGCGCCGCTGATGTCGGTGAGGATCGCCGCCGCCTGGTTCGACTGGAACATGTTGCCGATGCCGAGGCAGCCGAGCACCAGGGCGGCGGCGTAGAAGAGCCCGAGCCGGCGTCCGAGCGCTGGCCAGCCGCGCTCGCCGAGACCCCGTTCCAGATAGTGCATCGGCCCGCCGGAGACCGAGCCGTCCGGGTTGCGCCGCCGGTACAGCACGCCCAGCGTGCACTCCGCGAACTTCGCCGACATGCCGAGCAGGCCGGCGACGATGAGCCAGAACGTGGCGCCCGGGCCGCCGGTGGAGATGGCGACGGCCACGCCGGCCATGTTGCCGATGCCCACGGTGCCGGATACCGCGGTGGTGAGCGCGCTGAACTGCGATATCTCGCCCGGGTCGCCGGCGCGCGCGTAGCGCCCGGAGACGATGCGCAGCGCCTGGGCGAACCCGCGGACGTTGATGAAGCGCAGATAGACGGTGAAGAAGAGCCCGCCGGCCACGAGCCAGGCCACGATGAGCGGCAGCTCGGCTCCGGGCAGCGGCAGCGCGTAGAAGACGACCCCCGAGACCGCGTCGGCCACCGGGCGTAGCGCGCCGTCGATGAGCTGATCGATGGTCATGGCCGGGGCCGCGGCGGCCCGTTGGTGGACGGCCGGGCTGGCCCGGAAATCGTCGCGTGCGGCTCGGATTGCCGCCCAACCAATGC
>CAYGCV010000169.1:8155-9380 GCA_964348425.1 uncultured Vicinamibacteraceae bacterium | reverse complement strand
CGCAGCAGTTCGCGAACCAGGCTCGTCTTGCCCATCCGTCGTTGCGCAGTCAGCAATGTATGGGTTCCGTTCTGCACTCGAGCTGTGAGCACGTCGAGCTCACCGTCCCGGTCGAAGAAGCGGTCCCCATCGACCCAGTTCGACCCAGCTTTCTTCAGTCCGGCCATTTTATTTCCCAACAAGGTTGTTGCCATCGATGATGATTGCAAACGGTTTTGTTGTCAAGAGTGGGTTGCTGCTTCGTGCCCGTGCCGGCCGGTCGGTTCGGCGGAAGAGGTCGCGATTTACCCGACGCAGCGCCGCCGCGTGTTCATGGGGTGGCGGCGGGCTCGCGCGCTCACAGCTCGCACGTCCCGTCCGTGCAGGCGTTGTCGCCGCTGGCCGGGGGGCGGCCGTCGATCGACCGCAGCACCGGCGACGTCATGTGGCCCCAGCCGGGCAGGAACGCCGAGAAGCGGCCGGCCTCGCCGCCGGCGACGAACAGGTGGATGTCGTCGGGGGCGGGGACAATCGGGATGCGCGCGCCGGGCTCGCGGCGGTACCAGCGCGGCAGGTTGCGGTTGTAGACCTTGCCGTAGCGTCCCCCGAAGCTGACGTCGTCCCAGCGGTTGCCGGCGTTCGACCAGATGTAGCGGCGCACGTCCTGCCGGGTCCACCGCTTCGCGGCGATCGTGGCGGCGTGCTCCGGGCCGAGGACGACGGCGCACGAGCCGCTGCTGACCGCGTTGTTGTGCGCGATGGTGCTCATGGCCGAGGCGATGCTGTCGAGGATGCCCTGCGGGTCGTTGGCCACGTGGTTGGTGACGCTGTGCGGTCCCTCGGCCGCGATGCAGAACACGGTGCTGTCGTCCGGGCGGTAGCCCTGCTCGACGTGGTACGGCGCCCAGGGGCTCGCCTCCTCGTTCTCGGCGATGCAGAACGTGTACTTGCCGGGGTGGCCCAGCGTGCTCTTGTCGAGGTCGCCCGGCCAGGCGCCGCCGACGTTCAGCAGCACGAGCCGGATGGCGCGGCCGATCGTGGCGTTGGCCCGGCAGCCGGAGCCGAAGACGTTGGCGCCGGCGTTGAGCTCGATCGCGCGCCGGATCGGGCCGTTCACCACCACGAGCGGGGCCGCCATGTGCGTGGTCGCCTGCACGCCGTGCAGGTTTTGGTTCTATTCCTGAGGGACGCCGGGCGGCCGCCCGCCTGGGGTGGCGCCGGGCTCAGGTGGATGTCCAATTATATC
>CAYGCV010000169.1:0-8145 GCA_964348425.1 uncultured Vicinamibacteraceae bacterium | reverse complement strand
GGGGGGCGGAGTGGGGGGGGGTCGCCGCCAGGCGGTGCTGTTTGACGGGGCGCCACCGGCGCGGACTCGGCGCGGCGCGGACCACCGGCGCGTAGACCGGCCGGCAGCCCGCAAGCACCAGGTTGACCGCCAGCACCTCGCGGGTGAGGTTTCCCCAGCGGGGCGGGATGCGCGCTTCCAGGTGATCCGGCTGGCCGCCCAGCGCCGCGACCATCGCGGCGACCGACTCCGGCGTCGGCGGCACGACCGGCAGGCCGTCCGTCCAGCCCTGCTCGAAGTAGTGCTCGATCAGGTCTACCGGATGTTCCGCGCGCGAATCTCTACCAGTGTCCAAGCGCCTTGACCACCGCTGACGGTATGTTGGGGCTCTCGGGGTTGACGGTCACCTGCTGCGTGCGCGGGTTGATGACCAGATCCATGTCTTCCAGGGGAATGGACCCCAGCAGGACACCATCGCCGAGGACGAGCGCGCCGGTGAAGCAGGAGCGGTTCGCGAACCGCACCTGCACCGGGCCGACGTACGGAACGGAGACGTGCCTGCCCTCGGCCGTGGTCACCTCCCGCTTTTCCAGCTCGGACAGATCGAGCTGCACGGCCACGTGCTCGGGGATGCACAGCGTTATCGCCCCCGTGTCGACGAGTGCCGTGACATGGAGCGGGGCCAACGCCGTGTTCCGTGGGTTCGACAACGCTACGGTCGTGCGTACCAGTCCCACACCGGGCTCCGTTCACGCACCGACATCCGCGAACCCCCCGCCCTGCGCGGCGAGACGCTTGAGGAGCGGGGCCGGCTCAAGCCGCTCGCCGTGCTCGTCGTGCAGGCGGTTCAGCGTGTCGTGGATGGTCCGCAGCCCCACCAGGTCGGCCCAGAACATCGGCCCGCCGCGATGGCGCGGGAAGCCGTAGCCGTGCATCCAGACCACGTCGATGTCGCTGGCGCGCAGGGCGATGCCCTCGTCGAGGACCTTCGCGCCCTCGTTGACGAGCGGATACAGGCAGCGCGGCACGATCTCGTCGTCGCTGACGGCGCGGCGCTCGATGCCCGCCTCCGCGGCGGCGGCGACGATCAACTCCTCGACGAGCGGGTCCGGGACGGGCGTGCGGCTGCCCGGCTCGTAGCGGTACCACCCCGCGCCCGTCTTCTGCCCGAAGCGGCCCCGCTCGCAGATGCGGTCCGCCACGGGGGAGTAGCGCAGGTGGGCCGGCCGGGCGGCTGCCTGGCGCTGGCGGATGAACCAGCTCACGTCGTTGCCCGCGAGGTCCGACATCTGGAACGGTCCCATCGGCAGGCCGAACTCGTACAGGACCCGATCGACCTGCTGGGGCAGCGCCCCCTCCTCGAGCAGGAACTCCGCCTCCCGCAGGTACGGCGCGAGCAGCCGGTTGCCCACGAACCCGTCGCAGACGCCGACGAGGACGCCCACCTTGCCGAGCCGCTTCGCGAGCTGCATGACCGTGGCGATGGTGCGTGCGGAGCTGCGCCTGCCGCGCACGTTCTCCATGAGCCGCATGACATTGGCCGGGCTGAAGAAGTGGGTGCCGATGACCGACTCGGGCCGCGAGGTGGTGGCCGCGATCTCGTCGACGTCCAGCGTCGACGTGTTCGTGGCCAGGACGGCGTCGGGCTTGCACACGGCGTCGAGCCGGCGGAACACCTCCTGTTTGAGATCCATCCGCTCGAAGACCGCCTCGACCACGATGTCGGCGTCGCGCAGGTCCTCGTAGCGCACGCTGCGCCCGATGCGCGCCAGCCGCTCGTCCATCGTCGCCTGCGAGAGCCGGCCCTTCGCCACCGTCGCCGCGTAGTTCTGCGCGACGACCGCGAGTCCCTTGTCCAGCGCCTCCTCCGAGACGTCGACCACGGTCACCGGGATGCCGGCGTTCGCGAACGTCATGGCGATGCCGCCGCCCATCGTCCCGCAACCGACGATCGCGGCGCGCTCGACGGGCAGCGCCGGCGTCTCGCGCGGGACGTCCGGAATCTTCGTGGCCTCGCGCTCGGCGAAGAAGGCGTGCCGCTGGGCCCGGGACTGGTCCGAGGCGCGCAGCCGCTCGAAGATTCGGCGCTCCGCGGCCATGCCCTCCCCGAACGGCAGCGACACCGCGTTCTCGACCGACTCGACGCAGGCGTACGGCGCGTCGAAGCCGCGGGCGCGCCTGGCCATCTGCTTGCGGAACGCCGCGAAGATCCCCGGCTGCGCGCGGGCCTCGGCAAGTCGTTCCTCGAGGAGCGAAGCGCGGCGCGGCGGCGCACCCTCGGCCGCGAGCCGCCGCGCCCGCGCCATTGCCGCTGCCGGCAGATCGCCGTCCACCACCTGGTCGACGATGCCCAGCGCCAGCGCGCGCTCAGCCGCCAGGAGCTGGCCGCCGACGATGACGTCGAGCGCGGCTTCCACGCCGATCAGCCGCGGCAGGCGCTGCGTGCCGCCGGCGCCCGGCACGATGCCCAGGGTCACTTCGGGCAGGCCGAGCCGGGTGCCCGGGGCGGCGAGGCGGACGTGGCAGGCGAGCGCCACCTCGAGCCCGCCGCCGGCCGCGACGCCGTGGATGGCGGCGACCACCGGCTTGCGGGACGCCTCCAGCTCGGCGAGCACCGCGGGCAGGGACGCCGCGCCGGGCGGGGGCGGGGCGGCGAACTCGCGGATGTCGGCGCCGCCGCAGAACATGCGGCCGGCGCCCGCGACGACGATGGCGGCGACCCCGTCATCGGCCAGCGCCTCCATGACCCGGTCGCCCAGCGCGGCGCGCATGGCGAAGCTCAGGCCGTTGACCGGCGGGTTCGTCAGGCGCAGCAGCGCGACGCCGTCATGGCGTTCCAACTCGACGGAGCCTGGCATGAGCGGTTTCGTTGCCTCCGGCGAAGGTGGCGGCCGGCGGCGCTGGAGACGCGCCGCCGGCCCGGCTCAATGAGTGACGGCGTCCAGGATTGCGTCGAGCGCCGCGCGTGGCTTCGCGCGCATCTCGTCGTCGGTGGCGTCCTGGATCGGGTGGGGAACGTAGACCGCGCGGCTCGCCACGTCCGGCATCCCGAGCGCCACTGACTGCCGCTCGGCCGCGCTGACGAATTCCGACGACGCCACCATCACCGTCGGGATGCCCTGCGCCTCGTAGTCGACCAGGTCGTGCACACTGCACGACGTGCACGACCCTCAATCGGCGAGCGCCTGGATCACGACCTTGCAGCGCGCCGCGATCTCCGCGCGCAGGTCGGGCGGCGCCGGCTTGGTGAAGGTCGGCTTGCGCAGGCGCACGACGTCGACGCCGGGCAGGCGGTCGGCCAGCAGGCGCTCGAGCTCGTCGCAGAAGACGTCGCCGCGCGGCTTCGAGATGTCGACGATCCCCAGCGGGCCGGCGAGCTCGGCCGAGCGCGCGGCAAGCGGCCTCCGGATCGGCTCGCGCTCGTCCGTCGGGTCGAGGATGACCGTGGAATCGTGCATGTCGTCCTCCGCCTACTGGAAGTCCGCGCCGGTCATCAGCCTGAGATTGCGCCCGTTGCCCTCGTGGCAGGCGTACTCGTACAGGATGTGGTCCTCCGGCGCCCGCTTCAGCCCCTCGTAGCGGAGCGTCCAGGGCTGCGTGAAGACGTTCGGGTCCTCAATGGTCGCCTGGTAGTTGATCGTGTTCGCGTCCACCGGGATGAAGCGCTCGACCACGCGCAGCGCGCCGCTGTGGAAGACGCCGTGCCCGCTGTTGATCGAGCTGGCCGGCGCGCCCTCGGGCGGCGCCCCGTGACCGACGGGCCACGTGTTGTCCGTGAAGTTCGTCACCTCCACCACCAGCGTGTTGCCCTCCCAGCGGCCCCGCGAGTCGCCCATGCCGAGCCGGATGGCTGGCGGCAGATGCGGGCGCCCGTCGAGCGGGATGTAGCGCGAGTGGTGGTTCCACTCGTAGAGGATGATGACGGCGCCGGGAACCTGCAGGATCTGGTAGGTGTTGTAGCCGACCGGCAGGTGCGCGCGCGGCAGCGCGGCGGGCAGGCACTTGACGCGCGGATCGAGGAACGCCAGCTCTTCCTGCCGCTCCATGATCTCGTCGCGCTTCTCGGCGGCCCATTCCTGCAGGGGCACGCGGCCGTCGGGCGGGTCGATGATCATCGGCGTCCGCACGCGCTCGCGCGGCCGGGCCGGGGCATCGCCCTCGGGGCGGAAGAAGCGGGTGAACGTGTAGTTGTGGCCTGTGTACTGGGTATCGCCCCACGGCTCGAGCCGTGGCGTCTCCAGGGGCTGCGACGTCCCCGGCAGATAGTGCCCGCGCAGGTCGGGGTCGCCCCACGGCGTGCGCGGCGGCTCGTAGTCGCCCTCCTGGCCTGCGAGCGGGGCCGGGGAGACGAGGGCGGCGCACAGGGCCAGCACGGCAATCGAGACGAGCGGCTGTCTGCTCACGGTCGGCCTCCTGGTGAACGACACGATCATCGTCGGAGGATATGACGCCAGCCGATTCGCGTCAAACGCCCGACCGCCACCGCATGATACGATGAATACACGTATTCAGAGGCAGCGTTCAGCAGCATGGCTACGTCCATTCGACTTGCTCCCGAGACCGAGCGGCGGCTCGACTTCCTGGCGTCACGGACCGGTCGCACCAAGGCCTTCTACCTGCGCGAGATCATCGAGCGTGGTCTCGATGACATGGAGGACTACTACCTGGCCGCGGAGGTGCTCGAGCGAGTTCGGCAAGGCCGCGAGAGAGTGCACTCCGCCGCCGCCGTGAGAAGGGATCTTGGCCTGGACGATTGAGTACACCGACACGGCCAGGGCCCAGCTTCGCAAGCTCGACCGGCAAGCAGCTCGTCGCATACTCGGCTACATGGAGGAGCGTGTCGCGCCGGCGGAGGATCCGCGCCGCACCGGCAAGCTGCTGACAGGTCCGCTCGGCGGCCTGTGGCGTTATCGAGTCGGGGACTGCCGCGTGGTCTGCGACATGCAGGACGCGGCCGTCCGTGTCCTGGTCGTCCGAATCGGCAACCGCCGCGACGTGTACCGCCAATGACCATGACCGCGGTCGAGGCGCCGCAGACAGCCGGACGGACGCCGCGGGTCGACGCCGCGCGTCTCGCGGTCGTCGTCCTGGTGGGCGCCGCGATCTGGCTCGTCCCGGAGCCGGCCGGCGTCCAGCCGCGGGCGTGGCACCTGCTCGCCGTCTTCGTCGCCATGATGGTGGGCATCGTGCTGCGCCCGCTGCCGATGGGCGCCGTCGCCTTCGTGGCCGCCGCCTTCGCGGTGCTCTCCGGCACCCTGACGATCGCCGAGGCCACGGCCGGCTTCGGCAACACCGTCGTGTGGCTGGTGGTGGCCGCGTTCTTCATCGCGACCGCCTTCGTCAAGACCGGGCTCGGCACGCGCATCGCGTACCACTTCATGCGCGTGCTGGGGAAACGCAGCCTGGGGCTGGCGTACGGGTTCATCGCCGCGGACCTGGTGCTGGCGCCGGCCATCCCCAGCAACACGGCGCGCGCCGGCGGCGTTCTCTACCCGGTCCTCAGGTCGCTGTGCGTGTCGCTGGGCAGCGACGTCGAGCTGGGCACCGAGCGCCGCATCGCTGCCTTCCTGACGTTCACCGCCTACCAGGGCGTGGTGGTGACCAGCGCCATGTTCCTCACGGCGATGGCGGCGAACCCGCTCGTGGCGGAGCTGGCGGGACAGCAGGGGGTGGCGCTCTCCTGGCCGCTCTGGGCGCTGGCGGCGTCCGTGCCGGGCGTCCTGAGCCTGCTGCTCGTGCCCTTGCTGATCTACCGCCTGTATCCACCGCAGATCACGTCGACCCCCACCGCGCCGGCGCTGGCGCGGCAGCGGCTCGCGGAGCTCGGTGCGATGAAGCGCGACGAGTGGATCCTGCTGGCGGTGTTCGTCTGCCTGCTCAGCCTGTGGATTCTCGGCGGCGCGCTCGGCATCAGCGCCACGACGACGGCGCTGGCCGGCGTCGCGGCGATGCTGGCCACGGGGGCCCTGGCCTGGGGCGACATCCTCGAGGAACGCAACGGCTGGGACACGCTCATCTGGTTCGCGGTGCTGGTCATGATGGCCAGCCAGCTCGGCGAGCTGGGGCTGCTCGAGTGGTTCACCGACCGGGTGTCGGGCGTGCTGGCGACGGGACACTGGCTCCCGGCTTTCCTGAGCCTGAGCCTGATCTACTTCTACGTGCACTACTTCTTCGCCTCGAACACCGCCCACGTCAGCGCCATGTACGCGCCGTTCCTCGCGCTGGCCCTGGCGGTCGGCACGCCGCCCGTCCTCGCGGCCCTCGTGCTCGGCTTCTTCAGCAACCTGTTCGCCTCGCTGACGCACTACGGCACGGCGGCGGCGCCCATCCTCTTCGGGTCCGGGAACGTCGACATCGGCACCTGGTGGCGGCTCGGCGCGCTGATCAGCCTCGTGCACATCGCGATCTGGCTGGGTGCCGGCAGCCTGTGGTGGCGGCTGCTGGGGCTGTGGTGACGGCGCCGGCCCGAGCGTGGCGTCAAGCAGGCGCCGGGAGCTCGTAGCCGATCATGAACAGGGCGCGCCGGTTGTCGTCCTTGACGGCACGCCGTGCGGCGCGCGTGGACTGAACGGGACCGGGGCGGCATTCGCTGCTCGCCACCCACCTCAGCCGCCGTGGCTGTTTCCGGCGCCTTCCGGCGGATCGCCGGTGAAGAATGCCGCATGCACAATCGCCCCGTTGAGCGTGAGGGCGTATCCCGTGAATCGATCGTCGGCAGGACGGTGCTCGACGCCCAGTCCGACGCCTCGCGCCTCCTGCGCCGGCGCCGCTGCGAAGCGGCGGACAACCTCCAGTACGCGCGTCGCGGACGGGGCTCCACTCGCGATGCGTGATTCCAGCAGATGCGACCGAATCAACGCGCCCCAGTGGGCGGCCAGCAGGTGAGGCGAACCGAACAGGTCCATCGCCGTCACCCAGCGTCCATGGACGACGACGATGCCGCACTGGTCGGGAAGCGGCCCGCGGGCTGCGAGCCTCTCGATTGCCGCAGCGCGGGACGGTTCGCGGCGGCGTGCCGCGCGCTTCACGTCCGCGGCCGCCGCGGTGGCCGAGCGCACGGACGCGCGGCCCAGCATGGCGTCGACTTCGAGCCAGACGGCTGCCTGGTCGCCTTCACGGGAACCGCGGCGGCGCATCGACTCGGCGACACCGGCGTTCTTGGCAGCGCGCACGCGAGCGGCCGTGAACGCCGTATCGCGTCGCGTGGCTCTGTGGCGACCCCAGCGCCCCTGCTCGAGACAGGAGACCGGGACTTCCACGTCGCCAAGGGCGGGCACCAGAACGGTGGCGTTAACGGCGCGGTCCTGCTTGCCGCCAAGGAAGTGCTCACCTTCGGCGAGGAGCACGGGCTTGTCGCCCGGGTTGTGCACTCGCAGCCCGTGCACCGCCGGCGCGTCGAGCTCGTCGACAACGAGTCCCGAGCCTTCGCCGGTCGCAATCGCCGGCAGGTCGTTGGCGGGCAGGTACACGGGAAAGAAGGACACGCCCAGCCGGGTGATGGGCCAGCCGATGGCCACGGTCTCGAGTTTCTGCAAGGACATGCTCACCTCGAATTGTTATTGTCAATAACACAAGAATAAGGGGCGCCCTTGATTTTGTCAAGTCGACAATATAAGTTTTCGGCGATGGGCTCCGGCGCCGCCTACGATTACGACCCGGGCGACTACCCGCCCTTCGCGGTCACGGTGGACATCGCGGTCTTCACCATTCGTGACGGCGCACTGCAGGTACTGCTGATCGAGCGGGGCGGCGAGCCCTTTCTGGGAGCTCGAGCACTGCCGGGCGGCTTCGTGCGACCCGACGAGGATCTGGATCAGGCCGCGGCCCGGGAATTGGCCGAGGAAACCGGATTGCACTCGAGCTCCTGGCACCTGGAACAACTCGCCAGTTACGGGACTCCGGACCGGGATCCGCGCATGCGCGTGGTCACCGTCGCCTATTGGGCAGTCTGTGCGGAGCTGCCGGCGTTGCGGAGTGGCGGGGACGCCGTGGCCGCGACTCTTGTGTCGGTGGAGGAAATAGAGCGGGGCGCCGTTCGCCTGGCGTTCGACCACGAGCGGATCGTCAGAGATGCTGTCGAGCGGACGAGGTCCAAGCTGGAATACACGGCCCTCGCCGCGAAGTTCTGCCCGCCGGAGTTCACGATCGGCCAGCTTCGCCGCGTTT
>CAYGCV010000168.1:2606-9398 GCA_964348425.1 uncultured Vicinamibacteraceae bacterium | reverse complement strand
GCGGACGCCGGGGGCTTGGGGCGCAGCCCCATCTAGAGGAGGCCGACGCCGGGGGCTTGGGGCGCAGCCCCATCTAGAAGAAGCCCGTGTACCAGGCCAGCAGCGGCTCGCCGGCGACGGCGGCCGCGAGCGCGCCGGCCGCCAGGAACGAGCCGAGCGGCAGCGGATAGCGGCGGTCGGCGAGACCGAGCGCCAGCATGCCGAGCGCGATGGCCGATCCGAGCGACGAGGCCAGCAGCAGCGTCACGAACGCCAGCTCCCAGCCGAGGAACGCCCCGATCATGGCCAGCATCTTCACGTCGCCCATGCCGAGTCCCTCCTCCCCGCGGACGCGGCGGTAGGTCGCGGCGACCGCCAGCAGCGCGCCGCCGCCCGCCGCGGCGCCCAGCAGGGCGGCGCGCCAGCCCGGCTCCACGCAGACGCCGGCCGCCACGCCGAGCGCCGCGCCCGGCACGGTGATCTCGTTCGGCAGGATCCGGTGCCGCAGATCGACGACGAACAGGATCACCAGGGCGCCGGTGAACGCCAGGCGCACGGGCAGGAGCGGCTGCCAGCCCAGCTGCCAGTACTGCAGCAGGAACAGGGCCGGCGTGGTCAGCTCGACGAGCGGATAGACGACGGAGATCGGGGCGCCGCACGTGCGGCAGCGACCCCGCAGCACGAGATAGGCCAGCACCGGAACGTTCTCGAACCAGCGCAGCGCCCGCCCGCAGGCCGTGCAGCGCGAGCCGGGCCGGACCACCGACCGGCGCCGCGGCAGCCGGTAGATGCACACGTTGAGGAAGCTGCCGACCGCGAGTCCCGCCGCGGCCAGCAGGACGGCGCCCCCCGCGTCCATCACGGCGGCGCGGTTGCACCCGGCGCGGCGGGCAGCGGAAACAGCGGCGACTCCGGCGCCACGGAGACGACGCCGCCGCGCTGCAGCGTGTACGGATGACCGGCCGGATCGAGCGGTCCGTCCGAGCCGCCGGGGAGCAGCTCCGCCCAGGCCGACGGCGGGCGGCCGGCGCGCCGCGCGAAGCGGTCGGCGGCCGCGGCATACGCGTCGATCTCGTCGAGGGCGTCGAGCTGCAGCAGGCGCCGCTCGGCCTCCGCGCGCAGCCAGGGGTTGTCGGCCGTCCCGTGCACCTGCCGCCAGAGCGCTCGCGAGCCGCGCCGGTCGCCGCCGCGCACCAGGGTGTCGGCCGCCAGCGAGCGCAGCCACCACGGGGCGCCGGGCGCCTCGCCGGCGCGCTCGAACCAGTGGGCGGCGGTCTCGTAGTCCTGCCGCCACCAGTAGTGCACGAATCCGATGTCGTGCAGGTACTGCCAGCGCCCGGGCCGCGCGCGGAGCCCCTTCTCCAGTAGCGCCACGGCCTGATCGGGGCGCCCCGGCCCGTGCGGATGCGCCTCCGCCAGGAGGATGGCGCCGAGTCGGTACGCGACGTCGAAGCGCGGATCGAGCGTGGTGACGATCTCGAGCAGCGGCTGCAGCAGCTCGTAGCGTCCCGCGCCGGCGGCGGCGCGCCGCGAGCGGCCGTAGTGCTGGACCGCCCGCATCCAGTACAGATCCGCCAGCGCGGAATCGAACGACAGCGCCATGCGCTGCAGCGCGGCGCCGGACGGAACGTACAGGGCCGGCTGCGCGATGCGCCGCGCCTCGTACGTGCGGCCCCGCGCGTACTGCAGGCCGGCCGCGGCGGCGGCGAGCAGCACCAGCATCGGGACGACGAGGCCGGGCCGGGCGGCCCAGGGCACCGCCGGGCGGGCGGCGGGCGGGCGGGCGGAGCCGCTGCCCGCGAGCGGGTCGGGCGGGCTCATGTCAGGTCGCGCCGCGAGAAGACGAGCATCGCGCCTCCCAGGAACAGCGCCACGTAGACGAGTCCGGTCGCGGTCGTCAACGCCACGTAGCCCGGCGGGACCGGCTGGGCGTGGACCACCTCGGCGGTGACGTTGAACGGAGCCAGGCTCGGCAGGACGAACGAGAAGCCGGTCGCCAGGGAGGCTGTCAGGCCCGGGCCGACGACCTCCTCGAGCGCCCGCAGATCGGCGTTGAAGTGTCCGCCGACGTACAGCCCGAGCGTCATCGCGGCCGCGAGGGCCGGGCTCGAGAAGGTCGCGAAGAAGAGCGCGACCGCGGCGACCACCAGCAACTGGACGAGAATGAGGAAGCAGGCCGTCAGCAGGGCCGGGTCGATGGCCGGCGCCTCCCACCCGCGGCGCGCTTCCGCGCTCTCGGTGACGGCCACGAACGCCAGCACGCCGTACAGCACGACGGCCAGCACGCCGACGTTGGTGACGAGCGCCAGCACCAGCCCGGCGTACTTCCCCAGCACGACCTCGTGCCGGCGCACGGGCTTGGCGAGCAGGGTGTAGACGCTGCGGCGCTCCACCTCGCCGGCGAGCAGGCCGACGCCCAGCACCACGGCGGTGAACAGCCCGCAGAGGGCGGCCGCCGTGAGGCCCAGATCCTTGACGACCTTGACGTCCTGCCCCGCCGTGAGCTGGCCGCTCAGCCAGGCCGCGCCGATCAGGAGCACGGCGAACGGGACGAGTGCGTACAGGACGCGGCCGCGGGCGGCGTCCCGGAACGCGTGCCAGGCGAGCTGGGTGATGACCCGCATGGGATCCGGCGCCCGGCTCAGCCCGCCGCCTCCCGCTCCGCCTCGCGGCCGGCGACCGTCCTGACGAAGAACTCCTCGAGCGTCTCGTGCCGCGGGTCGAGCGCGAGAATGCGCGCGCCGCCGCGGATCAGCGCCGCCAGGATCGGCTCGGGGGGCCGGCTGCGCGGCAGCGCGATCACGCAGCGTCCGTCGTCGGCGCGGGTGACGCGCTCGAGCGCGGGCTCGATGGCGGCGACCTGCGCCGGCGTGACGCCCGCGACCACCAGCTCCCATCCGCGCACCTCGAGCCCCAGGTCCGCCATCCGGCCCGCGGCGGCCAGGCGCCCCCGGGCGAGGATGGCGATGCGGCTGCACAGGGCCTCGGCGTCGGACAGGATGTGGGAGCTGAGCAGCACCGTGCGGCCTTCCTCCCGCAGCGCCAGGAGCAGGCTGCGCACGGCGCGCCGTCCCAACGCGTCGAGCCCGGCCAGGGGCTCGTCGAGCAGGACGACCTCGGGGTCGTTGAGCAGCGCCTGGGCCACCCCGACCCGCTGCAGCATCCCGCGCGAGCAGCGGCGGAGCGGCCGGCGCCGCTCCGCGTCGATCCCGACGCGATCCAGGAGCCGCGCGGCCCGCCGGCGGGCGTCCGGCGCGGCGAATCCGAACAGGCGCCCGTAGTGGATCAGGAGCTCCTCGGCCGAGAGGTTGTCGCCGAATGCGGGCGCCTCGGGCAGGAACCCGATGCGCCGGCGCACGGCGACGTCGCCCGCCGGCCGCCCGAGGACCTCCGCGCTGCCCGACGTGGGAAAGAGCAGTTGCACGAGCAGCTTCATGGTCGTCGTCTTGCCGGCCCCGTTCGGACCGAGATAGCCGAGGACCTCGCCCGCCGCGACGTCGAGCGTGACGCCCTGCAGCGCCGCCACGGGCCGCCGCCGCCAGAATCCGATGTCGAAGTCCTTGGTCAGGGCGAGCAGGCGCACGGCAGCCATCGTTCAATCGCGCGGTCAGTCGCGGAGCCCGGCCAGCTCCCGCGCGATGGCGCGCTCGAAGAACGCCGGCGCCAGCCCGCCCCGCACCAGCACCCCGTTGACGACGAACGTGGGCGTCTCCTCCACCGGCAGCGCCGCGCCCGCGGCGATGTCGGCCGCGACCTCGGCCGCCGCCTCCTCGTAGCGCGCCGCGAAGTCGTCGACGCCGGCGATGTCGCGCAGCGCCGCCGCGATCCGCTCGGGCGTCAGGCGCTCCTGGTTGGCGTACAGCCAGCGCTGCAGCGCGGCGGCCTGCGCGCTGCCCGCGCGCCGGGCCAGCCGCACGGCGGCCGCCGCCTCGCAGGCCGCGTCGTGCGGGCCTGCCGGCGCGTGCGGGTTGCACTGCGGGTCGAGCGGAAAGTCCATCGTCACCAACCGGACCGCCCCGGGGCGGCTGGCTTCGTAGCGCGTGAAGATGGGCTCGTAGCCCGCGTACGCGCGCGCGCACGCCGGACACTGATAGTCCGTGAACATGACGACCACCACGCTCCCTTCCGGCCCGGCGACCGGCGGCTCGACCCGCGGCTGGCTCGCCCACCAGCGGTCGAACTCCGCCTCGCGGGAAGCGCCGGCCGGCGCGGGGGCGAGCCGCGCCAGCTCCGGCGTGTGCGGCGCGAGCCAGACGATGGCCGCGGCCACGCCGGCGGCGGCCGGCACCGCCAGCGCCCAGGCCAGCGGCCGGCGAGCCAGCCGACCGACGTCGCGGGCGACCGCCGCCGGGAGGCGCCGCAGCGGCGTCGCCGAGGCGCTGTCGGAGAGCACGAAGATCCCGATGGCGGCCACGTAGACGACGCCGCAGAGCAGGCAGAACGTCTGCAACACGACGAGGGACGCGTACGCCAGGTACATCGCGACCGCCAGCCCCGCGGTGGACCAGGCGACCAGATAGCCGGCGACGTCCGCGCGCGAGTCCCGGGGCCCGCGCGCGTCGGCCAGCACGAGCAGCAGCACGCCGGCGAACCACAGCACGCCGCCCAGGGCGACCGGCACCCCCGCGACGGTCCCGAAGCGGCTACCGTACACGTCGGTGCAACTGACCGCCGCGCTCACGTCGCAGAAGGCGGCGTACCCCGGATCCCGCAGCAGCCTGGCATGACCGTACGTAGACAGCGCCGACGCCAGCAGCCCAGCCGCCGCGAGCAACACGATCCACGCGCGGGTACGTCATGGGTCCCGGCCGCGCGCGGCAGCATCGGATGTCGTGGGCCGGCAGACCGAACGCGGCGGCCGGCTCTCGCCTGCCCGCGCGCTCATCCGAATTGCGGGTCGGCCACGAGCGGCCGTTCCGCCTCCGATGGCTGCGACCGTGCGGCCGGCTCGCCACCCGCGACCGGCGCGCGCTCGACCTCCACCGGGCGCGCCGGATCGGAGACGATCGGCAGGATCGGAGCGACCACCACCGGCTCCGGTGGGACTACCAGCACCGGCCCGCCGCGCAGGGCGGCGCGTCCGAACAGCCAGGCCATCCGCAACGCCAGGGCTATGCCGACGCCGAAAAGAGCCGGCCCGGCGAACCAGCGATCTGCGGGCAGCCACAGCCGCTCGACCGCGTACATAGCGGCGTACAGCACCAGATAGATGGGAAAGCAGACGCCGACCGCGAGCATGCCCCGCTTGATTCGTTCCACCATCGCTTTTCTCCCTCGACCTCTCCTTGTCTTTACCACAGCTCCTGCACCAGGTAGGGGGCCACTACGAACAGCGCGGCGAGCAACCCGCCGGCCGCCCACGCGCCGCCGACCGAGAAGCCCGCGACCACGCGCAGCGCAACCGCCTGGAGAGCAACCAACCAGCACCAGAAGTACGAAGCCACCAGGCGCAGCGTCGAAGGCAGGGGCTCCCCCCCGCTGTTCTCCTGATAGGCGCTCAGGACGTCCAGCAACTCGGCGGACGTCGCGCCCGGCGGCAGTCGCAACGGCGCGGGCTCCCACCACGCCGCGACAATCACCAGTCCAACCGCCGTGAACGGCAACTGGGTCCAGTATGCCAGCGCGGTGAACTCCACCAGCCGCCGCCCGCGCCCCGACTGCACGAACAGCGTGTCGAGCGCCAGCACAGCCAGTGCGCCCAGCGCGAACACGGAGCACGCCGCCGTGACGCTCGACATGACCCCGATCGCATCACCGACCCAGGCGGGAGGCAGCGCAGCGGCTTCCAGGCCAGCGAAGGCGACCTCCGCCACGCGGCGCGACTTGCCCATGACCACCAGCACGGCAGCGGACGTGAGGGCGGTGTACGCAACCAGCGGGGCCAGGGCGGCCAGGTAGCGCGGAGGCCGTTCGAGCCGCGCCCGGAAGAAGCGCACCGGACTGAACCACAGGTGACGGATCCGACCGAGGCCGGCATCCGCATGAGGGGCGCTCATTCCACCATGCTCCCGTAACTCTGTATCGCGTGGGCCTCGAGGCCGGCGGCCACGACCAGCAACAGCGGTGCGCAGGCGACGACCGCAAGCGCGGTGCGTACGTCCGCTGCCGGCCGGCCACGCAGCCAGTCCAGGCACGAGCAGGTGATCATCTGCGCCGCGCAGTTGGCCGCCACGAACGCCGCGAACTCCAGGGGTGCGTAGGACAGCGCGTACCAGAACGCGGCCGGCGAAGCGCGGGATACGGCCGCCAGCGCGTAGCCGATGCCGTACCCGTTGACGCCGAGCAGCAGCAGGCCGTAGGCGCCCCCGCTGAACATGCCGAGCAGGACGATCCAGAACACCACTCGGCAGTTGATGGCCAGCACGGTGCGCGCATCCTCGAGGGCGGCTGCCGCGTCGTACGACGTCCCGCCCGTCCGGGGCGGCTGGAGTTGCTCTCTCTTGAGAGTGGAGCTCCCCCACCCGGCCCCGAACGCGCACGAGAGCGCCGCGAGGTTGACGACGGTCGTCACGATCCACCGTTTTGCCCGCGGCACCAGCATCCCCCGCTAGGCCAAGCTGGAGAGACCGCAGGCGACACCGAAGACCGCGCCCCCGGCTCCGCCCAGCCCCAGCCCCAACGGCACCAGGCTGCAGGTGAGGGTGCTGACGACGCTCATGGCCTTCGAGTCGCCCATCACGAAGTGCCCCCAGGCGGGATGGCCGGCTCCGCTGTCGCCCGCCACCGGCGCCGCCGGTGCGGTCGGTGCCGCCCCCCCGCGCGCCGCGGCCCGGGGGGCGGCGCGCGCCGGTCGCTTAACCAAGGCGCCTCCCG
>CAYGCV010000168.1:0-2596 GCA_964348425.1 uncultured Vicinamibacteraceae bacterium | reverse complement strand
CCACTACGGCCCCCCCGGGGGGAGGGCGGGGGCCGGTGCCGCCCGCCCCGGGCGAGGCGGGGGCGGGGGGGGCCGCCGCCGCGAGCGGGGGGGCGAGGGTGAGGACGAGCGCGGTTCGCTTCAACATGACACTTACCTCCTGCCCGATGTCCGAGCCCGACCTCCAAGAACAAGCGCGAGCGCGGCGTGCGCGCAGCGCGCGAACGGTGCTACTGAATGGGCGTGGAGCCGGCCGGCGCGCCCGCGTGGGTCACCGGCACCGCCGCCGTCGACTGGAAGATCGTCCCGCCCTGATTGGTGCCGAAGAACCGGCTGCCGCCGCCGCCGAGGGGCGACGCGCCCGCGAAGTACGTCGCGACCACCGCGCCGGCCGCCGCCCCGTTGCAGGACGCCGGCGCGCCCGCCACGGCCTCGCCCGGCGTCAGCGCCACCGAGTAGCTGCTCTTGAGCGACGGGTCCGCGCCCAGGTCGGGGCCGATGAACCCGTCGCCCCCCAGCACGGCAGGCGGCGTCGCGAGCACGGCCAGCGAGGGCGCGTAGAAGCCGCTCCCGCAACTGGCGGCGTACGTCGACTGCGCGCCGTTGATCGCCCGCAGCGAGCCGATGGCCGACGCCTCATTCCCTGCCATGCGCGCCCGCAGCAGCCCGGGCACGGCCGTGGCCGCGATCACCCCGATGATGGCCACGACGATGAGAAGCTCGATCAGCGTGAAACCCCTGGTATTCCGCATGTTCCCTCTGCCCCTTCTTCAAGCAACCGCCATGCCACTCTGGCCGCGGGCGTTTCCGTCATTGTAAGTACAACCACCATAAAGTGGTTGCCCGGTCGGCTCGACGGCTTCCGCGGGGCGCGTCGGCGCCGGTGGCGGCCAGCCGACAACCGGAGTCGCCCGGCGGCCGGCGCGCAGCCCGTCCGGGCCCGATCCGGCAGCCGCGGTCACAGGGCCATCCTGCTGATGAGATCGAAGATCGGCAGGTACATGGCCAGCACGATGCCGCCGACGACGACCCCGAGAAAGGCGATCAGGAGCGGCTCGAGCAGCGCGAGCATGGCCGCGACCGCCGCGTCGACCTCCTCCTCGTAGAAGCTCGCGATCCGGGCCAGCATCGTGTCGAGCGCACCGGTGGTCTCGCCGACGTGGATCATCTGGATCACCAGCAGCGGAAAGACGCGCGTCTTCCGCAGCGGTGCGGAGACCGGCTCGCCGCTCTCGATCGCGCCGCGGGCGGTCAGCACGGCGCCCTCGACGACGGCGTTGCCGGCCGTCCTGGCCGTGATCTCCAGCGCATCCAGAATCGGCACGCCGGCGGACAGCAGCGTGGCCAGCGTGCGGCAGAAGCGGGCTACCGCCACCTTGCGCAGGACGGTCCCGAACGCCGGCGTCCCGAGCAACGCGCCGTCGACGAGCCGCCGGCCGCGCGGCGTGCGGTAGAAGCGGCGCAGCCCCAGCGCGCCCGCCCCGCCCCCCAGCAGCAGCACGGGAACGACCACCGCGAGCCCGTCGCTGGCGGCCATCACCACGCGCGTCGGGAGCGGCAGCGTCGCGCCCAGCCCGTCGAACAGCGACGTGAAGGCGGGAATGACCTTCCACAGGACGGCCGCCACCACGACCGCGGCGATGGCCACGACGGCCGCCGGATAGGTCAGCGCGGCCCGCACCTGCGCGCGCAGCTTGACGGACGTCTCGATGTACGCCGCGAGCCGCTGCAGGATCACGTCGAGGACGCCGCCGGCCTCCCCGGCCGCCACCATGTTGACGTACAGCGTGTCGAACGCGCGCGGGTAGCGGGCCAGCGCCGCCGCCAGACCCACCCCGCCCTCGACGTGGGCGCGAACCGCCAGGATCGTCTCGCGAAAGCCTGCGTCCTCCTCCTGCGCGCCGAGCACGTCGAGACTCTCGACCAGCGGCAACCCGGCGTCGATCAGCACCGAGAGCTGGCGGGTGAAGGCGGCCAGCCGCCTGGGCGGCACCGGCCGCCCGGCCCGCGCGCCGCGCGCGGTCCTGCGCTGCGACGCGCGCGGCGCCTCGACGGCGTCGATCCGCGTGACGAAGATCTCCTCGCGCCGGAGCGCCTCCACCGCGGCGTCGACCGATGCCGCGGCCCGCTCCCCCGCGACCGGCGCGCCGGAGCGGGTGCGGCCGGCGTAGCGGAAAGTCGTCGTCATCGCGCTCGACCCGGCGCCCCCGGCGCCGGCCACGGCCGGCCCGCCGCGCGCGACCGCCTGACGATCTCCTGCAGCTCGTCGCGATTCGACGAGCAGGCCAGGGCGGCGGCGAGCGCGATCCGGCCCTGGCCGACCAGCGCCGCCAGCGACTGGTTCATCGTCTGCATGCCCAGCCTGTCCTGGCCCGTCTGCAGCACCGAGTACACCTGCTGGTTCTTGCCGTCGCGGATCAGGTTGCGGATGGCGGGCGTCGCCACCATGACCTCCGCCGCGGCCACCCGCCCGGCGCCGTCCGCCGCGGGCACCAGCGTCTGGCAGACCAGCCCCTCGAGCACCGCCGCCAGTTGCGATCGCACCTGCTGTTGCTGGCCCGCCGGAAACATGTCGACGACCCGGTTGATCGTCTGCACGGCGGAGCCGGTGTGCAGC
>CAYGCV010000167.1:0-9469 GCA_964348425.1 uncultured Vicinamibacteraceae bacterium | reverse complement strand
GGGCCGAGCAGCCGCCGGAGCACGTGGCGTTAACAAGTTAGCGCCTATGGGGGCAGGCCCCCGCCCACCGGCCCGGAGCGCCACGTCCTCGCCGTGGTCCACCGACGGCATCGTCGGGCCAGCAGCGTGAGCGCGTGCTCCAACGTCGAGAGATGGAAGGACCGGGCGCGACGTCCCTCGCGGCGGAACCTACTGGTCCTGAGCCTGATCAAGACGCGGGACGAGTGCGAACGGAAAGAGCCGGGTTTCTGTCGCTTCGTCGACCGTTCGGGGCTTCCGTTCTTCCGGCTCAACCCGAAGGAATTCCGGAGCGCGGACATTGACGCTCGACAGGAGCTGTACGCGACGCTGGCGCGGCGGATCTGGAACGTCGAGGAGATCCGCAGGGCGGCAGAATCGTGAAGAGTGATAGTGGCCGCATGCGAAGGAACCCGCCTGCACGCCGTCGCCGGTCGGTGCGGACGTGGCCACCCTTGATCGGTTGCGGGGCTCCGGTACGGTGGCTCGTGGTTCGGAATCGATGATTCGGCATCGTACGGACAGGAGCCCGTTGTGGAGCGTGCGCGGAGCCGGTGTCAAGGCCTTCAGCCCGCAGAGCGGGTCGGCGGAGCCAAGCCTTGACGGTGGCCAGCACAAGCGGATTGTAGGTGTCCGACGATGCCTTGTGTGACCGCCCCGCCGCGCGAGCGGCGCTCGGGATCCAATGCCTGAACGGTCCGCGGAGGGCTTCCTGGGTCGCGGGGATTCCCGTTCGGAGTGTGGGAATCGACGAGGGAATCAGGGTCGGTGCGCTGCCAGAACGTGACTAGCGGCGCGGTCGAGGCGCTGGCGGACTAAGTCGACGGTCACGCCGGTGAGACGATGCACCGAAGCACGGGACGCCGCTGGCCGGTGGCAACATGGCTACAAGCGGCCATGTTTGGCGGAGGTGGGATGAGGTGCGAGGTCGAGTACACGGACGAGTTCGAGGCTTGGTGGAACGAGCTGCCGGCATCAGAGCAACGGCAGGTGAACAACGCAGTGTCGAAGTTGCTGTTGAAAGGGGTAGCGCTGCGAGGGGAGCATACGAAGGCTGTCAGGAGTTCGCGGCACGGGCACATGCGGGAGCTGCGAGTGCCGACGCGCCCGCCGAGCTGTCGCGGGGTCGGGACCGGACGGAGGGAGGGGGGCGATCACGATGAGCGGGCACCATCCGTGGGACAAGTTGATGAGGAAGCACTACACGCCGGAGGAGCGAAAGCAGATGCTGGAGGACGCCCGGCGCGAGCTTGAGGAGGAAGATCGTCGCCGCGGCGACCAGGCGCCGGCCGGTGGCGGGCACGGTGTGACGGCGGGGGTCGGGAACACGTCGACGGGGCGAGAGCGGGTCGGCTGATAGGTCACCGACCATTCCGTGAACTGACGGCGGATTGGCCGCAAGGCTCGGCCGACGAGCGTCCGTCACAACTCGCCCCGGAGGGGCGCTGAAGGACTCGGCCGAGCCCGGCCATTAGACGATGGCGCCCGTGAGGGCGCTACCTACCAGTTGCCCCGTGTCGGGGGCGTTACTTCTCGTCGGGGAGCCCGCTTCAGGCCTGCTCAGCGGTTCCGCGCCTCCCAGGCCTCGGTCTCCGCCCACTCCGCGGCGAGCTGGGGGGCGCGCTCGTTGATCTCCCGGGCCGCCTCGTCCATCGCGATCTGCTCGTCGGCGCGGCCGCCCTTGAGCAGGCCCACCATGCCGTAGTTGTGCTCGTGGCAGGTGTACTCGAAGACGTCCGGATTGTTCGGGTCGATGTGCCACGTGTTCACCGCGGTGAACGGCGCGACGTACACGGTCGGGTCGGTGACGGTGTAGGCGTACTCGATGGTGTCGGGGCCCGTGCGCCGGAACCGCTCGACCATCGTCAGGTGCTCGCCGGTGCCCAGGTGATAGTGCGCGTGGCGGTGCCCGTAAATCCCGCCATGCGACGGCATCACCGGGCCACCGTTCTGCAGCAGGTTGAAGTTGGTGGTCTCGACGACCAGCGTGTCGCCCTCCCAGCGGCCGCGCGAGTCGCCCCACCACTGCCTGACGCCCGAGCCGAGGTGCGGCCGGCCGTCCAGCGGGATGGTGCGTACCACGCCGTACTGCAGATCGAAGGTGATCGCGTCCGGCGTCTGGTAGATGTCCTTCGGGACGTTCATCTCGCCCATGGCCAGGCCGGTCCTGAGGATGCAGCGCTCCATGACGTTGCGGTCCAGCCAGGAGTCGGCCTCGCCCCGATGGGCCCGCGCGGCCTCCCGCTCCTCCCACTTCTCGAGGATCCCGCGCGTGTAGGGCGGCAGCCGGCCGTCCGGCGGGTCGACGATCTGCGACGTGCGCGCGGAGGCGAGCCGCTCGCTCACCGGCGCGTTCCAGAAGGAGTTGTAGGCCGCGCCGGAGAGCGCCCGGCCGGGCAGGTTCGGGTCGATGTTGTCGGCCTGCGCGAAACGCTGCACGTCGGCCACGGCCAGATCGTCCGCGATCGCGCTCTCCTCGCCGTCGGGGAGCCCCCCGCGAGCCTCGGCCCGCTGCGCGGCCTCCTCCTCCGTCAGGAACTCGCGGGTGCCGTAGCGGGGATCGCGTTCGAGCGGGGTCGGCGTCCGATTCTCCCACGAGCCCTGGAAGTCGGGATGCCCCCACGGCGTGCGCGGCACCTCGTACGCCTCTTGCTCCTGCGCCACGACGACGGTACCGGTGCTCAGCCCAACCGCCGCGACCGCCGCGATCAGCACGCCGACCGTCCCGAGAAAGCTCTTGGTCATCTGATGCCTCCTGCCTGACCCACCCATGATGCCCCCAAGCCCAGACGAAAGACAAGGCGCGCACAGCGCGCCTCGGCGGGAGCGGCGCGGGGCGAAGGGGTCCCCGCAAGCGAACGCCGGGGGCTTGGGGCGCAGCCCCATCTGATGGAAGCTGCGCCCGGCGTTGCTCTCCGGGAGTGCCGGTGCTACGATTCGGCTGCTGAGGAAGAAGTGCGTGCCCTCGAATGAGGAGTGCCGAAATGCGTGCCGTCCTTCCCTCGAATGCAGCCATCCGGCGCGCCGGATGGCTGGGCGCCCTGCTGGCAGTCGCGCTGTGCTCGACCTGGAGCGGCCTCGCCCGGGTCGCACCCGCCGAGCCCATCCCGGAGACGGTCGGGTTCAATAGCGACATCCGGCCGATCCTGTTCGAGAAGTGCTACCGGTGCCACGGCCCGGATGCGGGCACGCGGCAGGCGAACCTGCGCCTGGACCGGGAAGAGGCGGCGACGCGGGACGCGACCCGCACCGTCGCGGCGGACGGCCCGCTGCAGGTCATCGCGCCCGGCGTCCCGGACCGCAGCGCCCTGATGCGGCGCATCACGGCGACCGACCCCGAGCAGCGGATGCCGCTGGGCGAGCAGCCGCTCAGCGAGCGCGAGGTGGCGCTGCTCGAGCGCTGGATCGCGCAGGGTGCGCAGTACGAGCCGCACTGGTCGTTCGTGGCGCCCGTCCGGCCGGCGCTGCCGAAGGCGGCGGAGGCTGCCTGGGTCGGGAATCCGATTGACGCGTTCATCCTCGATCGACTCGAGCGCGAAGGGCTGCGGCCCGCGCCGGCGGCCGACCGGGCGACGCTGCTCCGGCGGGTGACGTTCGATCTGACCGGCTTGCCGCCGACCCCGGCCGAGGTCGACGCATTCCTCGCCGACAAGTCCCCGGACGCGTACGAGAAGGTAGTCGATCGCCTGCTGGCGTCGCCCCGCTACGGCGAGCGGATGGCCGTGCACTGGCTGGCGGCGGCGCGCTACTCCGACACCTACGGCCTGTACTTCGATCAGCGGAAGGAGATGTGGCCCTGGCGCGACTGGGTCATCGACGCCTTCAACCGGAACATGCCGTTCGATCGGTTCACCGTCGAGCAGCTCGCGGGCGACATGCTGCCGGACGCGACGCTGGAGCAGAAGATCGCCAGCGGCTTCAACCGCAACGCCCGCATGACGTCGGAAGGCGGCTCGTCCGAGGACGAGTACTTCGTGGAGACCGTCGTCGATCGCGTCGGGACGACGGGCACCGTCTGGCTCGGGCTGACGGTGGCGTGCGCGCGCTGCCACGACCACAAGTTCGATCCGATCAGCCAGAAGGAGTTCTACCAGTTCTACGCCTACTTCAACAGCGTGCCCGAGTCGGGCCTGGCGCAGCATGTCGGCAACACGCCGCCGATAGTCCACGTGCCGAACCCGGAGCAGCAGGCGAAGCTGAAGGAATTCGACCAGCGCATCGCGGCGGCGGCAGAGCGCCTGGCCGAGCTGCGGCCGGCCATCGCGAAGGCGCAGCGGGAATGGGAGGCGTCGCTCGGCGCCGCGAGTCCGGTCCTCGGACGGCTCGAGCACGGCATGACCGGCTACTTCCCGCTGGCGACCGAGGCGGAGCGCCGCTTCGACGGCAACCGCTACGTCGACGGCGGGAGCGCGGGCGGCCGCGGCCGGCGGCGGCTCGACGCCTACCTGCACGACCCGGACCCCAACGGCTTCTCCAACAACCGCGGCGGCGGGAACGCGTTCACCGTGGCGGCGTGGATCGAGCCCGACGCGCCGAGCGGCCCCATCGTCACCAGGACGCTCCTGGACACCGCGCGGGGCAAGGGCTTCAGCCTGCTGCTCGCGGACGGCAGGCTGCAGGTCAACCTGGTCGGCGCCGACGGCATCGGCTGGATGGACATGGACGCGGGCCACGTCGAGACGGCCGAGCCGGTGGTCACGGGCGGCCGGCAGCACGTGGCGGTGACGTACGACGGGTCGCGGCACATCGAGGGTGTCCGCGTCTACGTCGACGGCAGGCCCGTCGAGCTGAACGTGCTGCACCGGAACCTCGGTCCGTTCTCGCCCACGCGCGATCCCCTGCGCATCGGCGCGGGCGGGGGCCCCGAGCGCTTCCGCGGATCGATCTGGGACGTGCGGCTGTACGAGGTGGCGCTGCCGCCGGAACGCGTCGCGGTCCTTGCGGAGCCGGCTTCGCTGGCGGCGATCGCGGCGCTGGCGCCGGACCGGCGCAACCGGCCGCAGGCCGACAAGATCGACGCGTACTTCCTCGAGCACGAGGCGGCCTTCTGGGTCGAGCGGCCGGAGCGGCAGGAGGCCCGGAGGCTGCGGGACGCCGGCGTGCCGGTGACGGTCGACGAGGTCCTGGCCGAGCTGCGGGCGGCCCGGCGGGCGAAGGAAGACTTCGAGGACACGCTGCCGACGACGATGGTCATGCGCGAGCTGCCCGAGCCGCGCCCGGCGTATCTGCTCCTGCGCGGGCTCTGGGACCGGCCCGGCGAGATGGTGGAGCGGGCGACCCCGTCGTGGCTGCCGCCGCCGCCCGAGGGCGCGCCCGACGACCGGCTGGGGCTGGCCATGTGGCTGGTCGATCCGTCGCATCCGCTGACCGCGCGGGTCCAGGTGAACCGCTACTGGGAGATGCTCTTCGGGACCGGCCTGGTGGAGACCGCGGACAACTTCGGCGTGCAGGGCGCGCTGCCGTCGCATCCCGAGCTGCTGGACTGGCTGGCCACCGAGTTCGTGCGCAGCGGGTGGGACGTGAAGGCCATGCAGAAGCTCATGGTCACGAGCGCGGCCTACCGGCAGGCGTCCGCCGCGACGCCCGAGCTGCTCGAACGCGACGCCGACAATCGTCTGCTGGCGCGCGGGCCCCGCTTCCGCCTGCCGGCCGAGATGGTGCGCGATCAGATGCTGGCGGTCTCGGGGCTGCTGGTGGAGAAGCTCGGCGGGCCCTCGGTGAAGCCGTACCAGCCGGAGGGCGTGTGGGACGGCGGATTCGGCGCCATCTACGAGCAGGACCACGGCGAGAGCCTCTACCGCCGCAGCCTGTACACGTTCTGGCGGCGCAGCACGCCGCCGGCGTCCCCGTCGATCATGGACGCCGCCGACCGCGACAATCCGACAGTCAGCAGCAGCCGCACCAACACGCCCCTGCAGGCGTTGAACCTGATGAACGACGTGGCGTATCTGGAGGGCGCGCGCATGCTGGCCGAGCGGATGCTCAGGGAGGGCGGGCCGACGGACGCCGACCGCCTCGCGTTCGCGTTCCGTCTGGCCACGGCGCAGGCGCCGTCCGAGATCGAGTTGCGGGAGACCCTGAAGGTCCTGCGCGCCTTCCGTGCGCGGTATCAGGCGGATCGCGAGGCGGCGCTCGAGTTCCTGAGCCAGGGCGAGCATCCGCGGGACGAGACGCTCGACGTGGCCGATCACGCCGCGCACGCGGCCGTGGCGAGCCTCATTCTCAACCTGGACGAGGTCATCACCAAGGGGTAGGGATGATGGATCCGCGAGACGAACACGCGCAGTTGACGACGCGGCGGTCCTTCCTGCGCGCCAGCGGCACGGGCATCGGATTCGCGGCGCTGGCGACGCTGCTCGGCGAGGACGTCCGGGCGCGGACCGGATCGGAGGCCTTCGGCGGCCTGCCCGACCTGCCGCACTTCGCGCCCACGGCCAGGCGGGTCATCTTCCTGTGCATGCCGGGGGCGCCGTCGCACCTCGACCTGTTCGACCACAAGCCCGGGCTGCGGGCGATGGCCGGCCAGGAGCTGCCCGAGTCGGTGCGCCGGGGGCTCGATCTCACGGGCATGACGGCGACCCAGAGCGCGCTCCGCATCGTCCCCTCGGCGTTCGAGTTCGCGCAGCACGGCGAATCGGGGGCGTGGGTGAGCGAGCTGCTGCCGCACACCGCGAAGGTCGTCGACGACCTCTGCTTCGTCAACACCTGGACCGACCAGCTCAATCACGACCCCGCCTTGACGGAGCTGTTCACCGGGTTTCCGCTGTCCGGCCGGCCCACAATGGGCTCGTGGGTCGCCTACGGGCTGGGCAGCGAGAACCGGAACCTGCCCGCCTACGTGTGCATGCCCACGGCCAACGCGGCCAACACCGGCACACCTTTCCTGACGCGCTACTGGGGCGCGGGCTTCCTGCCCAACCGGCAGGCCGGCGTGAAGTTCGGGGGCGGTCCGGAGCCGGTGCTGTACCTGTCGAATCCCGACGGGTTCACGCGCGACGACCGCAGCCTGTTCCTCGACAGCCTGGCGGCGATCAACCAGTCCAAGCTCGACGAGACCGGCGACCCCGAAATCGGGACGCGCATCGCGCAGTACGAGATGGCGGCGCGCATGCAGTTGTCGGTGCCGGAGCTGGCCGATCTGTCCGACGAGCCGGAGAGCACGTTCGAGCTCTACGGGCCGGACTCCCGCCGGCGCGGCACCTTTGCGGCCAACTGCCTGCTGGCGCGGCGGCTGGCCGAGCGCGACGTCCGCTTCGTGCTCGTGTCCCACGCGGGCTGGGATCACCACACCAACCTGCCGACCCAGATCGCCCGCCAGTGCCAGGACGTCGACCAGCCGTCGGCCGCGCTCGTGCAGGACCTGAAGCAGCGCGGGATGCTCGACGACACGCTCGTCATCTGGGGCGGCGAGTTCGGGCGGACCGTGTACGGCCAGGTCCGCGCCGGCGCCGACATCGGCGACAACTACGGGCGCGACCACTACGCGCGCTGCTTCACCCGCTGGATGGCGGGCGGCGGCATCAAGCCGGGCATCACGCACGGCGAAACCGACGAGTTCGCCACGCGCATCGTCCGCAACCCGGTGAGCGTGAACGATCTCCAGGCGACCGTCCTCCACTGCCTGGGCATCGACCACCTGCGGCTGACCTACCGCTACGAGGGCCGCAACTTCCGCCTGACCAACGTGGCCGGCCGGGTGGTGAAGGACATTCTGGCCTGAGAAGACTGGATCCCTGACCTCCGGACGTGACCGCCCTCCGCGACGAGGGCGGTCACGTCGCGGTCGCATCGCGGTCACATCATGGTGGCCGCATCAACGCGCGCGCCAGCGCCGCAGCGACACCACCCTACCGGCTTGCGACGCGCGGCGGACGTATCGCTCGTCCGCCGTGACGAACACCCCATTGCAGACAAGCGCCGTGGCATGATACGCCGCGTCGTGGAACGAGACGCCGTACGTCGCGGCAAGGGCGACGGCCCGCCCGCGCCATCCTGAATCCAACTCCGCCTCGGTCAGGCCGAACTCGACCAGCGACGCCAGCAGCGCGTCAGCCTGTTCCGGGAACCGCCGCACCAGGGTGTTGCCCACCTCGTAGATCCAGAGCTGGGGAACGACCAGCTCGACGGCGCCCGAGACCGCCTCGTCACGCAGCGAAAGCGCCGCGTCCGTGTCGCGCTCCTCGCCGTCGGGAAGGAGCCACTTGAGCAGGACCGATGCGTCCGGCACCACGATCACGGTGTCCGCTGCTCCCGACCCTGCCGGACCCAGCGGACTATCTCGTCGGCGCCGACCGCAGGCAGGCGTGCGCGCAAGGCGTCCATGCGGGCGGCGGCGTCTCGCCGTGCGGCGGCGCGCGACCACGCCAGGATCGCCGCGTTGACGGCGCGGCTGCGGGCGCCGCGCGGCAGCTTCTCGATGACGCGCCACGCGTCGTCGTCCATCATGATGTTGACTCGTCGCGGCATGGCGACCTCCACCCTCACGTCGCTTCTGTCATGTTGTGCAAGGTATTACACACACGCGATGCGCATGTTGGCAAGCGCCACCCTGGCCGTGCTACTTGCGGCGGCGGCGGCGCCGGACAGGCGCCGGGCCGGGTTCGGGTCGACGTGCGGGCCGGCGGGGAGGCCGCGCTCGTCGTCCCGTCAGGCTCCTACGGGACAACGTCCGCGTCCGGGTCGTCTTCCTCGATCGGCGGGCGGAACGCGATCGGGACGCGCCGCGCGAACTCGCGGAAGTGCGCATCGGCGTCGGCGTCGCGTCCGAGCCGGCTGGCGACCACCCCGTCGTAGTAGTGGCGCCCCGCCACGACGAGGTCCCGTTGCGCGGCCGTCAGGAGCGTCAGGTGCGGGTCGCGCGACGGGGGGACGCGCTCCATGAGGCGCTGCAGAAAGTCGCCCAGCTCCGCGAGGTTGAACCAGCCGGCCGCGCCGGCGCGCTCCTGCCGCTGGGTGACGGGCGCCAGGTACTCCACGAGCGGCCGGTCGTCGGTGTGGATCGGTCCGGGTGGAATCAGTCCCTCGGCCGCCGACAGGTTGCCCGCGTAGAACGGCAGCGTCACCGCCAGCGCCGCCGCCGGGGGCAGCGGCCGGCCGCCGCTCAGGTGTCGCCCGTTGCGGTCGATCACGGCCGGGTCGAGCGTGGTCGGCCCCGCGGCGCCGACCAGCGCCACGACGGGCCGCTGGGCGCCGAAGTGGCCGCGCCACAGCGTGACCTGCTCGAAGACGGCGAGCATGGTGCGGGCGACCACCTCGAACTCGCGCCGCGACAACTGGTAGAGCGGCAGCCACTGCACGAAGAGGCCGCCGGCCGCCAGGCGCGCGCGCGCCGCGTCGAAGTGCTCGCGGCTGTAGAGGTTGCCGATGCCGGCCCGCCACGGGACGAACAGGTCGGCGATGATCACGTCGAAGCGCTCGGTCGTGCCCAGCAGGTGATTGCGGGCGTCGCAGG
>CAYGCV010000166.1:0-9559 GCA_964348425.1 uncultured Vicinamibacteraceae bacterium | reverse complement strand
CGATTGACATCTCCCGGCGCGCGGTATTTACTGGGAGCAACGAAGGAGGCCCGCATGAGCTCGAGAGTCGCGGCACCCATCTGTACGCTCGTTGCGGTGGCACTGGTGGTCCTGGCGCCCGTCGTTGCGGCCGCCCAGGACGAGGCGTTCACGCCCAAGCGCACCCCTTGGGGCGATCCCGACCTGCGCGGCCACTGGCTGCCGGGCACGGCCGCGCCGATGGAGACCCCCGCCAGCGGCGAGGCGTGGGTCCGTTCGCCGGAGGAGCGCGAGCTCGGCCCCCGCTTCCGGTTCTTCCCGGGCCATTCCGACGCGCCGGACATCACGCGCCAGGAACGCCCGATGGTCGTGGACCCGCCCGACGGCAAGATCCCGCTCCAGACCTGGGCCGCGGAGCGGCGCGAGGAGATCATGGCGCGGCGCGACGAGCTCGAGTACCTCGATCCGCGCGTCAAGTGCCTGCCGGCGGCCGTGCCGCGCGGCAACCTCCCGGTGGGCTACAACACCTACCAGTTCCTGCAGACGCCGGAAGCCGTGATCCTGCTCTACGAGTGGAACCACCTGTTCCGCTACATCCCGCTGGGCGACAGTCCGCATGTCGCGTCGGACATCCGCCTGGGGATGGGCGATTCGCGCGGCCGCTGGGAGGGCGATACGCTCGTCGTCGACGTGACCAACTTCACGGAGAACACCTGGGTGGTCGGTCACGGGGCGCCCGCGGAGAACGCGCCGGCCAGCTCGTTCACCTCCGGCCACGGCGTGTTCCACAGCGACGAGCTGCGCGTCGTCGAGCGCTTCACGCTGATCGACGAGAACACGATCCACTACGAGGCCACCATCACCGACCCGCAGGTGTTCACGCGGCCGTGGACCATCTCGTACAACGCCTTCATGCGCGGGGAGGAAGGCCATATCCTGTATGAATACGCGTGCCACGAGGGCAACGCCCGCAACCTCCGGCTGATGACGGGCACGGATACCGAGGCGCGGGTGGCGCTCGAGCACGTCGTGAAGGTTGGCAAGTAGCAAGCAGGAGGACGAGAACGATGCGTACTACCATCTCTGTTGCGATCCTCGGCCTGGGTCTGCTGCTGGCTCCCCCGCCGGCGGTCGCGCATCACGCGTTCTCGGCCGAGTTCGACGCCGACCGGCCGCTGCAGCTCCTCGGCACCGTCACCCGCACCGAGTGGATCAACCCGCACTCGTGGATCCACATCGACGTCGAGGACGAGGACGGCAACGTCGAGAGCTGGGCCATCGAGTGCGGCGCGCCCAACGCCCTGATCCGCCGCGGCCTCAACAAGAACTCGGTGCCCGCCGGGACCGTGCTGGTCGTCGACGGCTTCGGCGCCAAGGACGGCTCGAACACCGCCAACGCCCGCGACATCACGCTGCCCGACGGCTCGCAGTTCTACGTCGGCTCGTCCGGCACCGGCGCGCCCGGCCAGCCGTAAGGCGTACCGCGCTCACCGGAGCATCGCGTCCCCACCCCGTGTCCGCTGCGGGGTGGGGACGCTCGTGGTGCCGCTTGATTCCGGCCTGTCGGGCCGCCGCTCTCACCTCACGTCCGTCGCACCACCCTGCGGAATCTGTCGTTCGGCCCGGATCCGACCGAGTTCGGTGGGATACTTCACCGTGCGAACACCCGCGGCGACCGGCGCGCTTGAACGAGTGGCGAAGGAGGGGTGAGCCGATGCAACCACGGTGCGGGAGAGAGGTCCGGGCCCCGGTCGTTACCGGCCCGGGCGCGGCTCTGGCCGTTCTTGCTCTGGTCACGGGCGTGGCCACACCCGGGGCGGCCGGCGCCCAGGACGAGAGCGGCAACGAGCTCGACCGCTTCATGGAGCGGGTGCTGGCACAGCGGGAGCGGAACGCGGCGGCTCGGCTGCAGTACGTCCTCGACGAAGAGTCGCGCCTGCACCTCACCGGACCGGACGGCGCCGTGCTCTGGGCGTTCCGCGGCGAATACACCTGGTACGAGCGTGACGGGTTCTTCGTCCGGAGCCCGACCCGCATCGACGGCGTGACGATCGACGAGGCGAGCCGGCGCCGGTACGAAGCCGAGTGGCTGGAGCGCGAACAGCGGCGTCACCAGAGGCGCCAGGAGGAACGGCGGGCGCCGGCCCGGGTGTCGATGCCCGAGGCGCAGGCCGCCGGGCGTGACGGCGCTCCGCTGCCGCCCTCGGATCCCGCCTGGGCCGGCATCGAGCCCCGTTTCGTTGCCGACTCGTACTTCCTCGAGTTCGAGTTCGAGCCGGGCAATTACTACCTGGTCGGCCGCGAGACCCTCGACGGACACGACGTCCTCCGCATCGAGTACTACCCCGAGCGGCTCTTCACCGAGCCTGACGATGACGGTCGCGATGGAGATACGGAGCGGGCGCGCGGACAGGAAGCGGCGGCCATGGACAAGACCAGTCTGGTGACCCTCTGGGTCGATCCGGCCCAGCACCAGATCGTCCGCTACACGTTCGACAACGTCGGCTTCGATTTCCTGCCCGGGCGCTGGCTGTTCCGGCTCGACGACCTGACGGTGTCGATGACGATGCGGCAGCCGTTCGAAGGGGTCTGGCTCCCGGAGCGGATCGACATGGGCGCCGCCGTGTCGCTGGCGATTGGCGCCTTCGAGTTGAGCGGCACGCGCGCCTACACCAACTATCGCGAGGCCACGGCGGCCGGTCGCATTCTCGCCGTCGACCCGGCTCCGCCTCGATGACCGCACGGCGGCTCGGGCGGTGCGCCGCCGCCGCGGCGTTCGCGGCGGCCACGGTCGCGCTCCCCGCGCTCGACGCGCACGGCCGACCGGCCGCGACGGAGACGGTGGTCGATATCCGCGTTCACGGCAATCACACCACCCCGGATGACGACGTCCTGGCGGTGGCCGGCGTTGCGGTCGGTGACGTCGTGGACCCTGACGTGGCGGAAGCCGTCACGCGACGCCTGGAAGCGAGCGGTCGTTTCGAGACGGTCGAGGTCCGCAAGCGCTATCGCTCGCTGACGGCAACGGACCGGATCGCACTCGTGATCGTGGTCCGGGAGCGGCCCCTGGCGTCAATCGGGAACCCCGTGGTCCGCGCGCTCGCCCGTATTTCGCGGCAGTCGATGGTCCTGCCGATCGTGCGATACGACGAAGGCTACGGGATGTCCTACGGCGCCCGGTTCAGCCTCGTCGACGTTCTCGGCCGGGGGAGTCGGCTCTCGACGCCGATGACCTGGGGTGGCGACAAGCGCGCAGGGCTCGAAGCGGAGTGGCCCATTGCCGGCGTCGTGGTCGACCGGGTGCGGGGCGGCAGCTCGTACGGGCGCCGCGTCCATCCCCACTTCGGCGCCGACGACCGGCGGACGCGATTCTGGGCCGGGGTGGATCGTCAGCTCGCGCCGGGCCTTCGCCTGGGAGTGGAAGCGGCACGGGAGGACGTGCGGTTCCGTGCACGGGCGGACCGTCTCACGCGATTGACGGTCGGCCTGGAGTACGGCGGTTTCTCGCCCGGCGCCTTCCCCCGCGATGACGTGCGAGTGAGCGCCGCGGTGGAGCGGATGTCGGTTGCCGGCCAGCCGGCGGCCAGCGTCCGACCCCGGATCGACGCCCAGGCGTTCAAGGGGGTCGGGGGACAGGCCGTGCTCGCGGCGCGCGTCCTCTTCGAGGGCGCGTCGACGGCGCTGCCACCCTACGAGCAGACACTGCTCGGCGGCGGCGGCAACCTGCGCGGGTGGCGGGTCGGCTCACGCGTCGGCGACCGGCTCGTGGCGGCGTCGGTCGAGCTCCGGCTGCCGATGAGCTCGCCGCTATCGATCGGGAATGCCGGGTTTCGCGTCTTCTACGACACGGCCGCCGCCTACGACGTGAGACAGAGTCTGCGCGGCGCGCGGTTCCTCGAGGGAGCGGGCGCCGGCGTCTTTCTGACCCTGCCTCCGTTCGCCAGCGTGCACCTGGACGTCGGCCACGATTTCCGCGGCTCGCTGCGGCTCCACGCCGGGGCCGGGGTCGGCTTCTGACGCCCAGCGGCCTGCGCCTCTAGAACCTGAACAGGCGGTTGACCTTGACGATCAGCGCCCGGTTCTCCAGCTCCGGAAACCGCCGCCGCAGCGCGGTGTCGCGCTGCTCGTTGTAGACCACGAACAGCTCGCTGCCGGGCTGGTACTCCCACCGCAGGCGGACGTTGGCGGCCGCCGTGCGACTCGCCGAGTCGTACTGCAGCAGCGCGCTCGTGAACATCCTGGGCGTGACCGTGTAGACGATCCGCGATCCGACGAGGTGGGTCGTGAACGCTCCCTCCCGCAGCTCGACCCGGTTGACCGAGTAGGACGGCTCGACGGCGAACCGCGGCGTGAACGCCAGGCGCCCCCGGGTGACGGTGAGCGCGGTGTTGGTGCCGCTGTAGAACGTGCCGTGCTCGACGAGCGCGCTGCCCGACACCGTCCGCTGCTGGCCGAACGTGATGCGGGCGCGCACGGCGCTGAAGTCGTAGCCGCCGACCGGCAGCACGACGCCGCGGGCGATGGGAAACGGTTCGGGCAGATACTCGTAGATGCGCGTGTAGATGAACCGGAACCGATCGCCGTTCTCGAACTCGATGCCGAACTCGGCGTCGGTCTCCCGCGTTTCGGGCCGGCCGGCCAGGTTCTCGAAGTAGTCCACCGACCCGCTCCAGGACAGCTTGCGGATCGACTCGATGCCCGGCAGCCGCGGGCTGAACCGCAACTGCCCGGCGCTCTTGCGCATGTCGTCGCGCCGCACGAAGCCGACCTCCGAATTGAAGTCGTCGCCGACGACGAGCTGCTCGAGGGTCACGCCGTAGCGGTCGCCGTTGTAGTCGAGGTAGGCGCGATAGCTCGACTCGTCGCCCGCCGGCCGGCCGCCGCGCGAGCCTGCCCAGTAGGTGTCGATCGAGAGCCGGTTCTCGAAGAACGAGAAGGCGCCGTCGGCGCCGAACGCGGTGTTGGCGCCGGTTCCGTCGAGCGCCACGGAGCGGCCGGTGACGAGCACGCCCACGCTGCTCTGGCGCAGCACGTCGCGCTTGAGCCGGACCACCGAGAAGCCGGTCGGCAGCGCCCCGGACACCGCTTCCGCGCCGGTCCGGATGTGCAGCAGCCCCAGGTCGAAGCCGCCGATGCGGCCCGTCATCCGCCCGCCCGCCTCGATCGGCACCTCGCGGCTGCCCTGCAGGCCGATGCGCCGGCTGTAGAACAGAACGGGCGTGTCGCCGCCGCTGCCGCCGCCGCCGAACTCGAACGTCCGGCGATTCTCGAGAAAGAACTCGCGCTTCTCGGGGAAGAAGAGGCTGAAGCGGGTCAGGTTCACCTGCAGCTCGTCCGCCTCGACCTGCGCGAAATCGCTGTTGTAGGTGAAGTCGGCCGTCAGGTTCTGCGTCAGCCCGTACTTGACGTCGAGCCCGATGTCGCCGCCGGGCCGGTTCACGATCGGCGCCGGTGCGACGGTATCGGTGGTCAGGTCCGCGATGGCGTACGGCTTGATCTCGAGGTTCCGGGCCCCGGGCGGCGCCTCGAGGCCGACCAGCGGCGCCGCCAGCGCCGGCCGCAGCCCCAGGCGTCCGACGCCGGCCGAGACCGGCGACAGGTACGAGAACTCGTTCTTCCAGACGTTCGTGCGGCGGATGTTGAAGCCCCAGATCTGGGCCGGTCCCGGCCGGTAGCGCAGCGACTTGAACGGCACCGCCGCCTCGACGATCCAGCCGCCGTCGAAGCGGCCGACGGCCAGATCCCAGACCGGATTCCAGTCGAAGTTCGTCTGCCCCTCGTTGCTCGACTCGCCGTCGAGCCGGCCGCCGATCGGGTTGACCTCGAAGAAGAAGCCGGTCCGCCGGTCGAAGAACGTGTCGAAGCTCCACGCGAGGTTGTCGTTGCGGCCGATGTTCGTGTTGTCGCGCCGCATCTCGCTGAACATCATCCGCTCGGGACGGCTCTCCCAGCAGCGCGCCACCACGTACACGTTGTCGGCGTCGAACAGGATCCACACCTCCGTCCGCTCGGAGGCCGGGAGGCCCTCGGCCGGCTCGGTCTGCACGAAATCCGTCATCGCCGGGACCGCCGCGTACACGGCCTCGTCGAGCCGGCCGTCGATCCGGAGCGGCGTCGCGACGCGGACCGCCCGCATCGTGACCCGCCCCGCCGCATCGCGCGCGATGGTGTCCGGCGCGACGGGCGGCGGCGGCCCGTCGATGGTTGCCAGCAGGTCGATGCCGAGCCCCGCGCGGCCGGTGTCGCGCTGGGCGCTTGCGGGCGCCGCGTGCGCCAGCACGAGCACGGCGAGGAGCACCGCTCGGGTACGCAAGCCCCGCAGTTTAGCAGTCGAGTCGCGCCGGGCGGGCGCCCGCGCCCTCCCCCCCGGGCCGGCCGCGGCCCCAGATGGTATGCTGCCGTGCAAGGAGGAACGCACATGAAATGGACGACGCTGCTTGGGGCGTCCTTGCTCGCACTGGCTGCGGCGGCCTGCGGCGGTGCGGCCGACGAGCCCATGCCGGAACCGGAAGCGGCCGGTCCCGGCTATCCGCTGTTCGAGCTCGACCCGGACTGGCCCGCGCTTCCGAACGACTGGGTCACCGGCGAGGTGTCCTCGGTGACGGTCGACCGGCGTGACCATGTCTGGGTGCTGCACCGCCCGCACACGGTGCCCGAGGAGAATCGGGACAACGCGGCGCCGCCCATCATCGAGTTCGACGACACGGGCGCGTACGTCAATGCCTGGGGCGGTCAGGCCGAGGGCTACGACTGGCCCTGGAACGAGCACGGCCTGTTCGCGGACCACAACGGGCACATCTGGATCGGCGGCAACAACCCGACCGGCCGCACGCCCCCGTCGGAGATCGAAGACAACATGCTGCTGAAGTTCACCAACACCGGTGAGCCGCTGCTGCAGATCGGGGGGCGGGACCTGGGCACCAACAACCTCACCACCGACAGCGTCCGCAAGTCGGCGGAGATGTTCGTCTACGAGCCCACGAACGAGGTGTTCGTGGCCGACGGCTACGGCAACCGCCGGGTCATCGTGTTCGATGCGGACACGGGCGAGTTCAAGCGCATGTGGGCCGCCTTCGGCCAGGAGCCCAGCGACACGGAGCCGGAGGCCGATCCGGACGACCCGAACGGCCCGCCCTGGTTCGGCACGGTACACGCCATCGAGGTGTCGAACGACGGGCTCGTCTACGTGGGCGACCGCAACAACAGCCGCATCCAGGTCTTCGACCTCGAGGGCAACTACCAGCGGCAGGTGTTCGTGAACCAGTTCGAGGGGCGCTCGCTGACCTGCGCCGGCATCGCGTTCTCGCCGGACCCGGAGCAGCGCTTCATGTACGTGGCCGACCAGGCCAACCTGCACGTACACGTGCTCGACCGCCAGACGCTCGAGGTGCTCGATTCGTGGGGCGAGCTGGGCCAGGCGCCGGGCGACTTCGACGCGCTGCACCACCTGGCCGTCGACAGCAAGGGCAACCTCTATACGGCGGAGGCCCAGCGCAACCACCGCGCGCAGCGGTTCCTCTACACGGGCATGTCGCAGTAGACGAGCCGGGTCCGGCGCCCCATCCCCGTAGCGCGGGGCAGTCCTTGCCATGAAGGTGGATCTCGGCCCGGTGCAGGAAACGCTGCTGATCCCCCTCCTGGCACGCGCCCGCGAGACGCAGAACCCGCGCGGTCTGCTGCGCGACCCGCGCGCGGCCGCCATCGTGCGCAGCCTCGACTACGACTTCGCGAAGTGGGAGGGCGGCCGCAGCCTCAAGGGCGCCATGCTCCGCGCGCGGATGTTCGACCGCTACGTGGAGAGCTTCCTCGAGGCCCATCCGCAAGGCACGGTCGTCGAGGTCGGCTGCGGCCTGGACACGCGCTTCGACCGCGTCGACAACGGCCAACTGCGCTGGTTCGACCTTGACCTGCCGGACACGATCGCGCTGCGCCGGCGCTTCTTCGACGACGAGCCGCGGCGCACCATGATCGCCGCGTCCGTCCTGGCGACCGACTGGATGGCGCAGGTGAAGGCGACCGGCGGGCCGTGGATGTTCGTCGCGGAGGCGGTGCTGATCTACCTGGACGCCGCGGACGCGCGCCGCGCGATCGTCGGGCTTGCCGAGCACTTTCCGCGCGCCCGCATCGCCTTCGACACGACGGCCACCCGCATGGTCGAGTCCCAGGACAGGCACGACGCGATGCGGCACCTCCCGCGCGAGAGCTGGTACCGCTGGCGCTGCGACGACCCGCGGGAGATCGAATCGTGGGGAGCCGGCGTCCGCCTGCTGGCGTCGAAGACGTTCCTCGACGCCGATCGCGACCTGCTCGAGCGCATCCCGCTGCCGCTCCGGCTCGCGGCGCGCTTCGCACCGTTTCTCCTGCGGCGCCAGACCTCCCTGTACCGGCTGAATCTGGCCCTGGTCGACAACACTTCGCCTTCCGGTTCGGCGCTCGAGGCGGGAACTTGACGGCGTCGCGAAGGCACTGGATGCGCCGGTCGTCGGCGTCGCCGTAGCGGGTGGCGCTAGCCGACAACGTCTGGCGGGGCAGAGCCAACGACTGACCGCCGCCGTCTGCTGCGCAGAATCCGGTGGGCGGGAATCCGATGATGGCCTTCGTCATCGCGGGGCGGCCCGGTGCTTGACGTCGCCACGCGCCTGTGGTCTAGTGGCTGATCGTGGTGCTGTTGAAACGGGCGGCGGCGGTTACCGCGGCGTTGCTGTTGCTGGCGGCGCTCGCGACAACGAGCGTCGCCCAGCACAGTCACGACCCCGACGCGCCCGGCCACGGCGAGTGCGATGCCTGTCACTTCCGGCATCTCTCGGTGGTCGAGACGGACAGGGCTCCGGCGCCTTCTGTGCCGGATCTCGTCGCGCACGCCGTCCCGTCCGTCTGCCTGCAGCGTGAACAGCGCACCGATCTCGGCATCCGGCCCACGCGCGGCCCACCCGCGTAGTCTTCCTTCCCGCTCGTTCGCGATTCACGCGTAGCTCACGACACGCCGTGCTCGGCGCCGTGGGGCGCGCCCGGGGCGTCGATCCCCGCGGCGGCGACCCAGCCGCTGGAGCCGGGTAACTCGCGGACCTTGTCCAACCGTTTGCAACGGGGATCGCTGCCGGCGGCGGCGTCCTGTTCACCGGCACCGGCCGGCGAACGCGGCGCCGGGCAGCGCGCCTGCCGAATACGTCGCAGTGAAGGAACGACTCCATGCTGAAGCTCGGACTCTCATTCACGGCCTGCCTGCTGGCCCTGCCGCTCTCGGCCCTGGCGCAGGACCTGGCCATCTCCGGCACGGTGACCGACCAGACCGGCGGCGTGCTGCCTGGCGTGACCGTCGAGGCGGCCGCCCCCGGGCTCGCGGGCGGGTCGCGCGTGGCCGTCACCGACGGCGAAGGACGCTACGTCCTCGACGGACTGCCGGCGGGCGGCTACTCGGTCTCCTTCAGCCTTTCCGGCTTCGAGACGGCGCAGCGGGACGGCGTCGCCGTGGTGGCGCCGGACGGCGCCGCGCTGGACGCCGTGCTGCAGTTCGCCAGCTTCTCCGAGGACGTGACCGTCGTGGGCAGCAAGCTCGACACCGGCCGGCAGGAGTTCGGCG
>CAYGCV010000165.1:0-9593 GCA_964348425.1 uncultured Vicinamibacteraceae bacterium | reverse complement strand
GCATGTCCCGCAGGAGCCGCTGCAGCGCCGCCCCCGTTTCCTCGTCCAGGTCGCCGGTCGGCTCGTCGGCCAGGAGCAGCGACGGCTGCATGACGAGCGCCCGGGCCACCGCCACGCGCTGCTGCTCGCCGCCCGAGAGCATGCCCGGACGATGGCTCAGGCGGTCCGCCAGGCCGACCTGCTCCAGCAGGGACCGCGCTCGCGCGCCGGCCTCGACCGGCGGCACGCGGGCGATGCGCAGCGGCATCGCGGCGTTCTCGAGCGCGCTGAACTCCGGCAGCAGGTGGTGGAACTGGAACACGAACCCGATGTGGCGGTTCCGAAACCGCACCAGCTCCGCGTCCGGCAGTCCCGTGACCTCCGTCCCGCCCACCCGCACGCACCCGCCGTCGACGCGGTCGAGGCCGCCGACGACGTGCATCAGGGTGCTCTTCCCCACGCCGGACGTCCCCACGATCGCGACCATCTCGCCGGCCGCGACCGTCAGCTCGAGCTCCCGCAGCACCTCGAGCCGCCTCCCGGCCGCCGTATACGACTTGGCGAGACCGGCGATCTCCAGGAAGCCGCGGGCGCCGGCCGTCACTGATACCTCAGCGCCTCGGCCGGGTCCAGACGCGACGCCTGGCGGGCGGGATAGATCGTGGCGCCGAAGCAGATGGCCAGCGCCGACACGATCACCAGCACGAAGTCGAACGTGTCGACGGTGAAGGGCACGTACGAGAGGTCGTACACCTCGGCGTCGAGACGAATCACCCGATAGCGATCCAGCAGCGTCGCCAGGGCGTACCCCGCGCCCGCGCCGACGGCGGTCCCGACGGCGCCGATGATGCTGCCCTGCAGCATGAATATCCGCATGATCCTGCCCGGCGCGGCGCCCATCGTCTTCAGGATGGCGATGTCGCGGCCCTTCTCCATCACGAGCAGCACCAGCGAGGCCACGATGTTCAGGGCCGCGACCATGACGATGAGGCCGATGGTGATCGAGATGGCCATCTTCTCGAGCCACAGGGCCGAGAAGAGCGACTGATTCAGTTGCGACCAGTCCTCGGTGACGTAGCCCGGCCCGAGCGCGTCGGCCACCTGCGCGGCGACGGCGTGCGACTCGTAGATGTCGTCGATGCGCAGCTCCATCAGCTCGATGCGGTCCTTGTTCAGCAGCCGCTGGGCCACGTCCAGGGTGACGAAGCCGTACGCGTTGTCGTAGGTGTACAGGCCGAGACGGAAGATCCCGACCACGCGCATGCGCCGCGGGCGCGGCATCATGCCCAGGGGGGACAGCGTGCCGTGCTCGGTGATCAGCGTCACCTCGTCGCCGACGAAGGCGCCGAGCTGCGCGGCGACCCCCTCGCCGAGCACCAGCCCGCCCAGCACCGGATCGTCGGCCGCGAGCCGTTCGAGATCGAACAGGCTGCCGCGCTCGACCGCGTCGGCTACCTCGGTCACGTGCCGTTCGAGGCCGGGATCGATCCCCTTGACCGTGATGAACGCCTCGCCGCTGCGGGTCGTGGCCAGCGCCTTGCCGAGCACCGACGGCGCCGCGGCCTGCACGCGGGGCAGCTCGCCGAGCCGCCTGGCCTCGGCCCGGTAGTCGTCGAACCCCCCCTCGGCCACGTTCCACACGTAGACGTGGGCTTCCGAGCCAGTGATGCGGTCGCGGAGCTCCCGCTGCATGCCGGTCATCAGCGCCAGGGCCACCACCAGCGCCATCACGCCGAGCGTCACGCCCAGCGTCGAGATCAGGGAGATCAGGGAGATGAACGCCTGCTTGCGGCGCGCCACCAGGTAGCGCGTGGCCACGTACAGCTCGAACGGCGCTGTCATCGCTACTCGGCCCTCGTCGGCCGCATTAGCGGAAACAGGATCACGTCGCGAATCGACGGGCTGGCGGTCAGTAGCATGACCAGGCGGTCGATCCCGATCCCCTCGCCGGCCGTGGGCGGCAGGCCGTGCTCGAGCGCCCGGACGTAGTCCTCGTCGAGGGCGTGCGCCTCGTCGTCGCCGCCCGCGCGCGCCGCGAGCTGCGCCTCGAAGCGCCGGCGCTGCTCCCGCGGGTCGTTCAGCTCGCTGAAGGCGTTGGCGATCTCCATGCCCGCGACGTACAGCTCGAAGCGCTCCACCGTCTCGGGATCGTCGGCCCGCTGCTTCGACAACGGCGACACCTCGGTCGGAAAATCGTGGACGAAGGTCGGCTGCACGAGCGTCGCCTCGCACAGCGCCTCGAACAGCTCGAAGGTGATGCGGCCTGCGCCCGCGCCGGCCGTGACCTCGACCCCCAGCTCGCGGGCCAGCCCCGCCGCCGTCTCCCGCTCGCGCAGGTCTCCCTCGGATACCTCGCGGCCCAGCCGCTCGGCGATCGCGTCGCGGACGGCGGTCCGCAAGGGCCGCCTGGCGAAGGGCGCGCTCCAGGAGATCGTCGCGCCGCCGTAGCTGCACGCCTCCCCCTGCAGCACCTCGCCGGCGACCGCGCCGAGCAGCTCCTCGGTCAGCGTCATCAACGCACGGTAGTCGCTGTACGCCTCGTAGAACTCCAGCATCGTGAACTCGGGGTTGTGCCGGGTCGAGATCCCCTCGTTGCGGAAGTTGCGGTTGATCTCGTAGACCCGCTCCATGCCGCCGACGACCAGCCGCTTGAGGTACAGCTCCGGCGCGATGCGCAGGTAGAGCGGCAGGTCGAGCGCGTTGTGATGCGTGGCGAACGGCCTCGCGAGCGCGCCGCCGGCCAGCGGCTGCATCATCGGCGTCTCGACCTCGAGGTAGCCGCGCGCGTCGAGAAAGCGGCGGATGGCGGCCAGCGTCCGGGCGCGCGTCTCGAACACGCGGCGCGCGTCCGGGTTGACGATCAGGTCGAGGTAGCGCTGCCGGTAGCGGGTCTCGACGTCGGTGAGCCCGTGCCACTTCTCCGGCAACGGCACGAAGCACTTGGCGAGGAACTCGAGCCGCTCGGCCCGGATCGTGAGCTCGTCCGTCCGCGTGCGAAAGACGCGGCCGGCCGCCCCGACGAGGTCGCCGAGGTCGAGCAGGGCGAAGAGGCGAAAGTCGCGCTCGGAGACGGAATCCTGGCGCACGTACACCTGGATGCGCTGCCTGCCGTCCGAGATGACGAGGAAGTTGGCCTTGCCGAAGCTGCGGACCGCCAGCACCCGGCCCGCAGCCGCCGTCTGCACGCGGCGTGCATCGAGGGTCGCCCCGTCGGCGTCGCCGTAGGACTCGACCAGGGCCGATACCGTGTCGGTCGCGGCGAACCGATGCGGATACGGCTCCACCCCCAGCGCCCGCAGCCGGTCCAGGTTCTCGCGCCGCTGCCGGCGCTGATCCGTCTCCCGTTCGTGGCTCATGCGGTCGTCACCGGGCCGGCAGGTCGCGCGCGATCTGGCGGGAGACCCCGTCGAGCACGCCGTTGATGAACGCCACCGCCTCGCCGGCGCTGAACGTCTTGGCCAGCTCGAGCGCCTCGTCGATGACGACGGCGGTCGGCGTGTCCGTGTACACGAGCTCGTAGATCGCCATGCGCATGATCAGCCGATCCACCACGGCCATGCGGGCCAGCCGCCAGTTGCGCGCGTTGGCTGCCAGGAGCGAGTCGATGGTGTCGAGATGCGTCGTCGTCCCCTCGACCAGCGCGGTGGCGAAGCCGCGGCGCGGCGTCGGGGCGGGATGACACGCCCAGAAGGCCCGGGCCGCCTCCTCGGGCCCGTGCGGGCCGGCCCAGCCGACCTCCCACTGATACAGGAGCTGCAGCGCCGCCTCGCGGCCCCGGTGCCGTTCCGGCCCGATCCGTGCGGCCGTCACGGGTCGGACCCGGTGCCGCCCAGCCGGCTCAGCCGCTGCCTGACCGCCGCGAGCTGGACGGCGGCCATCGCCGCCTCCCAGCCCTTGTTGGTCTCGTCCGGACCCGCCCGCGCCAGCGCCTCGTCCCGGGAATTCGTCGTGAGCACCCCGAAGGTCATCGGCACGCGCGTGGCCTGCGACGCGGCCGTGATGCCGTGGGCCACGGCCGAGGCGATGTAGTCGAAGTGCGGCGTCTCGCCGCGGATGACGCAGCCGAGACAGACGACCGCGTCGAACTCGCCGGTCGCCGCCGCCTCGCGGGCGACGAACGGGATCTCGAACGCCCCCGGGACGGAGAGCACGACGACCCGGTCGCCGCGGACGCCGGCCCGCGTCAGCGCGGCGACCGCGCCGTCCCGGAGCGGTCCCGTCACGACCTCGTGATACCCGGACACGACCAGCGCCACGCGCAGGCGGCTCGCCTCCGCGGCGCCGCGGGCCGAGCGCGCCGGCAGGTCCTTCACCGCCCCTTGAACGCCGGCCGGCGCTTCTCGAGAAACGCCTGCGTTCCCTCCTGCTTGTCCTCCGTCGCGGCCACCACGCCGAAGAGCGCCGCCTCGTGGTCGCAGCCCTCGTCGAGCGACATCTGGGTCCCGCACCGCACGGCGTCCAGGATGTACCTGACGGCGACGGGCGGCTTGGCGGCCAGCTCGGCGGCCAGCTCGCGGGCCTCGTCCAGCAGCCGGGCCGCGGGCACCACCCGGTTCACCAGGCCGAGACGGCGCGCCTCCTCGGCCGAGACCGGGTTGCCGGTGAGCAGGATCTCGAGCGCGGGCCCCGCCCCGATCAGTCGCGGCAGCCGCTGGGTGCCGCCGTATCCCGGAATGATCCCGAGGTTGATCTCGGGCTGGCCGATGCGCGCCGTGTCGGCGGCCACGCGCAGGGTGCAGGCCATGGCGAGCTCGCAGCCGCCGCCGAGCGCAAAGCCGTTGATGGCCGCGATGACCGGCTTGCCGCAACCGGCGATGAGCGCGCACAGGGCCTGGCCCCGGCGCGCCACCTCGCGCGCCTCGGCGGGCCCCAACCGGGCGAGCTCGGCGATGTCCGCGCCCGCCACGAACGCGCGCTCGCCCGCACCGGTCAGGACGACCGCGCGGACCGCGGCATCGTCCCGGAGCCGCTCGAACGCTGCCAGCAGCTCGGTGATGGTGGCCGCGTTCAGCGCGTTCAGAACCTTCGGGCGTGTGACGGTGACGAGGACGACGCCCGCTGACGGGGCGTCCGTGACGGTAACGTTGTCCATACGAAAGCACTATACTGCACGCCCGCGCGCGGCCGCCGGCAGCCCGCGGGGCGTCAGAGCGGGAGCGGATACATCAGCCAGCCCAGCAGCACGCCGATGCCGGCGAACGCCGCCCACAGCAGGGCGCCGAACCTGACCTGCTCGCGGGGGTCGTCACGCATCAGCAGCGCGAAGACGAGCGAGACGAAGCCCGCGAACAGCACCATCAGCAGGAAGTGGCTGGCCATGTCAGCGGAGCCCGATCACTTGCGTCCGCGGGCGATGTCGTAGGCATCGAGCACCACCAGGACGTTCAGCAGGCCGGCCACGACCAGGAACGTGTTGCCGTGCTCGTACGTCGCGGCCACCACGCGGCCCTCCGCCCACCCCAGCAGCCGCGCGCACACGTACGGCACGCCCATCCCCAGCTCGGCCAGGGCCTGCAGCGTCACCAGCGGCTGCCCCGTGTCGAACGGGAACAGCCGGCCGTGCAGCCCCAGGCCGATGGCGAACATCAGCGGCAGCGCGGCGAGCAGGATCCATCCGGTGCGGCGGCGTCCCAGCAGCAGGTGTCCGGCGCCGGGCAGCGCCCAGGCCGCCGCACAGACGAGCAGGGGGCTCGCGGCGAAGGCGTTTGGTCCGGTTTGCGGCCGCGCCATGGTCCCTGGCGGAAACTATAGCGCGTCGAAGTGCGTGAGCCGGCTGAACTCCATGAACCGGCTCCGCACCTCGTCGTCGCGCAGCCGCAGCAGGCGCTCGACGCCGAAGTCCTCGACGGTGAACGACGCCAGCGTGCTGCCGGCGATGACCGCCTGCGTCACGACCGCGTCCGAGAATGCCCCAGCGTTGGCCAGGTAGCCGACGAACCCGCCCGCGAACGTGTCGCCGGCGCCGGTGGGATCGCGCACCGTCTCGAGCGGCATGGCCGGCGCGGCGAAGAAGCCGTCGCCCCGCGTCATCAGCACGCCGTGCTCGCCGCGCTTGATCACCACCCGCTCCGGCCCGAGCCGCCGGATGGCCCGCGCGGCCCGGACGAGATTGTGCTCCCCGCTCAACTGCCGCGCCTCCTCGTCGTTGATGACGAGCACGTGCACGCGTCGCAACACGCGCCGCAGCTCGTCGGGCGTCTCCTCGATCCAATAGTTCATCGTGTCGAGCGCGACGAAGTCCGGCGCCGCGACCTGCCCGAGCACCTCGGTCTGCAGCGCCGGGTGGATGTTCGCCAGGAACACGAACGCGCTGTCGCGAAACGGGTCGGGGATCCGCGGGCGAAAATCGTTGAACACGTTCAGGTGGGTGTAGACGCTCCGGCGCGTGGCGAGATCGGTGCTGTACGCGCCCCTCCAGCGAAACGTCTCGCCCGGCACGCGCTGCAGCCCGGCCAGATCGATGCGCCGGCCCTCGAAGACCCGCAGGTGCTCGGGTCCGAAATCGTCGCCGACGACCGCCACCAGCCGCACGCGGGTGAAGTACGCGGCGGCGAGGCTGAAGTAGGTGGCCGCGCCGCCGACGATGCGCGACGCCGCGCCGAACGGCGTCTCGAGCGAGTCGAACGCGACGGAGCCCACGGTGAGCACGGGGCGCATCGGTCAGTCCAGGTACTTGGAGACGAGCGGCGCGAGCTGCTCTCTCGTCGCGGGCGGGATGGCCTCCGGGCGGGTGATGATCGAAGAAGCCAGCGCAGTGGCGCACTCGCAGGTCCGGTCCACCGGCAGCCGCTCGACGACGGCCTCGACGACGGCCTGCGCGGTCTCGGCGTTGCGGATCAGGTTGCCCACGATCATCTCGACCGTGACCTGGTCGTGGTCCGGATGCCAGCAGTCGTAGTCGGTCACGAGCGCGAGCGTCGCGTAGCAGATCTCGGCCTCGCGCGCGAGCTTCGCCTCCTGGAGGTTCGTCATGCCGATGATGTCCATCCCCCACGATCGATACAGCCGGGACTCGGCCAGCGTCGAGAACTGCGGCCCTTCCATGCAGACGTAGGTACCGCCGTCGTGGACCCGCGCGCCGGTCGTCCGCGCCGACTCGGAGACGATCCCGGTCAGCTTGCGGCAGACGGGGTGCGCGAACGTGATGTGGGCCACGAGCCCGCGTCCGAAGAACGTGCTCGCCCGGCCGCGCGTGCGGTCGAGGAACTGATCGGGGATCACGATGTCGAGGGGCCGGTACTGCTCCTGCAGGCTGCCGACCGCGCTGGCCGACAGGATCCACTCGACGCCCAGCGTCTTCATGGCGAACAGGTTCGCCCGGAAGTTCAGCTCCGAGGGCAGGAGCCGGTGGCCCACGCCGTGACGGGCGAGAAACGCCACGCGCTGCCCGGCCAGCGATCCGACCACGAGCGGCGCCGAGGGATCGCCGAACGGCGTCGACACGGCCACCTCCTCGCGGGCGGTGAGCGTCGCCATGTCGTACAGGCCGCTGCCCCCGATGACACCGATGCGAACCGGCCGCTCAGGCATCGTCCGCCGCCTGCTTCAGCTCGACGAGCACCCCGTGCGCGCTCGCCGGGTGGATGAACGCCACGAGCGCCCCCTCGGCCCCGGGCCGCGGCGTCTCGTCGATGAGCCGCGCGCCGCGGGCCTTCAGGCGCGCGAGCGCCGCGGCCAGGTCGTCGACGCGCAGGGTGACGTGGTGCAGGCCGGGGCCGCGGCGGGCGATGAAGCGCGCGATCGGCGACGCGTCCGACGTGGCCTCGAGCAGCTCCAGCGCGGCGCCGCCGACCGCGATGAAGTGCGCGCGCACGTGCTGCGACGCCACCTCCTCGCTGAGCTCCACTTCCAGCCCCAGGGCGTCGCGATAGAAGGCGAGAGCCCCCTCGACGCTCTCCACGGCGATACCGACGTGGTCGAGCACTGCTTTCATGAGACGCGCTCCATGATGTCGTCGGCCGCCGCGTACGGATCGAGCGCGCCGGCGGCAATGCTGTCGACGGCGTCCGCGAGCAGCGCGCGGGTGTCCTCCCGCTGCTCCAGCCGGTCGATGAACGTCCGCTGCAGCAGCCCGGTCAGCCGGAACCGGGCGCGCGCGCGGCGGCGCTCGCGCGACTCGCCGTGCGCCGCCGCGAACTGCCCGACCGCGTCGATCACCGCCGCGACGCCCCCGCCGCTGGTGGCCTGGGTCTTGAGGACCGGCGGACGCCAGGCGCCGGCGCCGAACTCGCGCAGGGCGAGCATCGCCTCGATCTCGCCGGCGGTGCGGTCGGCGCCTGGTCGGTCGGCCTTGTTGACGACGAAGACGTCGGCGATCTCCATGATGCCGGCCTTCATCGCCTGCACGTCGTCGCCGGCATCCGGAATCGTGACCACGATGGACACGTCCGCGGTCCTGGCGATGTCGACCTCCCCCTGACCGACGCCCACCGTCTCGATCAGCACGACGTCCCGGCCCGCGGCGTCGAGGATGAGCGCGGCGTCGCTCGTGGCGTGCGAGACGCCGCCCAGATGTCCGTGGGTCGCCAGGCTCCGCAGGTACACCCCGTCGTCGAGCGTGTGGCGCTGCATCCGGATCCGGTCGCCGAGAATGGCGCCGCCGCTGAACGGGCTGCTGGGATCGATGGCCAGGATCCCGACGGTGCGGCCGAGCCGCCGGTACTCGGCGGCCAACCCGTCGACCAGCGTGCTCTTGCCGACGCCCGGGGCGCCGGTCACGCCGATCACGCGGGCCTGTCCGGTCCGGCCGAACAGCCGCCGCATGAGCGCGGGGGCCGCGGCCGGATCGTTCTCGACCAGGGAGATGGCGCGCGCGAGCGCTCGGGGCTCACCGGCTAGCACCCGGTCCGCCAGATCCACGGCTCCGTCGCCCCCGCGCTCATGACGTGCCGGACTCTATCACACCGCATCCCGGCGCCTTGGACCCGGCTCCGCTTCAGGAGTACAGTGCGCGGTGGCCATGCGACGCACCCTGCCCCTGTCACTCGCGCTGCTGTTCATCCTGGTCGCCCGCGACGCGGCGGCCGATCTGACCGCCTTCGTCGGCTCCACGCTCACACCTGCCAACCGCCCGGCGCGGGGCGTCGCGGTGAGCGTGTCGCTGCTGTTCGTGGGGTTCGAGTTCGAGTTCTCCGACACCGGCGCGGATGCCTCGGCCGGGGCGCCGTCGCTGCGTTCGGCCATGTTCAACATCCAGGCGCAGACGCCCCGCTTCGCCGGCGTGCAGGCCTACGCCACGGCCGGCGGCGGGCTCTACCAGGAGCAGCTTGCGGAACGCAAGAAGACCAACCTCGGGACGAACGCGGGCGGGGGCCTGAAGGTGCCGCTGGCCGGACCGATCGGCGTGCGCCTGGACTATCGCGTCTTCACGCTGCGGGGCAGCCCCCTCTACGCCACCGTGCAGCGCTTCTACGTCGGCGCCAACCTGGCGTTCTAAATCAGACGGGGCTGCGCCCCGAACCCCCCGGCGTCCGCTTGCGGGGGAACCCATAGCCCCGCGCCGCTTCCGCCGAGGCGCGCCGTGCGCGCCGTGTTTCAGGTGAGACCGGGTCGACGGGGTGCATGTTGATCAGGGCCTGGCCGACGCCGAACGCGCCGTTGAACGTCTCGTAGAG
>CAYGCV010000164.1:0-9708 GCA_964348425.1 uncultured Vicinamibacteraceae bacterium | reverse complement strand
TGCAGACCCAGAAGTAGCTGGAGTTCACGTACTTGATGATCATCGAGCCGGCCGCGCCCGCCAGCATCGTCGCCTCGGGGCTCAGCCCCAGCGTGTCCATCATCGGCGCGGCGACCGACGCGGCGGTGATCACGCCGACCGTCGTCGAGCCGGTGATCATGTTCCCGGCGACCCCCAGCACGAACGGCAGGAAGATGGCCGGCAGCCCCGTCGCGGCCACCGCGCCGGCGATGGCGTCGACCGCCGGGGTCGCGCGCAGGATCTGGCTGAGCGCGCCGCCGAGGCCGGTCACCATGATGATCATCGCCGACGCCCGCAGCGCGTCCTCGATCCACGTTGCCGTCCGCGCCTCGCGCTGATCGGCTCGCGTGTTGCCGTAGGCCAGGAGGATGCCGATGCCGAGCGCGACGACCGGCCACCCGAGATAGAGCATGGCGCGGTTGACGACGTGCTCGGCCGGCAGGGCGAACGCGGTCACGCTCTGACCAGCGATGAGACCGAGGGGGATGAGAATCGGGGCGTAGGCCCGCCAGGTCGGCGGCAGCTCCGCCTCGCGTCCCTGGTCGATGAACGACTGGCCGACGAACTCGCGCGACGGCGGCGACTCGATGTACGGGCCGACGGTGCGCGCGTAGACCCAGCCGGCCAGCGAGGCGATCAGCGTGACGATGCCCCCGTACAGGATGATGCGGCCGATGTCGGCGCCGACCAGCGCGACCGCGGCCAGCGGCCCGGGCGTCGGCGGCACCATGGCGTGGGTGAGCTGCATCGCGCCGACCAGTCCCGTCGCCATCACGCTCATGTTCAGGCCGCTCGACAGCGCCGCGGAATGCACCAGCGGGTTGAGGATGAGATAGCCGACGTCGGAGAAGATCGCGAGACCGATGACGAAGCCGCTCAGCGTCAGCGCCAGCGGCATGCGCGCCTCGCCGACCCAGCGGATCATGGAGGCCGTGATGCGCTCGATGCCGCCGGTGTGCTTGAGCGCCTCGGCCAGCACCGAGCCGAGCACGATCACGACCGCGATGCCCTGGATGGTGCGCCCGAATCCCTGCTCGAACGCGTCGATGAACGCCTGCCGGTCGATGCCCGGGATCAGCGCGAACAGCACGACCGGCACGAGCAGTGCGAGGAAGACGTGCCACTTGAAGTGGGTGATCAGCAGGAACAGGAGCGCGACGACGGCCACCAGGCCGGCCAGGGCGACGAGTGCGCTGTCGGTGATCATGGGGCGTCCTTCCCGCCGGGGTGTCGCTGCCGGCGTCCCGGCAGTATACTGGCGGCAGGACGGGCAGCATGGCAGGCAAGGTCGGCCGGAACGATCCGTGCCCGTGCGGCAGCGGGCGCAAGTTCAAGCAGTGCTGCGCGGGCAAGACCGAGCGCTGGTCGCGCACCGCGTCGTACGCCGTCATCGCGGTAGCCATCGCCCTGGCGGGCTTCATCGTCTACACCTTCACCAACGGCGGCGGCTCCGGCCCGCGGCAGGTCTGGGACCCGGTGCACGGCCACTACCACACGGTGCCCTGAGCCGACGCCGGTCCGCGCCCGACCCGATGCAGTACGTCAACCTCGGCCGGACCGGCCTGCGCGTCTCCCGTCTCTGCCTCGGCACGATGACCTTCGGCTCGCCGGCCTGGCGCCCGTGGGTGCTGGGCGAGGACGCCAGCCGCCCGTTCATCCGCCGCGCCGTCGAGGCCGGCATCAACTTCTTCGACACGGCCGACATGTACTCGCGCGGCGTCAGCGAGGAAATCCTGGGTCGCGCCCTGCGCGAGTTCACGACGCGCGACCAGGCGGTCGTCGCCACCAAGGCGTTCTTCCCCATGGGCGAGGGGCCGAACGACGGCGGGCTGTCCCGGAAGCACCTGTTCGAGTCGATCGATGCGTCGCTGCGGCGGCTCGGGACCGACCACGTCGACCTCTACCAGATCCATCGCTTCGATCCGGACACGCCGATCGAGGAGACGCTCGAGGCGCTCGACGACATCGTGCGGGCCGGCAAGGCCCGCTACATCGGGGCCTCGAGCATGTACGCCTGGCAGTTCGCGCGCATGCTGCACGTGGCGGAGCGCCGCGGCTGGACGCGCTTCGTCGCGATGCAGAACCACTACAACCTCGTCTACCGCGAGGAAGAGCGCGAGATGCTGCGGCTCTGCCGGGCCGAGGGCATCGGCGTCATTCCGTGGAGCCCGCTGGCGCGCGGCTTCCTGGCCGGCAACCGCGTGCGGCCCGCGGGCGGCGAAGGCGCGCGGGGCGGCGAGACGCTGCGCGCCCAGACCGACGAGTACGCCCACGACCTGTACTACGCGGAGTCGGACTTCCGCGTGGTGGAGCGGCTCGTCGAGCTGGCGCGGCGGCGCGGCGCGACGCCCGCCCAGCTCGCGCTGGCCTGGATTCTCCGCCAGCCGGGCGTGACCGCGCCCATCGTCGGGACGACGCAGCTCGAGCACCTCGATACGCTCGTCGCCGCGCTCGACATCACCCTCGACGACGACGAGTGCCGGCTGCTCGAGGAGCCCTACGTGCCCCATCCGGTGCTCGGGCACCGCTGAGCCCCATGCCCGGGGCACCTGGCGGCGACGCCGACCTCGTCCGCGTCCCGGCGCGCGAGCTCGTCCGCCGGCTGGGCGCGCGCGAGCTCGGCGCCGAGGAGCTCATGCGCCGCTTCCTCGCGCGCATCGAGGCGCTGAACCCGCGGGTGAACGCCATCGTCACCCTGCTCCCGGAAGCCGCCCTCGAGGGCGCGCGGGCCGCCGACGCCGCGCTGGCCCGCGGCGAGCCGGCCGGGCCGCTGCACGGGCTGCCGATCGCCGTCAAGGACGTGACGCCGACCCGCGGCATCCGCACCACGTTCGGGTCGCCGCTCTACCGCGACTTCGTGCCTGCCGAGGACGCGCTCTACGTCGAGCGCCTGCGGGCCGCGGGCGCCATCGTCGTCGGCAAGACCAACACGCCGGAGTTCGCCGCCGGCTCGCAGACCTTCAACCGGGTCTTCGGCGCCACCCGCAACCCCTGGGCGCCGGACCGCACCTGCGGCGGGAGCAGCGGCGGTGCCGCCGTCGCCGTGGCGTGCGGCATGCTGCCGCTCGCGGACGGCACAGACGTGGGCGGCTCGCTCCGCAACCCGGCGTCGTGGTGCAACGTGGTCGGCTTCCGCACGTCGCCGGGGCGGGTCCCGATGTGGCCCCGCGCCGTGCTGTTCGATGCCCTGGACGTCGCCGGCCCGATCGCGCGGCACGTCGCCGACGCGGCCCTGCTGCTCTCGGTCATGGCAGGTCCCGACCGCCGCGTGCCGCACTCGAGCGAGACGCCGGGCGCCCGGTTCCGCGAGCCGCTCGAGCGCGGCTTCGAGGGCGCGCGCGTCGCCTGGAGCCCGACGCCCGGCGGCTGTCCGGTGGAGCCGGCGGTGCTCGACGTCTGCGGCAGGGCGGCCGCCCGCTTCGCCGAGCTCGGCTGCACGGTCGAGGAGGCGGAGCCCGACCTGCGCGGCGCCGACGAGACGTTCCGGACGCTGCGCGCGTTCGCCTTCGCGCGGACCCACGAGCGGCACCTCCGCGAGCACCGGGCGTCGCTGAAGGACACCGTCGTCTGGAACACGGAGCAGGGCCTGGCCCTGAGCGGGATGGACGTGACGCGCGCCGAGGTGCGGCAGGCCGCCCTGTTCGACCGCGTGGTCGACTTCTTCGGCCGCTTCGACTACCTGGTCTGTCCCGCCACGCAGGTCGCGCCGTTCTCCGTCGACACCGACTGGGTGCGCGAGATCAACGGCGTCCGGCTCGCGACGTACATCGACTGGATGGCGGCCTGCTACCTGATCACGGTGACCGGCTGCCCGGCGATCTCCGTGCCGGCCGGCTTCACTCCCGACGGGCTCCCGCTCGGCATCCAGATCGTCGCCCCGCCGAGGTGCGACTTCGCGGCGCTCCAGCTCGCCCACGCCTATGAGGGCCTGACCGGCTTCGCGGACCGCCGCCCGCCGCTCCAGCTCTAGTTCCGGTTCCAGCCGGTCCCGTTCAGTCCAGCAGGTCGAACAGCCGGCTGAACTTGAGGATCAGGCTCCGGCCGCCGCCGACGGGTATCGCGTCGTGCAGGCCGCGCGTGTCGTTGTAGACGATGAAGAGCCCGGTGTTGGCCTGCCCGAGCAGCCCCACGCGCAGGTTGGCCGACCAGAGGTCCGCCGCGTCGTTGTACTGCACGAGGGCCATGAAGAAGCGCCGCGGCGAGAAGTTGACGGCGACGCGGGCGCTGGTGAGGTTCGCGATGAACTGGCCGCCCGGCAGATCCACGTCGTTCCGGCTCCACTGCAGGGAGGCGTTGAAGCGGTCGCCCGAGCGCACCCGGAGCGTCGGCCCGACCGCGGCGCGCCGGCCGCCGAAGAACCCGCCGGCGCGGACGCGCACGCCGAGGCTGAACGGCGCCCCGCGGTTCGACTCGTAGGCCAGTTGCGCCTCGTGGTGGTCGTAGACGCCGGCCGGCACGATCACGCCCTGCGAGATCTCGAAGGGCTCGGTCACGCCTTCGCCCGTGACGTTCCAGGCGGTCTTGACGAGGGAGCTGTCGGCAAACTCCAGGTCGTTGTCGATGTGCAGGAACGAGCTCTCCTGGAAGCCGCTGAAGTTCCAGAAGCGGTTGAAGGTGGCGTGCGGCCGCACCTGGTGCAGCCAGGAGATGCCGCTCGGCCGGGCGATGAACGAGAAACCGGAATCGATGTTGCGGAAACCCTGGCGGCGCAGGAAGCCGACCTCGGGGTTGAAGTTGTCGGCCACCTCCACGTAGCCCAGCGTGAAGCGCCAGCGCTCGGAGTTGTGATCCCAGGCCAGGTTGTAGGCGTGGTCGCGTCCTTCGAGGCCGGGTGTGTCGGTCTCGGCGGCGAATCCGGCAATCTGGCTGTTCTGCCCCAGTCCGACCCGTCCGTCCACGCCGTAGGTGCGGTTGAAGTCGCGGCTGCCGGCCAGCGCGCCGGTCGCCTGCCGGTTCACGAAGATCGCACCGATCTGCGAGCTGTTCGGCAGGTCGCGGTACGCCCGCGCTACCGTGAAGTTGTTCGCGGGCGACACGCCCGCCACCTCCTCCGTCTGCATGTTGAGCAGGCCGACCGACACCGCGTCGGACACCTTGCCGGAGAGCCGGGCGCCCGCGAGGATCGGGATCTCGCGCCCGTCCGGACCGATGCCTATACGGCGGCTGAAGAACAGCTCCGTCTGGGCCGGGTTGGCGCCGGCCACCTGCCGCACGCTGCTCACCGAGAAGACGCCGGCGTTCTCGAGAAAGAACGGCCGCTTCTCGGGAAAGAACAGGTTGAAGCGGTCGAGGTTGATCTGTTGCTCGTCCACCTCGACCTGCGCGAAGTCGGTGTTGTAGGTCAGGTCCAGCGTCAGGGCCGGGGTCGCGTTGTACTTCAGATCGACCCCCGCGTCGCCCAGCGCGGTGGTGCGCCGCCGCTCGTCGCCGCGCGTCAGGTCGCCGATGACATAGGGGACGAGCTTGAGGCCGCGCCCGGCCGGCGGCGGCCGGAGCCCCGACACCTGGCCCGCCATCGACAGCCGCAGCAGGTTGTACTGGCGGGGCAGCGGCGCCCAGTAGACGATCTCGTTGCGGCGGCGGATGTTGCGCTGGACGTTCAGGCCCCAGGCCTGCACGGCGCGGCCTGGATAGCTGAGGGTGCGGAACGGAATGGCGAACTCGGCGCTCCAGCCGACGTCCGAGAGCGACGTGCGCACCTCCCACGCGCCGTCCCAGTTGCCGTTGAACCCGGCGCCGGAGCCGCTCGAGGTGGTGGTGCTGCGCCCCAGGCGGCCTTCCCCGGCGTTCACCACCTGCCCGTCGTACTCCTGCCCCGCCGGGCTGGTGCCGAAGACGAAGCCGCTCTGGCGGTCGAGGAAGGTGTCGAGGATGAACTGCACGCTGTCGCCGTCGTCGAGCGACGCGTCCCGCCGGCTGTCTGCGATGGCGATGGAGCCCGGATCGCGGTCGTAGCAGACGACGCCGACGTACAGCGTGGTCTCCGTGAAGACGACGCGGACCTCGGTGCGCTCGGACGCCGGCGCCCCTTCATCGGGCTGCGTCTGCCGGAAGCCCGTGGCGGGCGCCGCCCGCTCCCAGACCGGATCCCCTAGCACGACCCCGTCCACCCGCGGCGGGTCCTGGCTGGCGACGGCGGCGAACGAAGGCGCGTCCGCGCGCGCGGCTGCCGCTCCGGCTCCGGGCTGAGCCGCGGCGGGCGCAACCGCCAGCAGCATGCCGAGGACGATGCCGACCGCCCGCATGTCCGGGCCGGATCCGTTCCGGTCAGCTCCGGTGCGTGGGGCCACGCGCGGGATGGCCCGGGCCGCGTCGCGCTGCGGCGCGGGGTACGCCGCGGGCCCGGCCGGGCGCCTACTCCGCTGCATCCGCGACGAACTTCTGCACGCGCCCCTGCCCGATCCGCGCGACGTAGACGGCCCCGTCGCGCCCGACCGTCATCCCGTGCCCGCCGCCGCCGTCCGGCAGCTCGGCCACGATCGTGCCGTCGAGCTCCCGCAGCGCGCCGCCGGCCCAGATGCGATCGCCGGCCACGAAGAGCGCCTGCACGCCCGCGAGGTCGGTCCACTCGTCGAGGACGGTCCCGTCGGCGCCGAACACCTGGACCCGGCGGTTGTCCCGGTCGACCGCGTAGACGCGGCCGTCGCCCGCGACGGCGATGCCGTGCGGCAGCCCGAACTCGCCGGGCCCCGTGCCGCGCGACCCCCACTCGCCGATGTACTCGCCGTCGCGCGTGAAGCGCACGATGCGGGCGTTCCCGTAGCCATCGCTGACGTAGAGATCGCCGTTCGGGGCGAAGGCGATGTCGGTCGGCAGGTCGAAGGTGTCGGGCCCGGCGCCGGACACTCCCCGCGTGCCGAGCTGCAGCAGCAGCTCGCCGGTCTCGCGCAGCTTGTAGACGACGTGGCCGGCCGCGTCCACCACCCAGACGTGGCCGTCCGGGTCGACCCGGATGGCGTGCGCGCCGCAGGCGTGGCAGCCGCCGGCGCCGTACACCGCCGTGTAGCCCGACTCGCCGGGCGTCCGGTGCTCCGGCGGGATGCCGAGCACCTTGCCGTTGCTGAACAGACCCTCGCCCCAGGCCCGCACGAACGTGCCGTCGGGGGCGAACACCATGATCGGCCGCGCGCCGCGGTGCAGCACCAGGACGTTGCCGTCGGCCCCGGTCGCGGCGGCCACGATCTGGCCGAAGTTCCAGGGCGACGGCGTGCCGGCGACCGTGCTGGCCGGGCGCGGCCACGCCGCCGCCTCCGTGTACGTAGCGGCCGGCGGCTGGGCCTGCGCGGCCGAGGGGGCCGCCAGGCCGAGGACCGCCGGCGCGAGGACGAGCAGGCGGACGAAGCGCAATGGTTGGCGCACGTGACACCTCCGGGCCAGGAGTCCGCGCCGCAGCACGGCGCGCGCTCCTGCAGGGTTGGCTGGGTGCCGAGCGGAGCCGCAAGGCGACGATCGGCGGGCTATTGCAGCGTTAGCTCCACGATACACACAAGTCATTCGTAATCAGCGACTTAGTATCAGTGTCGGCCATGCTTCCATCGTTGTACCGCTCATTGTAGACGGGAACCACCGAGACCATGAAAGCCCTCCACGGACCGCACTGTGTTCCTCATCCGAGCGATCAACACCAGAAACCCTGCATGCCCCCGGGTGCAGCGCATCTGCATCAACGGTTGGCTACCGATGCAATACAGTCAAGATGGTGACTCTCGGCTGCGGACTCCCAAGAGTCCAGGGTCAACCGGAGCGCGTTGATCTCGCCAGTAGGCACCGGCGCGTGAACTCCCGATCTCCATTGCCTGCTACCGCGATTCTCCATCACCAGCAGCACGGAATCGAGACGCCGTGAAGATCGTGTTCAGCCGCAAGGCGTTCGACTCCCAGTACGGCCGTGTGCCGAGTCCCGTGTTCCGGACGGCACCGGCTTGCCGCTCCCGATCCCGGACCGCCGTGCTCCGACGAGGTTTCGGGACGTTCGGTGGGGGAGCATGTCGCTGGGACCGCTCGTGGAGTGTCTGACCAAGGGCCGAGTGCCCGGCGAGTACACGTGCCATCTGGATCCGGACCTGCGGGCTTGCGCCCTCCCGCGTCCGTCTGGCTGGCGGCCGGCGTTCGGACAGCACGCCGCCGCACAAGGCCATCTGCAAAACCAGGGTGTCGGTACCGGCGATCTTTTCTTGTTCTTCGGGAGGTTCCGCCCTGTGGAATCGCCGGCCGGCGCCACGTGGCGTTACGTCAGGAGCACGCCGGTGGTGCACAGGCTGTTTGGCTGGCTCCAGGTGTCCGAGGCGGTGCGCGTTGGGCCAGACCCGGAGCCCACGCTCGCCGTCCATCCGTGGCTGTCGGCACATCCACATCTGAACGGGGGGCGATGGCCGACCAACAACACGATCTACATCGCGAGCCGAACGCTCAACATCGACGGGACCGAGACGGCGCGGAGCGGCGGGGGCGTGTTCGGCGGACCGGACGATAATCTCACGTTGACGGCTCCGGGGGAGCTCTGCTCGCGCTGGAGGCTGCCCACATGGTTCTGGCCTCCCGGCCGGCCTCCGAGGCTGAGCTACCATTCCGACGAGGTACGCTGGCGACGCCGGGAACCGTGGGTGTACGTCGACACCGTTGGCAAGGGGCAGGAGTTCGTGTTCGACGCGCACGGCGTGCCGGAAGCCAGCGTCTGGTTGCGCGAGCTGTTCATGTGAGCTGATGTGATGCACAAGGTCTTCAGCTACGTGGTGGCGACGGACGTAGGTGTGGCTCCGAACGTCGACGGCGGCGTCTGTACGGTGTGTCTGTGCAAGCCGGAGATCCGAAGAAACGCGGTGGTGGGGGATTGGATTGTCGGGCTCTGGCCCATGCCGGCTCGGTTTCGGCTGACGTACGTCATGCGGGTAGCCCGGAAGCTGGCGATGCGGGACTACCACGAGTGTGGGGAGTTCGACCAGAAGAAGCCCGACCGGTCTCAGACGCCCGACAACATCTACGAACCCGATCCACTTTTCGGCCTACGGCGACGCGAGGACGTGCCCGCTTGGCTTCACCCGAAACCAGAACAGGCCAGCAAGGACCTCGGCGGGCGGAATGTACTCGTTACGGATCGCTTCTGGTACTTCGGTGGTACGGTCTGTGAGTTGCCCGAGCGGTTCTGGGAGCTTGATTTTCCAGATCCGTCGGTACGGCGTTACGTCAAGAAGACGTACCTGGACGGCGCCGAGCTGACCGACCTGATCAAGTGGCTCGACGGTCATGGGCACGGTGTGATCGGAACGCCTCGCTCCAGCCGGACCGCTCGAAGGCGGGACAGGAGCCGGCCAGGGTTCAAGCGGCGTGGCGCGAGCTGCGCACCGTGGAGCGTAGAGCATCGGGGTAGAACCTGTTGATTCTATCGCCGCTCTTGATACGATAGCCGCGTTCCATGTGGAATCGCGCGTCGCCACCGCGGTAGATCAGGGTCGACCGGCCTCTGCGCGTCGGGGCGACAATCGGGAGAGAGACCAATGCGAACTGTCACCTTCGTCGTCGTGTGCGTCGCCTTGACCGTAGCCGTGGCTGTCCCGGACGGCGCCGCGCAAGCAACGTCCGGTGCCGCCCTGCCGTTGGATCTCGGGGTCATCGACTTTCCGACCTCCGGCCCCGCCGATGCACAGGTCCATTTTGTCCGCGGCGCGGCTATGCTCCACAGCTTCGGCC
>CAYGCV010000163.1:0-9709 GCA_964348425.1 uncultured Vicinamibacteraceae bacterium | reverse complement strand
CTCCCTTGCTTGAAGACCGCCCATTATAATGACTATTTGCGGGCCAGGACACTAGGAGTCTGCGCCGTAGAACGGCGCGGACTCCTGCAGGGTTGGTTGGGCGGCAATCGGAGCCGCAGGCGACGATTTCCGGGCTAGGAGTGTTGGTTGGGTGCCCGCCAGACGGTTGCCGACCTCGGCGAACGCGCCTTGATCGCCCGCATCGAGGCAGCCGTGCCGCCGGCCCCGGCCGCGGTCGTAGTCGGCATCGGGGACGACGCCGCGGTCGTCGAGCCGGAGCGCGGCAGGCTCACCGTCGCCACGACGGATGCGCTGGTCGAGGGCATCCACTTCGACCGGGCCTTCTGCTCGCCCGCCGACGCCGGCCACAAGGCGTTGGCGGTCAACCTGAGCGATCTGGCCGCCATGGGCGCAACGCCATGCCAGGCGCTGCTCTCGCTCGCCCTCCCCGCCGCCTGCCCCGTGTGTGATGTCGACGCCATGCTGCGGTCGCTGCTCGCGCTGGCCGCACGTCACCGCACCGCGCTGATCGGCGGCAACATCGCCGCGTCTCCCGGCCCGCTCGTCATCGGGATGACCGCCATCGGCAACGTCGCGCGGCGGCGCGTCCTGACGCGCGGCGGCGCGCGGCCGGGCGACATCCTGTACGTGAGCGGCCGCATCGGGGGAGCCGCGGTCGGGCTCGCCTCGCTGCGCGCCGGACCGCAGCGCGCAGCGCCCGAGCCGGACAACTGCAGGCTGCGCTATCGGCGCCCCGAGCCCCGCGTCCGGCTCGGCGTGGCGCTCGGCCGCAACCGCGCGGCGCACGCGTGCATCGACCTGAGCGACGGGCTTGCCGACGCCGTACGGCAGCTCGCCGCGGCCAGCGGCGCCGGCGCGCGGATCGAGGCCGATGCACTGCCGATCCATCCGGAGGCGCGGGCCTGGCTCGACGCGGACGGCCGCGATCCGGTGGCTGCGGCGTTGCAGGCCGGCGAGGACTACGAGCTTGCCTTCACCGCGCCGCCGGCGTTCCGCGGCCGCCTGCGGCACGTGCGGCGGCTGGCCGGCGACCTGCCGGTCACGCCCGTCGGCGTCATCACCCGCGAGCAGGAGATCCGGCTGCACCGGGACGGCCGGGAAGAGCCGCTTCCGGGCGGCTTCGAGCATTTCGTCTAGATGGGGCTGCGCCCCAAGCCCCCGGCGTCCGCTTGCGGGGACCCCGCAGCCCCGCGCCGCTGCCGCCGAGCCGCGCTGTGCGCGGCTTGCGCCGGCTGCGCCGGCGCCTCGTTCTTCAGACGGGGCTGCGCTCCGAACCCCGGCGTCCGCTGGCGGGGACCCCATACCCCCGCGCCGCTGCCTTCGAGGCGCGCATTGCGGTGCGGTATAGTTGCGGCTGACGTACGGTCCCGGGTGTGCCGCGCACGGTAAGGTTGCCGGGAGCTGTCCGGCTGCCGCACGTACCCCGCGATGGGCGAGATCTCGCTGGCCGACATTGCGCGCGGGCTCGATGCGATGCTCGACCGTCAGATGACGGTCCAGGCGCGCGTCGTCGCGCACCTGGTGGCCGCGGCCGAGGCATCCGGGCACGATGCGGCGCGCGTCATCGCCACCCTCGACGGCATCGCGGCGCGCACCGCGCTCGACGAGGTCTGGATCACCGACGGGCAGGGCTTCGCCTACATCACCAACGTGCGGGGCGAGGGCGGCGCGCCGGTGCCCTTCCGCTTCGACCCCGATCCCGCGGTGCAGCCGCAGGCCTCCGCGTTCCACAGGCTGCTGGCGTGCGACCCCGGCGTCGACGACGTCGTCGCCCAGCGGGCGCAGGTGCGGGAGATCGATCGCGAGGTCTACAAGTACGTCGGCGTCAACGGTGTCGACCGCCGCCGCATCGTGCAGGTCGGCAGCGCGCTCGCCTTCGAGGAGCAGGCGACCTCGAGCAACGCCTATGCCTCGCCGGTCATGACCGCGGTGATGGCGGCGTTCGGCGAGCCGGAGCTGCTCCGCAACGCCTTCACCAGCCGGCTCGCCGAAATCGGAATCGTGCTCGAGGAGATCCTCGGCCACCAGATGATCGCGCTGGCCACGCTCGTCGACCACCTCGTCGCCGCGGCCGAGGAGGCGGGCTGGCCGGCGGAGGCGATCGACGGCGCGCTGGCGCGCAGCGTGAGCGCGCCGGCGGACGGCGAGATCCGCGTCCTGTCGCCGGCCGGCGAGACCGTCTACGCCGCGCCGCCCGCGAGCCGGACGGCTCCCTCCCCCGCCGGCCTGCGGCTGGCGGAGGAGCTGGCACCGCGCGGCGAGGACGCGCCGCGGGCGGCGGCGGCCTGTCCCGCGGCTGAACGCACGGCCGACGGCGCCTTCCGCAAGCACGCCGCCGTCGTCCGCGCCCGCTCGCCGCAGATCGTGCTGGTGGGCCAGCCGCTCGACGACGCCTCGCCGGTCTCCCCCGGGTTCGCCGGCGGCTCCCCGCCCGCGTCAGGCTGACGCCGCCACGGCCGGCGGTTGCTCCTGATCCTTGGACATCAAGTCGCCCGTCCGGTGACCCTGGAAGTGCGACAACGACGGGGGTAGCGTGTCACGTACGGCAAGAACCGTCGGACGGGACGGGTCATCCAGGGAAGCGGGCGCGGCGCGGATTGGTAATTCAGGAAAACATGCGCCATAATGTGCACCAAGTGCGAACGATAGTACAGGAGGAGTAGTTGCATGGTGCGTTGCTTCCTGATCATCGCCCTTGCCTTGCTTATCATGCCGCCGCCGGCGAACGCTGGCGCCTTGTCAGCTCAAACCGGCACGGAAGGCATCCTGCCGCTCACCGACTTCTCTCCGGCACTGCTGGGCATGTTCCGGAAGGTGATGGAGATCGAGGACGAGATTCGGAGGTTCGCCGACCAGTATGACGTCTCCCTCGACCTGGCCCGGGCGGTCTGTCTGCACGAGTCGGGCGGCAATCCCAATCTGCGCTCGGGCGCCGGCGCCCGGGGCTACTTCCAGGTCATGCCGGCAACCTTCCGCTCGCTGCGCGTCGAGACCAACATCGAGGCCGGCATCAAGTACCTGTCCGAGATGACCGAGCAGTTCGGGCGGGAGGACTACGCGCTAGCCGCCTACAACGCTGGTCCGGGCCGCGTGCGCCGCGGGCGGCCGCCGCTCGAGACCCTGCAGTATGTCCTCGCCGTCGGCCACTTCAGGAACGTGCTGAAGCTCTACGAGACCTCGATCCGCCACCATGTCGAGCAGATCGAGCTGGCGTCGGTGCGCGAAGGCGACACCTGGTGGGCCATCTCGCAGCGCGTCGGCATCCCGGTGTTTCAACTGCGGATGCACAACCCGTTTCTGGCCACGCGGCCCCTGCGGGCGGGTCAGCTCATGGCCTATCCGCGGTTACCCCGGACCGACCTGCTCGCGTGGACCGGCGACGAGCTGACGTACCGCAGCCGGCACGGCGACAACTACCTGCACCTCGCTTTCATCCTGGACGTCGAGCTCGACGAGTTCCGGGCCGCCAACGAGCTGTGGCGCCTGCAGACGCTCCCGGCCGGGCAGCTCCTGCGCGTGCCGCTGGGCTGGCAGGGCCGGCACGACGAGCACCGGGTCGCGCCGGGCGAGGACCTCGCAGCAATCGCCGCGGCCTACCGCTCGACACCCTGGCGCATCATCCGCGACAACGGACTGTTCGAGGACCAGCAGCTCGAGCCCGGCACGGTGCTGAGGGTCCGGGCCCAGCGGGGCGGGCTGCCGGCGCAGGCAGCGCAGGCAGCGCCGGCCCCACCGCCCGCGCCGGCCGCCGCCACGCACGTCACGCATCGGGTCCGGCGCGGCGATACCCTGGGCAGGCTGGCGCGGCGCTACGGGACGACCATCCGCGCCATCCAGGCGGCCAACGACATGGGCCGCCGCACGGTCATCCGCATCGGCCAGCGCCTGCGGATTCCGGCCAGTTGAGGTCTATCGGCACGGAAACGCGTCGACGAAGGCGCGGAGGATCAGCACCGTATCCCACATCGTCAGCTCGGCCGGGTTGTCCTTGAGATAGGCATCGACTATCCGCGCCATCCGGCCGGCGCTGATCGTTTCGGTGGCGCAGAACGCCTCGCGGCCGCCGAAGTCGTCCACCATGATCATGTGGGTGTGCCAGACGGCGGTGACCAGGCCCAGGCACTGGCCCATGTCGCTGCCCCGCTCCATCTCGTCGCGATCCGGGTCCACGGGGCCGCCGTCGGCCTGATTGAGCGCGGCGCCGCACTCGCGGGCCAGGGCGTTGCCGTCGTTGACGTTGGGGATCGGCCGCTGGGCCGCGGCGGGTACGGCCGCAAGGCTCAGCAACGCGACGCCGGCGACGATTGCTCTGGTGCATCCCATCGCTTTCCCCCTGAGTCGATCGGCGCCGTGCGCCGGTCCTGCTCCTAGTAGTTGTCCAGGCCTTCCGTCAGCTCGATGTTGATGCCCCACGGATCGGTGAGGAAGGCGATGGCGATGTTCAGCTCGTCGATGCGGGTATAGGGCCGGTCGAGCGTGATGCCCTGCGCCTCGAGCCGCTCGCAGAACGCCTCGAGGCCCTCCACCTCGAAGCCGATGTGGTCGTAGCTCCGGCCGCGGATGGGGGCCACCTCGCCGTCCGCCTCCGAGAAACGGATGTTGACGCCCGGCAGGTCGGCCACCTTGAAGCGCCCGTTCATGCCGGCCACGGCGCCGAAGGTCTGCACGTACCAGTCGCGCATCGCATCGACCTCGCTCGTGAAGAAGTGGAGGTGGTGGTTGCGGATCGGCTCGCTCTGGCCCCGGTTCTCGACCAGCTCCACCTTGACGTCGTCCGGCGCCAGGACGTAGGCGATGCACGTGTTCTGGCTCTCGGAGCAGATCATGCCGTCCTGCACGTCGGCGTTCGGCCGCTCCTGCGCGGTGATGACCGGGTAGCCGGCAGCCTCCACCCGGTCGAGCATGGCGCGCGTGTCCGGCACCCACATGCCGATGTGGTTGAGCGCCGAGCCGATGGTGCCGCCCGTCGGCTCGCGGTCCGTCAGGAAGACCAGCGCGTCGGGAAACTTGAAGACGTGGACGTCGCGCCACGGCGTCGGGACGCCGCCCAGGGTGTCGCGCCAGAACCGCTCGTGGGCGGCGCGGTCGGTCACGTTCAGATGATGGTGCCCGTGCACGACCGGCCCTTCGCTGGCCCACGAGGACTGCGCGGCAGCCGGCTGAGCGGCAGCCGGCAGCACCATCGCGGCCACGAACAACGCGGCCCGTCCACATGCCTTCATCGTCGCCCCCTTCGCGCGGCGGCGCGCTCCCGGCCGCCGATCAGGAAAGCCGAGTATAGCAGTCCGCCCGGCGCCCGCCGCTACCGCAGCAGATCGAACAGGTGGGTGTACTTCAGGATCACGCTCCGGCCGCTGCCGACCGGGATGTAGTCGGCGAGGCCGTCGGTCTGGTTGTAGACGATGAACAGGCCGGTGTTGGCGTCCTGCAGCCAACCGAAGCGCAGGTTGACCGACCACAGATCGGCGCTGTCGTTGTACTGCAGCAGCCCCTGGGCGAACACGCGCGGCGAGAAGTTGTAGGCGATGCGGCTCGAGGCCAGGTTCGTCACGACGTGGCCGGCCGGCAGGTCGATGTCGTTGCGGGTCCAGCGCAGCTCCACGTTCAGCGCCTCCCCGCGCCGGAAGTGGGCCGACGGACCCGCCACCTGCAGTGTGCCGCCGAAGAAGCCGCTCTGCTGGAACCGGAACCCGTAGCCGACCGGGGCCGACCGGTCCGAGTTGTAGTTCAGGCTGAGCTCGTGCCAGTCGTAGGATCCGGGCGGCACCGGCACGCCCGAGATCGTGAACTCGCGGGTGACGCCTTCCTTCCGGATGTTCCAGGCCGTGATGGCGATCGAGCTGTCCTCGAACTCCCAGAAGTTGTCCATGTGCAGCAGCGACGTCTCCACGAACCCGCTGTCGATGTTCCAGAACCGGTTGAACGTGACGTGCGGCTGGACCTCCTGGATCCGCAGGAAGTTGTCGGGCGGCCGCGACGTGTTGAAGATGCCGGCGTCGATCTTGCGGAAACCGGTGCGCCGCACGAAGCCCACCTCCGGATTGAAGTGCTCCCCCACCTCCATGATGCTGCCGCGCAGGCGCCAGGCTTCGGTGTTGTAGTCCACCGCCACGTCGAATGCATGGTCCCGGCCGGCGAGGCCCGGCGTCTCGGTCCGCGACGCGAACCCGGAGACCAGCCCGTTCTGCCCGAAGCCCCAGCGGCCGTCGAAGGCGTAGGTCCGGTTGAGGTCGTCGGCGGCGGCCCGCTCGCCGGTCGCCTGCCGGCTGACGAACAGCCCGCCGATGCTCGAGCGGTTCGGCAGGTCGCGCCGCAGCCGCGCCACCGTGAAGTTGTCGGCCGGCCTCCGTCCGTCGACGGCCTCCGTCTGCATGTTCAGGAAGCCGACGGTGACGTTCTCGGACACCCGTCCGGAGAGCCGCGCGCCCGCCAGGATCGGAATGGCCTGCCCGGCCTCGTCGATGCCGATGCGCCGGCTGAAGAAGAGCTCGGTCTGGCCCGGATCGTTGAACACGGCGCCGCCGCTGTTGCTCACCGTGAAGGCGCCGGCGTTCTCCAGGAAGAAGGGTCGCTTCTCGGGAAAGAACAGGTTGAAGCGGTCGAGGTTGATCTGCTGCTCGTCCACCTCGACCTGCGCGAAGTCGGTGTTGTAGGTCAGGTCGAGGGCCAGCCCGGAGGTGACGCCGTACTTCAGGTCGCCGCCGAAGTCGCCGAACGCCTTGACGCCGGCCGCCGGCCGGTCGGCGCGGCCGACCGCCTCGCCGATGGCGTACGGGGTGAGCTGCAGCGTGCGCCAGAGCCCCTCGGGCGCCACCAGTTCCGTGAGCTGCCCCGCGAGCGACACCCGGAACAGGTCGAACTGACGCGGCAGCGGCGCCCAGTACGCCGACTCGTTGCGCCGCCGGATGTTGCGCTGGAAGTTGACGCCCCAGCGCTGCTCGCGTCCGGCCGGGAAGCGGAGCGTGCGGAAGGGAATGGCGAACTCCGCGCTCCAGCCGATGTCGGAGATGGTCGTGCGCACCTGCCAGACACCGTCCCAGTTCTGGTTGAAGCCGCCCCCGGCCCCCTCGGCCTGGCCGCCGCGGCCCATGCCGCTGCCGCCCGCGCCCTCGTCGACGAGCTGCCCGTCGTACTCCTGCCCCGAGGGGCTGGTGCCGAAGACGAATCCGTTCTGCCGATCGAAGAAGGTGTCGAGGATGAGCTGGAAGCTGTCGCTGTCGGCCAGCGACGAGTCGCGGCGGCTGTCGGTGACGATGATCGACGCCGGGTCGCGGTCGTAGCAGACGACGCCGAAGTAGAGCGTGTCGCCCGTGAAGACGATGCGCACCTCGGTGCGCTCCGACGCCGGCCGCCCCTCGTCGGGCTGGGTCTGCACGAACCCCGTGGCGGGCGGGGCACCGTCCCAGGCCGGATCGCCCAGCACCACCCCGTCGAGGAGCGGTGCGACCGCGGCTTCGACGGCCGCCACGTTCCGCGATCCGACCGGCCCGAGCCCGGCCTGCGGCGGCTGGGCCTGCACGGCAGCCGACCCGCCCAGCACCGTGGCGACGGCGCAGGCCGCGAACCGGACCGCGGCGCGCACGGCCCCGCCGAAACCGGCGGACGCGAGAATCGACGACATCGGCACGCGGCCTACCAGAATACGCCAACGGGGTGAGCCGGGCACGTTCACCGCCGCACGTCCGTGCCCGGTGCCGCCCCGGCCTGCCGGCCCGCCGTGCGACGTGGGCTGCGGCCTGCTGCCGGGCCGGCCGCGGCGCAAGACCCTGGTGGTATAGTGTGCCGCGTTCCGCTACGCCACCGACGGAGGACCGACGATGACAAGCCTGCAGCCGCCCGCCGTACCGACACGGTCACACCCCTTGCGTCTCGTCAGGCGGGCGGTGCTCTTCGCGGCCGTGGCCGTCATCGCGTGCGGCGCCCCGGAGGCGGCGCGGGCCCAGGCGCAGGTCTTCGACGGCTTCGTCCCGGTCACCGACGCGGTCCTGCAGGACCCCGCCCCGGCGGACTGGCTGCACTGGCGGCGCACCCTCGACGCCTGGGGCCACAGCCCGCTCGACGAGATCACGCCCGCCAACGCGCACGAGCTGCGCCTGGCCTGGAGCTGGGCGCTGGCCGAGGGCTCGCAGCAGACGACGCCGCTGGTCTACGACGGCGTCATGTACATCGCTAACCCGGGCGAGCGGGTGCAGGCGCTCGACGCGCGCACCGGCGAGCTGCTGTGGGAGTACCGGCGCCCGCGGACGCCGACCGACACGGGCGCACCGCCGCCGAACCTGCAGCACCGCAACCTCGCCATCTACCAGGACAAGATCTACCTGAACACCTCCGACGGGCACGTGGTGGCCCTCGACGCGCGCACCGGCGACGAGGTGTGGGATTCCGACGTCGGGGGCGCCGCGGGCTACGAGTACACGAGCGGGTCGATCATCGCCGACGGCAAGGTGGTCTCCGGCCTCACCGGCTGCGAGCGCTATCGCGACGACACGTGCTACATCGTGGCGCTCGACGCTGACACCGGCCGCGAGCTGTGGCGCACCTCGACCGTGGCGCGCCCGGGCGAGCGCGGCGGCGACTCCTGGGGCGACCTGCCGGTGATGTTCCGCGCCGGCTCCGACGCGTGGATCCCGGGCAGCTACGACCCGCGCGCGCAGACCCTGTTCTTCGGCACGGCGCAGGCCAAGCCCTGGGCGCGCGCCGTGCGCGGCACCGACGGCTCGGCCCTGTACACCAACTCGACGCTGGCCCTCGATCCGCTGACCGGCGAGCTGAAGTGGTACTTCCAGCACCTGCCGGGCGAGTCGCACGACATGGACGAGGTGTTCGAGCGCATCCTGGTCGACTACGACGACCGGCAGTCGGTCTTCACAATGGGCAAGATCGCCGTGCTGTGGGAGCTCGACCGCGAGACCGGCCAGTTCCGCGCCGCGCACGACCTCGGCTACCAGACGCTCGTCGACATCGACCCCGTGACCGGGGAGGCCGTCTACCGCGACGGCATGATCCAGGACATCGGCGAGGAGATCTACTGGTGCCCCAGCACGTCGGGCTTCAAGAGCTGGCGCGCCATGTCGTACAGCCCCGTCACCGAGGCGTTCTACATCCCGCTGACCCTCAACTGCGAGACCGGCATCTTCGGACCGGTCGAGAAGCGCGAAGGCGGCGGCGGGGTGGGGCCCGTGCGTCGGACCAACCACTTCCATCCGCGCAGCCCGGAGCACATCGGCGAGCTCGTGGCGATGAGCCTGCGCACCGGCGAGGTCCTGTGGCGGCACCGGACCCGGACGCCGATCAACACGGCGGCCCTGACGACCGACGGCGGGCTCGCCGTGGCCGGCGACTGGGATCGTCACCTCTACGTCTACGACGCCCGCAACGGGGACATCCTCTGGCAGACGCGGCTGCCCACCTCGGTGCAGGGCTTCCCCATCTCCTACGCGGCCGACAGCAAGCAGTATCTCGCCGTGCCGGTCGGCACCGGCGGCGCGAGCTGGAACAACCTGGTGCCGCGGGACCTGACGCCCGAGAACCAACGGGTGCTGGTCGTCCGCTGATGCCCTCTGCCGTGCGCGTAAGTCCATAAATAGCTGATTGGTAATTGTTTATTGCACAGTCCCGGCGCGCTGAACCGGTCGCGCCGTCCCTCGACATCCCGCCACTTCCGGCCTACAATGGTGGAATGGATGTT
>CAYGCV010000162.1:0-9713 GCA_964348425.1 uncultured Vicinamibacteraceae bacterium | reverse complement strand
TCATCGAGATCCGCCTCGATCTGCAGGTAACGGACCGGCTCGACATCCTCGAGCACGCAATCCGGGAGTGGCCGGAGGTCCTCGAATGCAACCTGATGACCGGCGACGCGGACTACCTGCTGCGCGTCGCCGTCCCCGACGTCGACGCGTACGAGCACTTCCTGCGCGACAAGCTGACGCGCCTCGAGGGCGTCGCGAGCATCCAGTCGAGCTTCGCCCTCAAGCAGGTCAAGTACACGACCGCCCTGCCGATCGGCGGCGGCCAGTAGCTCGTTCCTCGCCCCTTCGAAACCTGAGGAGACTGCCATGACCGGAAACACCGACCCGCGCAACGCGCCCTCGCAGCAACCGCACCCGCTCGACCGCCGGACGCTGCTCGCACGGACGGTCGGCGCCGCGGCCGCAGGCGCCCTCCTCGGCGCCCGGACCGACCTGACCGCCGCATCCCCTGCGGCCGCACAGGCGCCGGGCGGTTTTCCAGGCGTCGCCCTGCCGCAGGGGATGCGCGTGGTGGTCACCGGCCACGACGCCGAGGGCCAGTCGACCATCGTCCGCGACGAGCGCGTCACGACCGACGCCGCGTTCCCCAATCTCTTCAGCACCACCGGCGACGACGCATTCGGACCCGGCCCCGAGCCCGCGCCGCGTACGCTGTATCCGACCGACTCGCCGCGGCTCGAGCCGGACCTCGGCGGCGCCAACTTCCACTTCGTGGCGCTGCCGCCGACCACGGCCGACTCGCCCCCCCGCTGGCATCGGACCGAGACGGTCGACATGAACGTCCTGCTGGGCGGCGAGCTGGTTCTCATGCTCGACAAGGAGGAGACGACGCTGCATCCGGGCGACGTCGTGATTCAACGCAACACGAACCACGCCTGGAAGAACCCGACCGACGGGCCGGTCTACTGGGCCGCGGTGCTCGTGCCGATCCGGCAGCGGGTGTGAAGCGCCGGACTATCGCGCTGGATGTCGGCCGAGCCTGGACGAGGCGGCGCTCACAGCCGCAGGCGCCACGCCAGCAGCACGCCGGCCGCGCCCAGCATCAGCCAGACGGCGGGGTCCACCGGCCGGCCGCCGAGGGTCAGGCTCAGGAAGAAGGCGACCGCCAGCACGAACACCGTGGCGAGGACGACCACCGGCCACCGGCGCCGGGCGCGCTCGGGCGCCGGCTGGCGCTGCGCCTGGTGCGTGGCCTCGCCGCAGCGGAAGCAGATCAGGGCGTTGTCGGCGATTTCCGTTCCGCACGTCTTGCAGTTCATTCGTCAGCGACCGGTCGTGGCAGCGCCGCGGACCGCCGCCGTGCGCCGCCGGATCTCACGTGACACCCGCGCGAGCTCGACCAGCACCTGCTCGAGCTCGCGCGCGTACGCCGCCGCATTCATCGATTCCTTGCGCGACCTGAGGGCGGCCACCCGATCGGCGAGGGCCTCGCGCCGGGCGACGAGCGGCGCCAGCGACGCATCCGCCGTCGGCGCGGGCCGGTCGACGCCCGCGCCGACGAACCGCCGGGACGCCAGATGCCCGTCCGAGCCGGGCCGCTCGGCCTCGCCGCCGACGCCGTCGCCGGAGTCGTCGAGCACCGCCCGCTCGGTGGCGAGACGCCCCTCCTGCTCGTACCAGCGCCGCACCTGGGCACTCGTCGACGCGAACGCCTCCCACACCGATACGCGCCCGTCCTTGTCGAGGTCGGCCGCCGGACTGTCGAACGCCCCGACGAAGAACCGCGGAAACACCGTGTCGTAACGCTGGACGGGCGACGCCGTGGCCGCAATCACGATCCGTTCCTCCCGCGCCAGCGCCGCGACGAACGGGTAGCTCGACGCCGTCGTGTTGACGAAGACGGCACGTCCCGGCAGCGAATCGAGCAGCCGGCTCCAGTCGGCGGCCGCGAGGTCCGGCCCCACGAGATTGAACTTGGCTTCGACGCCGTCGTACGTCCCGTGGCCCAGCAGGACGACCAGCAGCTCCGAGTCGGCTGTCATGCGCCCGCGCAGCGTCTCGAACGCCTCCGTCACGCCCTCCCGCGACGCCCGCCCGACGCCGGGCGCGGGCGTCTCGGCCAGCACGATCAGGTGCTCGTCGCGAAACTCGGCCTGCGAGCGCAGGACGTCGACCAGCGTCTGCCGCCACGACTCGTACGTCTCCGAGTAGCCCGGACCCCCGGACGCGCCGCTGACGACCAGGCTGTAGGTATCCCCCCGCGCTGCCGCGGGCACGGCCAGGGTGGCCGCCAGCATGCACGCGGCGGCGACGCCAATCCGCACGGCTAGCGCAACCCCCAGGCGCGCCGCAGCGACCACTCGGCCGTCAGGACGGCCAGGACCAGCACGAAGCTCCACGCGCCGTGCCACAGGGCGCGGACCCGCGGCTCGGGTGCGGGCGCCGCGGCCGCCAGCAACGCGCGCAGTTGCCGGATCTCGCCGGCCGCCAGCCGCCTGCCCCCGCCGGCGGCCGCGAGGCGCTCGAGCACCTGCGCGTCGGCCAGGGGGTTGGCGAACTCCGCATCGGCGCCGCCCACGAGGAACCACTCGGTCACGGACGCGAGATCCGGGCCGGCCGAGGCCTCGACGCGGTACACGCCGTCGAGGTCGGCGCGCAGCCGCCCCGCGTAGCGGCCGCTCTCGCGGTCCGCGAGCACCGCGTCCACGGCGTGGACCGCGCCGGTCGGCGTCGTCACCTCGATGCGCGGCGCCGCGTCGGTCACCGCCCGGTACTCGGCATCCAGCACCCGCAGTCCGATCTCCACCAGGTCGCCCGGCGCGGGCGCGGGCGCCACGGACAGCGTCAGCCGCTCCGGGGCCAGCGCCGTGAGCCAGCGCGCGACCTGCCGCCAGAACGTGTCGTAGATCCGGCTCTCGGCCGGCATCAGCATCTTCCAGCGCCAGGCCGCCTCGCCGGCGAACACCATCGATCGGCCGCGGCCGTAGCGCTGCACCGCGACCAACGGGCTCGAGCCGCCCTCGGGACGTCCCACCCGCGCCAGCACCGACGCGCCCGGGCGGGCCGCCCCCAGCGACATGCTGCCCGCCAGCGCGGGCACCTCGCCCCAGCGCTCCCGCGTCTCGTCGGCCGTCGCCCCGAGCTGCATCAGCGGATGCACGGCACCGTCGTTCGTCAACAGCAACCGGTTCCGGTTGGCGAAGCGACCGGCGGCGCTCACGGAGCGCTCGCGGTCGGAAAGCGCCAGCGGGACGACGTTCTCCAGCGCGGAGCCGCGGAGTCCCCGCGCGGCCAGCGACGTCGATCCCAGCAGCAGCAGCCCGCCGCCGCGCTCGGCGACGAACTCCGCGGTCATCGCGAGCTGGGCCGGCTGGAAGAATCCGGCCTCGACGTTCGCGAAGATGACCGCGTCGTAGCCGAAGAGCGCCCGGCGGTCGCGCGGGTACCCCGCGGCCAGCGCCGGCGTGCGCCGCGGGTCGCCCTGGACGTAGAAGGTGTGCTGGCCGCCGGCGTTCTGACCCTTGCGCACCACGGCATCGAGCGCGACGCCCCGATCGGACAGCCAACTGCGCTTGAGGAAGCTGTGCTCGTGCCCAGGCGACCCCTCGATCATCAGCAGGCGGCGGGGTCGGCCGGGCGGCTGCACCAGAACGCTGCGCCGATTGTTCTCGAGCGCCGGCTCGGCCCCGGCGGCGGCTACCTCGACCGTGTAGAGCGTGGCCGCGTCGGGCCGGGGCGATACCCGAAACACGGCCCGCGCGGGCACGCCGTCTCCGGGCGAAGCGACGCGGCGCACCTCGACGAGCCGACCGTCCTCGAACAACCGCAGCGCGCTCGCATCACCTGCGCTCCCACGCAGGACGACCTCCGCGCCGAGCTCGACGACGGACTCAACGACGGCTGCCTCGCCTGCCGTCAGGCTGGTGACCTCGCGATCCGGGAACGACTCCCCCAATCCGATGCCAACCGTGTAGACGGGTGCGGCGACGCGCTCGACGACTCGCAGGAGATCGCGACCGCCTGTGTCGCCCCCATCGGACAGCACGACGATCCCGGCCACCGTCCGGCCCGCGTGGCGCCGGGCGATCGCCTCGATCGCCGCGGCCAGGTCGGTGCGGGGCGCGCTCGGCTCCACCGCATCCGGATCGGCGGGCGCCTCGCGTGCGTCGAGGGTTGCCACCTCGACGTCGAAACGGTCCCCGAGCGCCGGCAGGATCTCGTCGCGCACCAGCGCCGCCGCGCGGTCGATCCGGCGCGCCGAGCCGCCGGCAGGCAGGCGCATGCTGCGCGAGTTGTCCAGCAGCACCGGCACGACCGCGTCGCTGGCGGGTCCCGGCTCGGTGACCACGGGCTCGAGCAGCAGCAGCAGGAGGAGCAGCAGCCCCGCGAGACGCAGCGCCGTCAGGACGGCCCGGCGTCCGGCGGACAGCGGAACGATCGGGCGGGAATACGCGGCGTAGGCGGCCGCCGCCGCCACGCCGGCGAGAACCGCGACGAGCCACGCCGGGACGCCCGCGGCCAGTGACATCTCAGCGGGGCGTGGGACGGGCAGCGAGCGAGCGGTAGTAGCGGTCGACCAGCCGCCGGTACGACGCCGGCGTCGCCGCGCCCGCGCCGGCCTGCAGTCGATCGGCTGCCTCGTCCGCCGCGAGCGCCCGCGAGCGGGACGCCTCGAGCGCCTCGAGCACGTACCGCAGCTCGCCGTACAGCGCCGGCCAGGCGGATAGATCCTGCTTGTAGGCTTCCGTGCCCGCGGCCGCCCCGCTCCGCCAGTCCCGGGCCCAGCGCTCCAGGTCTCGCGCGAGGTCGGGCCGCCCCTCACCGAGCTGCTCCAGCAGGTCGGCGAGCTCGCCCAGCCCGCCGCCCGCCCCGGCCTCCTGTCCCTCCGGCTGCGCGCCGGACCGCACCCCGGGCGATCCGTCCGCGAGCTGCGCCTCGATGCGGGCGAGCCGGTCCCGCAGCCGCTGGGACTCGGCCAGCTCTTCCGCCAGGCGCCGCGTGTCCTCGTCCGGCTCGGCCGCGCCGGACAGCTCCGCCGCCACGCGCTGCAGCGCCGCGGCCAGTTGCGCCGGCAGCTCGGGCTCGAGCGCCTCGCGTTCCGCGCTGCCGGCGCCGTCCTCCGCGCGCAGCGCGGCCGCGAACGCGCGCATCCGCCGCGCCACCTCCGCCTGCCGCAGCTCGCGTGCAGCCGCTTCCAGCGCCGCCCGCTCGGCGGGAGCCGCGGCGGGCTGCGACTGCTCGATCCGCTCCGCGAGCGACTCGACCCTGCCCGCCAGGTGGTCCTCCCGCTCGGCGAGCTGCCGGCGGGTCGCGCGGTCAGCACGCCGGCCGCGGCCAGCGCCGGCGGCCGCCGCCACCTCCCGCTGCGCGTCGGCGAGCTGCTGCGCCTCGAGCCGCAGATCGGCCTGCCGGCCCTGGCCGGCTGTGCGCCCGCCGCCCAGACGCTGTCCCAGACGCCGCAAGCCGTCCAGCGCCTGCCGGCCCGCCTGCGCCGCCTGCGACACGTCGCCCTGCTCGAGCTCGCTGGCCGCGCGCTGCATCCGCTCGACGGCGTCGCGCATGGTCCGCGCGGCAGACTGCCCCTCCTGTTGCCGCGCGTCGCCCTGCTCGCCGGGCTGCGCCAGCGCGCGGCGGAGGTCCTCGGTCCGCCGCCGGATCTCCTCCTGCTCGCGCGCCAGCCGCTCGAGGCGGCGCCGGCGCTCTCCGGCATCCGACGCTGGCTCGCGCGCCAGCTCCTCCTGCTGCCGGTTCAGGGCAGCCTGCCGCTCGGCGAGGGCGCGCAGCCGGCGCCGGACCTCGTCTTCCTCGCGGACCTCGTCGGGGGCCTCGGACGGCGAGCGATGCTCGTAGTTCGTCTCCTGGTCACGCCTCAGGTCGCGGTCGAAGAGCGCCGACAGGTCTTCCCGCGCACCCATGCCGCCGCCTGGTCCCCTCTGGCTCCCCCGCTGCGTCACCTGGGTCGGGCCCATGCTGGCCTGCGCCCGGAGCAACTGGTTGAACGCCGTCATCTCCGGAGGAATCGCGGCCGCCGTCCGCAGCCCGCGCAGCTCGGTCTCGGCAGCCGCCATCGCGTCGATGGCGAGGCCGAGCGCGTCCGCGCCCGGCGCGTCCCCGGGGGTCACCTGCGGCATCGGCCCCCGCAGGCGCGCCGCAAGGAGCTGGGCCGCGAGCTTCAGGTCGCCCTGCGCGTCCGCCACCGTCTCCACGTCGTCGCGGGACCGCGCGGCCGCCGGCTCGCCGTCCAGCTTCCAGGTGGCGACGATGATCTCCTTCTGCACGTCGGCGAGGCGCCGCAGATCCTCCGTCTCGGGGGCCGCGTCGCCCTGGCTCGGGGCCTCCTCGAACTCCCGGTCGAAGGGGCGCACCTGGAGAAAGTAGATGTCGCTGCGGGCCGCGGTGCGGCGGCTCGGCTCCGTATCCCGCGCGCGCACGTGATAGGTGAGGAAGTCGCCGGGCTGCAGTTGCAGGTCCTCGCCGAAGATCGTGTAGATTCCGGTTGCCCGGGCGGCGCCCGCCGCAGCGCCCAGGCTCACGACCCGCTCGGGCCTCCCCATCACGCCGTACACCAGCTCGAAGCGCGCGAGCCCGAAATCGTCGACGGCGCGCGCCTCGACGGTGACCTCCTCGAGGGGCGTGATCTCCCGATCCCCCGCGGGGCGCAGGACCTCGACGGCCGGCGCACGGTCCTGCACGGTCCGGATGAAGTAGTCGCTGCCGCGCGCGTTGGTCAGACCGTCCGCGTCGCGCACCCGCACGCGGTAGGTGTCGTCCGCGAGCACGTCGAACGAGGCCGCCAGCACGCCGCCGACTGCCTCCAGCGGGAGGCGCGCGCCGGCACCCAGCTCCAGCCAGCCGTGGTCGACCGCCTTGCTCGTGCGCACGGAAACGGTCACGCGCGTGCCGGCCGGGGCGTGGATGTCGCCCCCGTCCGCCTCGACGCGCGGCGGCAGCCCGGTATGCGCCGGATACCGGTAGGCCACGTCGATACGGCTCACTCGCGGCGGGAAGACGGCCGTTATGGCGTACTCGTCCGACGTCAGCGACGCCGCCTGCACGCGGTAGGTGAAGCTGGCATCGACCGCCGGCACGTCAAGCTGGTAGGCGCCGCGGGCCGCCGCCATCTCCAGGGCCCGCACCGTTCCGTCGCCGGCGGTCACGGTCACGACCGGCAGGGATCGCGTGGCCCCGCCAACGCCGGACCGCAGGACGGCCCGCAGTCGCACCGGCCGGCCGGCGACGACGCGCGCGTCGCCCGGCTCGACGTGGAGCACCGCGCCGTAAGGGAACGCGTGGAGCCACGTCGTGCGCGCGATGCGGCCGAGCGGACCGCCGCCGAACACGACGACCAGCAACAGCGCCGCCACCGCCAGACCGCCGCCGGCGACGGCCAGCAGCACGTCCCGCCGCGGCAGCACCCGGTCGGGGTCGACGGCCCGCGCGGTACGCGCCGCGTCGCGCAGGAGCAGGTCGCGGAAGACCGACGGGCGGGCGGCCGCCGCGGCGTCCGCGGCGCTGACCAGACGCTCCTCCAGCGCCGGACACCGCTCCTCGATGTAGCGCGCCACCTGCCGGTCGCCGGGGCCGCGGCGGAGCCGCCACAGCGTGCGCCCGGCCAGGCCCACGGCCAGACCCAGGGCGGCGGCGAACAGCCAGACCATCACCGCGTCCGCCGGCTGCAGCACGCGATCGGTGACCAGGACGAGCAGGAGCAGACCGGCCGCCGCGCCGGCGACGCGGCCGGCCGCCCGCATCGAGCGCCTGGTCAGCCAGCGCCGGCGCACCCGCGCCAGGAGCGCACCGAGGTCGTCGAGCGTGGTCTGCTGCACGGTAGGCCCAGCCCCTCGTCGCGTGCCCTTCATTCTGTCACGCCGCGCTGCGCCCGAGCCAGGACTCGGCGACCAGCACGACCGCCACGGCCAGCAGGAGGTACCACCAGTAGCGTTGCTCGGCCTCGCGGCCGGCGGCATCCACCACTTCCGCCGCGCCGCCGCCGCCCGGCACGGCCGACCGTCGGATGCGCGCGAGGAACTCGTCCGCCGTCAGCCGCGCCGGGTCGGACTCGCGAGGATCGACGTTGAGCACGAGCGGGCGGCCGGAGGCGGGCTCGATGACGACGCCGGGCCGGGGCTCGACGCCGGGCGGCGCGTCGGCGACCAGCCGCTCGCGCGCCGGCCGGCGCTGACGGCCGAGGTAGCGGACGACCTCGTGCACGAACGGCACGAACGTGGGCTGCCTCGGGAAGTCGTTCCACTCGTTGTTCAGATCGGATGCGAAGACGAGCACGCGGCCGCGACCCGCGGTCCGCTCCACCAGGGCCGGCGCGCCGTTCGAGAACGCGGCCAGCACGCGGCCGCCGGCGCCATCGACGCGCGTGGCCTGCCGAAAGCGCACCTGTCCCAGCGTCCCCGCCAGGCCGCCGAAGGCCGCGAACAGCGGGTGGCGCGTGGCGGTCACCGACCAGCTCAGCGCGCCGTCGCCGCCGGGCGCCGGCACCGCCGGCGTCGAGCCTGTGCCGAGGAACTCCGCGACCAGGGCGGGATCCAGCCGCGGGCCCGCCGCAATCAGCAGTCCGCCGCCGGACTCCACGTACGCCGCCAACTGCCCCCTCGCCGACCGCCCTAGCCCCGCGGTTTCGAGCAGCAGGACGGCGGCGACACCATCCAGGGCGGTTGGCGAGATGCCCGCCGGTTCGAGTGGACGCACGACGAACGGGCTGTCGTCGCCGGCGGCCAGCAACGCCCGTTCCAGGTAGAACGCGCCGGCCTCGGAGGGCCCGCCGGCCGTCACGAAGGCAATCACGAGGGGCGCCGGCCGGTCGAGCAGGTGATAGCGGCGGTCGTCGGCCGGCACGCCGCCGGGGTCGTCGACAGCCACCTCGAGCACGCCCGCCGGCGGCAGCGGCGCGTCGAAGCCCACGGTGGTTGCACCAGCGGCCAGCGTCACCGCCGCGGAATCCACCGCGGTCCCGTCGACGCGCAGCGCGACCGTGCTCGACCGCGGCTGCACGCCCGTGTTGACCACCACGGCCGCGGCGCCCGCCGGGCCGATCTCGAGCGCCGTCACCGCCAGGTTGGGACCGGCCGCTCCGACATCGACCGTCCGGACGGTGACGCCCGGCGGCACCGAGCCGGCGCCGGCGGCCTCCCAGCCGCTGCGCTGCAGATCGGTGACCACCACGATCCGTCCCTCACGCGATCCGATCGAGCGCGCGGCGGCCGCGAGCGCCGCCCCGTAGCGGGTCGCGCCGAAACCGGTGGCGGCGCGGGCGAGCGCCGCGACCGCGGCGGCGCGATCGGCCGCCGGCTCCGCGACGACCCGGGCCGCCTCGTCGAACGTCACCAACCCCACCAGGTCGCCCGGCGGGGCCTCGGCGATGGCGGCGCGCGCCGCGCCACGCGCCTGCTCGAACCGGCCCGGCAGCGACATGCTGAAGGAGCGGTCGACGGCCACGATGGTCACGGGCCGGCCCGCCAGGCCCGTGGCGTCGAAGAAGGGCCGCGCGAACGCGAGCGCCAGCAGCAGCAGCGCCGCGATGCGAAGCGCCAGCAGCAGCAGCTCCCGGATCCGCCGCCGGCGCGCCTGCATGAGCGGGACGCGCTGCAGAAACCGGATGTCGCTGAAGGGCAGGCGCGGTGCGGCCTCGCGCCGCGCGAAATGCAGGACGATCGGAATGGCGATCGCCAGCGCGCCGGCCAGGAACGCGGGAAACAGGAACGACATCCAGCTTCAATCAGACGGGGCTGCGCCCCGAACCCCCGGCGTCCGCTTGCGGG
>CAYGCV010000161.1:0-9732 GCA_964348425.1 uncultured Vicinamibacteraceae bacterium | reverse complement strand
CGGTTGGGCCGAGCAGCCGCCGGAGCACGTGGCGTTAACAAGTTAGCGCCTATGATGCGGCGCCCCCGGCCGCGGGCCATCAGCTCGCTGACGAGGATGCCAGCCTCCAGCGTCTTGCCAAGCCCTACCGCGTCGGCGATCAGGATGCGCTGTAGCGGCTGCCGCAACGCCTGCCGGACCGGCTCGAACTGGTAGGGGGCCGGATCCATCGCCGCCCCGTGGGCGACGTGGATGCGTTCGTCGTTCGGCACCGCCTGCCGGAGCTGGCTCTCGATTTAGAGCCGGCTGTCCGCGAAACCTGGCGAGGGATCGGGCACGAGCCGGGTCTCGGCGGGATCCAGCACGGTGATCGCCTGCTCGAGCTTGGAGAGGAAGATTGCCTCGCGCTCCCGAACCAGCTCCGACACGCCGTCACAGACGAGCTGATAGCCGCCGTCCGGCGAGCGGTCGATGCGGCGGATCACCCACTCGGCGTCCCGGATCAGGACACGGGCACCGGGGGCCAGCACCGCACTCGCGCCAGAACTCGGCGCCTCAGGCATGTTGATCGGTCGTGCGCTTCGTCGCTTGATGTCCGCCTTCGCCGGTCCGTACCTTACTTCACGGCGGGACGCCGGTAGGCCGAGGGTTCTCCGATCGAGGCATGTCGACCGCATGCCACGGCGCACGCCATGGCGCTGGCAACTGTGTGGTCGTCCACAGCGAAGGGGCGCGCGATCGCCGGAACGAGGTCCAGGAGAAGATGATAAGGTGAGGACGATGTCGAGCGAACTGATCGCAGTACTGACGCTGCTGTTGTCGCTGGTGTCGGCTAGCGGGGTGCTTTGGATCGCCTTCCGCCTGGAGCGCCTCGCGGGCCGAGTGGACTCCGTTCAGGAAGACCTTCGAGCGCACGTCAACATGCCGGGGCTGCACACGCCTCGGCAGTAGTGCACGACGAACAGTTGAAACTACCCCCGGGGCCAGGCATCAATCCGCGTATCTTCAACGCTCTCCTGTGCGGAACATCGCATTTCTTGCAAGCTCGGGCAACACGCGACCGCCCGTGAGTCGGGCGGGCAGCGGGCTCTGCCCGGCGGCCGCACCTCACGCTGCGCCGAGGGTTACAATCGAAAGTCGGGACTGACGATGGAGTGGTGGATCTGGATCGTGGCCGGCTTCTTGCTGCTGGCTCTGGAGCTGGCGTCGCCGGGCGGCTTCTACGTGTTCTTCTTCGGCTGCGGCGCGCTGGCGGTGGGCCTGCTGGCGGCGCTCGGCTGGGCGGAGCCGCTCGCGCTGCAGGGCGTGCTGTTCGCCGGCGTGTCGGTGGCCGCGCTGCTGTTCTTCCGGCCGCTCATCGTCCGGCGGCTGAGCGTCGGCGAGGGCGATGCGGCGGTCAACGACCTCGTGGGAGCGCGGGCACGAGCGCGTGGCGCGATCGCTGCCGACGGTTTCGGCAAGGTCGAGCTGCGCGGGACGACGTGGAATGCTCGAAATATCGGTGAAACGCCGATTCGCCCTGATCAGACGTGCCTGGTCGAATGGGTCGAGGGCCTGACCGTCTGGGTTCGGGCCGAGTAGGAGTCTGCGCCGTAGAACGGCGCGGACTCCTGCAGGGTTGGTTGGGCGCCGAGCGGAGCCGTCAGGCGACGATTGGCGGGCTAGCAGGAGCGACAAAGGACAGCGAACGATGGAAATGGGTCTGATTGCCGTGGGGGCGCTGGTGCTGCTCCTCGTCGTCATCATCGCCAAGACCGCCACGGTCGTGCCGCAGCAGAGTCAGTACGTGGTCGAGCGGCTCGGGAAGTACTCCGGCACACTCGATGCCGGATTCCACATCCTCGTGCCGTTTCTCGATTCCGTCCGCTACAAGCACTCGCTGAAGGAGATGGCGCTCGACATCCCGGAGCAGATCTGCATCACGAGCGACAACGTCCAGGTGGGGGTGGACGGCGTGCTGTACCTCAAGGTGCTGGACGCCCAGCGCGCGTCGTACGGCATCGGGAACTACGTCTTTGCCATCACGCAGCTCGCGCAGACGACGCTGCGCAGCGAGATCGGCAAGATCGAGCTCGACAAGACGTTCGAGGAGCGCGCCCACATCAACACCCAGGTGGTCGACGAGCTGGACAAGGCGACGGAGCCCTGGGGCGTCAAGGTGCTGCGCTACGAGATCAAGAACATCAATCCGCCGCGCGACGTGCTCGAGGCCATGGAGAAGCAGATGCGGGCCGAGCGCGAGAAGCGCGCCGCGGTGCTCGAGTCGGAGGGCCTGCGGGATTCCGCCATCAACACGGCCGAGGGCGAGAAGCAGAAGGTCATCAAGGAGTCCGAGGCGAAGAAGCAGCAGCAGATCAACGAGGCGGAGGGCGAGGCCGCCGCCATCACGACCGTGGCGGCGGCGACCGCGGAGGGCATTCGCCGGGTGGCCGAGGCCATCGAGTCACCCGGCGGGACGCAGGCGGTGCAACTGCGCGTCGCCGAGCAGTACGTCGACCGGCTGGGGATGCTGGCCAGGGAGAACAACACGATGATCCTGCCCGCCAATCTGGCCGACGTGTCCTCGATGATCGCCACGGCCATGAACGTGATCAAGCAGACCGGCGCTCCCCCGGCCGGGGAGCGGTAGAGCCGCCGAGGACGCGCCTTCGGGCTCAGGGACCTTCGTCCGTGAGGGCCGCGTCCGCCGCCGCCTGCTCCTGCGCGCGCGCGCCGCGGAGCACGTTCAGCATCGCGTAGTTGCCCTCGTGACAGGCGAACTCGTAGAGTCCGCCCGCTGCCACCCCGCGCTCGGACTGATCGGCCGACAGGGCCAGCTCGATCGTCCAGGGCCGCGTGAAGCGCGCCGGGTCGGTGATCGTGGCCTCGTAGTCGATGGTGTCCGCGTCGACGCGGGTGAACCGCTCCACCAGGTGCAGCGAGCCGGTCGGGTGCCGCCACGTGCTTGCCCAGCGGGCGTCGGGGCGGTCCACGAAGCTCCGCGACTCGACCACGAGCGTATCGCCATCCCAGCGCCCGCGCGGCTCGCCGTTCCAGCGCGGTACGTTTGCGGGCGGGCCGCCGTCGAGCGGGATGATCCGCCGCTGGCGGAACATCTCGTGCACGATCACGACGTGCGTGCGGTTCTGGAAGATCTGGTGGTTGGGGTTGTAGCCGAACCAGATCTGCGGCAGGCCGTCGCCCAGGCAGCGCTCGCCGGTGTCGAGATCCAGAAAGGAGTGCCAGGGGCCCGATCCGTGAGGACGCTCGCCCTGGCGGGCGTCGGCGCTGTAGGGAATCCGGCCCGAGGGCGGGTCGACGATCAGCGACGTGCGCCGGCTGCGCAGCCACATCCAGCTCCCGTCGAGCCAGAAGCTGTTGTAGAAGCCCGGCGTGCCGTCCGCGCGCCAGGCGACGCTGCCGCCGGCGGTCGTGCGCTCGGACGGCCGTTGCGCCAGGCGCGCCTGGCGCAGCAGGGCCCCGTCCTCCAGCCTGGCGACCTCGGCGTACGTCAGGAACTCGCGCCCCTCGAACTCGGCCGGGCGCTCGAGCGGCGTGAGGGTGGAGCCCACCCAGATGCCCTGCAGGTCGGGGTCGCCCCACGGCGTCCGGGGCACGCCCGGGCGCGGCGCGGCGACCTGCTGCTCGTCTCCGGCGGGCAGCCGGCACCCGGCGGCTGCAGCCCACACCGCCGCGACGGCGACCAGCGGCGCGGCCGCACGCAACCAACCCCGAATCCGACGCTGCATGTCGAGCCTCCTTCAGGCCGCCCTCACTTGTCATAACATTTCGGAGACGGATCGCGAAAGTCTCCACGACAGAAGGTCATGCACGCCGGCAACTGCCGCCCCGCGGGCGGAGTCAATCGGGACGGCGCGTGAAGGTCGGCCCGCTGCGCATCTCGACGGCGGCCGCGCTGATCGGTCTGGCCGCGGCGGGGGCCGCCGGCCAGCCCCCTGCAGCGACCCCGCTGCCGGCCGCCGGGCGGACGATCGCCGTGCTGCCCTTCACGAACCTGACGGGGGCGGCGACGGACGAGTGGATCGGCGCCGGGATCGCCGACACGCTCGGGGCGGCGCTGACGGCGGCTCGCACCACGGTATTCGTCCCGCCCGAGGACCTCGGACGCGCGCACCGGGACGCGACCGGCCTCGACCTGGACCCCGCGGACGCGGCGGCGGTGCTGGCGGCCGGCCGGGCGCTCGGCATCCGCTGGCTCGTGGCCGGCGAGTACCAGCGGGTCGCGGGGCGCCTGCGGGTCACGGCCCGGCTCGTGGCGGTCGAGACGGGCGCGGCGGCGCACTGGATGAAGGCGGACAGCCGGGTTGCCGGGCTCTTCGACCTCCAGGACCGGTTGGCGGACTCGCTGACCGGCTACCTCGGGGAACCCGCCCGGCCGCCGCGGCGCGGCACGCTGGACGCCCCTGAACCCGGCCGGCCGCCCGCTGCCCGGGCGCCCGCTGCCCGACCGGCGGCCGCCGTCGCTGCGCCCGCCCGCGCGGCCGCGCCGGGCGCCGGGTTCAGACCCCCTGCCGGCGCCATCGACGGGCCGCCGCCGCCGGAGGCGCCGGCAACGATCAACCGCGATCCGGCGGGTCGCGCCACCATCCGCGCGGTGCGCGTCGCCGCCCTCGAAGTCGACGGCGCGCTCGACGAGGCGGCGTACCGCGAGACGCCGCCCTTCTCGGACTTCGTGCAGACCCTGCCGCTGGAAGGCCAGCCGGCCAGCGAGCGCACCGAGGTCTGGGTGCTGTTCGACGACGACAACTTCTACATCAGCGCGCGCTGCTGGGACTCGGCGCCCGAATCGCGGTGGGTCGCCAACGAGATGCGCCGGGACAGCTTCAACATTCTCCAGAACGAACGCGTCGGCTTCATGATCGACAGCTTCTACGACCGCCGCAACGGGATGATCTTCAACGTCAACGCCATCGGCGGGCGGATGGACGGCCAGATGACCTCCGAGAGCGACTACAACGGCGACTGGAACCCGGTCTGGGAGGCCGAGACCGGACGCTTCGAGGGCGGCTGGACGCTGGAGGCCGCCATCCCGTTCAAGTCGCTCCGCTACCGGCCGGGGCAGGCGCAGATCTGGGGACTGAACGTCAGCCGCCGGGTCTTCTGGAAGAACGAGCTCTCGTACGTCGTGCCCATGCCAGTGGCGCGCGAGCCCGGCGCCATCTTCCTCTCCTCGCTGGCGGCGACTCTGGTCGGGCTCGAGGTGCCCCAGGGCGGCACCACGCTCGAGCTCAAGCCGTACGCCATCGCGGACCTGACGAGCGACCGGACCACGACGCCGCACATCTCCAACCAGCTCGGCGGCGACGCGGGGCTCGATGTCAAGTACGGCGTGACGCAGAACCTGGTCGCCGACCTGACGCTCAACACGGACTTCGCCCAGGTCGAGGCCGACGAGCAGCAGGTCAACCTCACCCGCTTCAGCCTCTTCTTTCCGGAGAAGCGCGAGTTCTTCCTCGAGAACCAGGGCGTGTTCGCCTTCGGCGGCGCCGGCACGGGCCCGTTCGGGCAGAACAACGACACGCCGGTGCTCTTCTACAGCCGGCGGATCGGACTCAACGAGGGGCGCGAGGTGCCAATGCAGGCCGGCGGCCGCCTCACCGGGCGGGTCGGGCGCTTCACCCTGGGCGCCATGAACATCCAGACCGGGGACGAGGAGGTCACGGGCGCCGTGCCGACGAACTTCTCGGTCCTGCGCATCAAGCGCGACGTGCTGCGGCGGAGCAGCATCGGCGCGATCTTCACCGGGCGCTCGGTCTCCACGCTGGGTCCCGGCTCGAGCGAGACGTTCGGCGCGGACGCCAACTTCGGGTTCCACGACACGGTGAACATCGACACCTACTGGGCGCGGACCGAGACGCCCGGCTCGCGGGGCGACGACGTCAGCTATCGGGGCAAGTTCGAATACCGCGGCGACCGCTACGGCGTGCAGCTCGAGCACCTCGCCGTGGGGGAGGACTTCCGGCCGGAGGTGGGATTCCTGCGCCGCGAGGACTTCGAGCGCAGCTTCGGATCGTTCCGCTTCAGCCCGCGGCCGTATGCCATCGCCGCCATCCGCCGCTTCACGTGGGAGGGCCGGTTCGACTACTACACGAGCCGGGCGGGCGTCGTCGAGACGCGCCTGGGGCAGGGCTTCTTCGGCGTCGAGTTCGAGAACGCTGACCAGTTCGAGGTCGAGTACACGCGCAGCTACGAGTTCCTCGACCGGCCGTTCGAGATTGCCGGCGACGTCGCGATCCCCGTCGGCGGCTACCGCTTCCAGGACACGCGGGTGGCGTACCAGTTCGGCCGGCAGCGGGCCTTCTCGGGGATGCTGGCCGTGCAGCACGGCAGCTTCTACGGCGGCGAGAAGACGACCGTGGAGATGGGCCTGCCGGGCGGCTTCCGCAGCGGCCGCCTCGAGATCACGCCGCAACTGTCGCTCGAGCCGGGCATCTCGTACAACCGCGTCGAGCTGCCCCAGGGCCGCTTCACGACCAGCCTGGTGACCACCCGCACGACTTACACCGCCACCCCGCTGATGTTCGTCAGCGCCCTCGTGCAGTACAACTCGAGCAACGCCTCGCTTGGCGCGAACGTCCGCTTCCGCTGGGAGTACCAGCCCGGCAGCGAGCTGTTCGTGGTCTACAACGAGCAGCGCGACACGCTCACGCCGCGCCATCCCGAGCTGCAGAACCGTAGCTTCGTGGTCAAGATCAACCGCTTGTTCCGGTTTTAGCACCGGACGGTCAATACCGGAACAGGTACTGGAGCTTCACGAAGACGGCGCGGTTCGTGCGCCGGCGTTCGGTGGTGTGGAACAGGCGGTCGGGAATGCCGTCGCCGTCGCGGTCGCGCTCGATCAGGTCGGCCTGCTGGTGGTGGTCGTCGTAGCCCACGTAGAACACCGTGCCGGCGTTGACCCGGTACGTCAGCAGCAGGTTCAGCGCCAGCGTCTTGTCGAACGTGTTGTGCTCGGCGATGTTCCGCACCAGGAGGCGCTCGGTGAACTGGTAGGTGGACAGGGCCCGGAAGATCTTGACGTCGAACACCTCGCCGGCGCCGCTGCGACGATCCGTGAACCGGCTGGTGTTGATGTTGACGTCCGACTGCAGCCGCGGAACGGGGCGCAGGCTGATGAACGAGTACATGCCGGTCTCGTGGCCCAGGAACGGGTTGACCTCGTCGTAGAAGATCTCGTCGCCGCGGTTCATCCCCGCGCCGACGCCGAAGCGCGTCGTGCTGTAGCGTGTGAAGAAGCGGTAGCGCGTCTTGAAGAAGTCGATGCCGCCGTAGCGCTCCATGTCCCGGCTCACGCGGCCGTTCACCCCGAAGTTGCGCGCGAAGTTGAAGTTGAGGCCGAGCCGGACCTCCTCGTCCTGCAGGTGGCCGTCGAAGGCGTAGTTCCGCGCGTAGCGGCCCTCGGGCCCCCAGCTCACGAGCCAGCTCTCGGGCCACCACTGATACGAGACGTCGCCGAGCGTGCGGCGCTGGTCGACCCGGCGCACGAACCCGACGTCGGTGCGGAAGTCCGGCGAGAGGACGAACGACAGGAAGCGGTAGCCGAGATTGCGGCCCTGCTTGCGGAGCACCGCCTCGAGGTAGTGCCCGCTGCGGTCGACGCCGTCGACGTCGCGGTGCTGGGTGCCCATCGCCCGGAACGCGATGCTCTGGGTGCTGCCCAGCCGGAAGTTGCTGTCGATGCCCGCCAGCCGGCTGTGACCGTCGAGCAGCTCGCGGCTGGTGACGATGGCGCCGACGTGCGACTCGGCGTACAGGTCGTAGCGCACGCGCCCCACGAACGTCTGCGCCGTCTGGCCGAAGGCCGGGTCGGTCGCGTCGTCCAGGTTGCCCGGCGCCTCGTCGTTGGCGTACAGCAGCCCGAGCGTGGTCCGCCCCACCTTGCCGGTCAGCTTCGCCCCGTAGTACGGGTCGACGATGGTGCGCGTGTGGACTGCGTCGACCGGGCCGGGGATGTCGAAGATCTCGGCGCCCTCGAGGAAGAACGGCCGCAGCTCCGGATAGAAGAGGGCGAAGCGCTGGTTGAGCTCGATCTGCGGCCGGTCCGACTCGATCTGCGAGAAGTCGGGATTGAGCGTGAAGTCCGCGGTGAGGTTCGAGGTGACCCCGTACTTGAAGTTGACGCCCCCTTCCGGCGCCGGATCGGCGGTGGTGAAGTCCCCGCTGGCGGCGTCGATCGAGCCGAACTGGATGGCCGTGAACGTCGGCAGGATCTCGATGTTGCGGCTCGTCGACAGGTCGGTCATGCCTTCCAGCACGCCCATCTGGGGCAGGAAGCCGGCGACGCCGCGGGATACGGGCGACCACACGACGGTCTCGTCCTTGCCGCCGATGCGGCGGGCAATCTGCAGCCCCCAGCGGTGCGCGGCCACGCCGTCGCGCTGCGGGTAGCGCAGGCTCTTGAACGGAATGGCCATCTCCGCCGTGAACCCGTCCGCGACGAGCCGCCCGGCCGTGGTGAACAGGGCGTCCCACGACTCGTCGCCGCGCGGGAGCCCGCCGCCGCCCCGGCCGCGCCGGCCGCCGAACCCGCCGCCGCCGCGCGAGTTGACGATGGAGTCACCCTGGACGCCGTACGCGTTCACGGTGAAGACGTACGCCCGCTGCTGATCGAGGAACGTGTCGAAGTAAACGTAGACGAGGTCGTCGCGGAACGTGCGGTCGCGGTCCGAGCGGTTCGCGCGGATCATGCCCGGGTCCGTGTACCGCGCCCGGAACCCGAGGTAGATGGCGGCGGCGTCGTACGCCAGATAGACGTCGGTGTCCTCGGTCGCCGGCGCGCCGTCGAGCGGCTGGAGCTGGACGAACTCGGTGATGCGCAGCGCGCCGTCCCACGCGGCGTCGTCCAGCCGTCCGTCGATCGCGGGCGGCGAGACGGCGCGGGCCGGCCGCACCGCCGGCCGGCCGGTCAGGATGCCGGCCTCCGCCGCTGGGTCGGGGGGCGGCTCGGCGGCCCCGATCTCGACCTCGCCGTTCACGAGCTCCGCGACCGACGGCTCGGCAACCGACGGCTCGGCAACGGACGGCTCGGGCTCGGCGTCCGCCGGCCCCGGGCGGAAGCCGGACTGGGCCAGCGCGGGCGCGCACGGACAGGCTCCTAGACACGCGGCCAGCGCCAGGGAGCGAATCCGCACCGCGAGGGACGGGACCGGCGCCCCACCGGTCCCGTCCGCGAGCCGCGCCGGCAGGGTCACTGCAGCACGGGGTTGTTGACGCAGCCTACGGTGCTCAAGGCACGAACGGGACGGCAGGCTCGCGCACGCCGGGGTGCCCGGCTTCCTTGCGCTGCCGCGAGACCCGCGCCGCCGCCTCGAGCGCCTGCTCCTCGTCGGCGCGGCCGGCGCTGAGCAGGTTCATCATCCCGTGGTTGCCTTCGTGACAGGCGTACTCGAACAGGTGGTTGAGCGGATCGCTCACCGTGTCGCGGCGGGTCATCGGCAGCGAGACCGTGAACGGCCCCGTGTAGGTCGCCGGATCCTCCACCGTGAAGCGGTAGTCGATCGTGTTCGCGTCGAGCATGCGGAAGCGCTCGACGAGGCGCAGCGTGCCGCCCGGACCGCGGTGCGTGGTCTGGATGATGTGCGACGGCTGGTATTCGCCGCCGTCGAGCCGGTCGTTGAACCGCTCGGTCTCGACCACCAGCGTGTCCCCCTCCCACCGGCCGCGGGAGTCGCCCAGCCACTGGCGGACGCCGTCGGCCACGTTCGGCCGGACGTCCAGCGGGATGATGCGCGCCTCGTGGCTCATCACCAGGAG
>CAYGCV010000160.1:0-9738 GCA_964348425.1 uncultured Vicinamibacteraceae bacterium | reverse complement strand
GGGGACCCCTGCGCCCCGCGCCGCTCCCGCCGAGGCGCGCCGTGCGCGCCTGGCCCCGCTAGGAGTTCTTCTTGCGATCCGTCCAGCCCGTCTTGTTCTCCTGCCGTCCGCGCGCGATGGCCAGCGCGCCCGGGGGCACGTCCTCGGTGACGCACGACCCGGCCGCCACGTAGGCGGCCCGCCCGACCGTCACCGGGGCGACGAGCTCGGTGCCGCTGCCGATGAAGGCGCCGTCCTCGATCGCGGTCTCGTGCTTGGATTGCCCGTCGTAATTGCAGGTGATGGTGCCGGCGCCCACGTTGACCTGCGCACCGAGTGCGGCGTCGCCCAGGTACGAGAGGTGGCCCACCTTCGAGCCCGCGCCCAGCGTGCTCTTCTTGATCTCGACGAAGTTGCCGACGCGGGCCGTCTCGCGCACGACCGTGCCGGGGCGCAGGTGGGCGAAGGGACCGATGCGGGCGCCCGACTCGACGCTCGCGTTCGTGATCACGCAATAGTTGTTGACCGTGACGTCGTCGCCGACCGCGGAGTTCACGATCCGCACGCCCGCGTGCAACTCGCACCGGTCGCCGATGGTCGTCAGGCCCTCCAGCATCACCCCGGGGTGGATCACCGTGTCCCGCCCGACCACGACATCGGCGTCGATGTAGGTGGTGGCCGGATCTTCGAGCGTCACGCCGGCAGCCATCAGCTCCTCGTTCTTGCCTTGTCTCATGAGCGAGCTCACTTCCGCCAGTTCCGTCTGGCTGTTGATGCCTCGAATCTCGTCCGGATGGTCGGTTTCCAGCGCCTCGACGGTCAGACCCCGGCGGCGATAGAGCGCGAGCAGGGCCGGCAGGTAGCGCTCCTGCCGGGGGCCCGCCGCGGGGATCTGGCGGAGGGTCTCGAACAGCGGCGCGAGGTCGAAGACGTAGATCCCGCTGTTGACCTCCCGAATGGCGCGCTGGGCCGGGGTGGCGTCGGCCTCTTCGACGATGCTCGCCAGCCGGCCGCGCTGCCGCACGAGCCGGCCGTAGCCGTAGGGGCGGGCGAGTCGGGCGGTCAGCACGGTGGCGGCGGCGCGCGCGCGGTCGTGCGCGTCGACGAGCCGGCGCAGCGTGACCGGCCGGATGCGGGGGACGTCGCCGGACAGGACCACCAGATTGCCCGCCGCGCGCGTGAACGCCGACTCGGCCTGCAGCAGCGCGTGCGCGGTTCCGAGCTGCGCTTCCTGCCGCACGAAGCGGGGCCCGGACCCGACCGCCCGCAGGATGGCGTCGGCCTGGTGTCCGACCACGACCGTCGTGGTGGCCGGCGACAGCGTGGCGGCTGCGCGCAGCACGTGCTCGATCAGCGGCCGGCCCGCCATCCTGTGCAGCACCTTGGGCCGGGTGGAGGCCATCCGCCGGCCCTTGCCGGCCGCCAGCACGATCACGTGACAGGTCGCCGCCGCGGCGGGACCGGCGTCAGCAGACTGGGGGCTCACCGGGATGAGTGGCTTCCAGCTCCGGGCGGGGAGCGGTCGGCGGGCGGGGTCCTGAGCGCTTCCTGAATGGTTTCGTCCTCCCGCAGCCGCTCGAGGCTCGGCTCGTGGCGTGCGAGGTAGCGGTTCTCCGGATTCAGCTCGATGGCACGCAGCAGGTGGGTCCCGGCCGCCCGCAGGTCGCCGCCGTCGGCGCGCGCGAGCGCCAGCATGTACTGCACCCGGTCGCTGTCGGGGCTCTGCCGCTGCGCCGCATCGAGATGTTGCAGGGCCTCGTCGTGCAGGCCGGCGTTCAGCGCCAGCGTGGCGGCGTAAACCCGCTCGTCCAGGGTTTCCGGCGTGGGCGCCGCCAGCGACTCCCGCTGGCAGATCTGCAGATGGCGGCGGCTGCGCTCGTGAAGCTCGCGCTCGGCGGGAAACTCGTCAATCACCTGGCGGAAGAGGGCCGCCGCCGTCTCGAACTCGCGGTGCTGCAGCGCCGCCATGGCCTGTTCGTAGCGGCCAAGGGCCTGCTGGTACGTTTCCTGCTGCGCCTGCGCCAGGGTCGTTCGGCGCCGGGTGGCGGCCGTCACGACACGCCTGGACGATTTTGCGGGATTGCCGGATGATGGCTGCTTTTGCCCCATGGGCTGCAAAGCGGAGCATAAACTAGCAGAATGCGAAAAGGCGGTCAAGGACGTCGGCCGGCGCCCGTTATTGGTCGACGGACCCAATTCGCTTGCGGGCCTCAAGCAGCGAGTAGACCGAGCGGCCGCCCAGCGCGTGCCGGTCGGCGAGGATCCGGACGGCCAGACGCCGATCGCAACCCAGGTGTTCTGTCAAACGACAGAATTCGTGCCAGAGCCGATCTCCGTCGACGGTGCCGCCACCGTCCCCGGCCGGCGCTGCGGGCGGTCCGACGACGATGGTGTACTCGCCTCGCGGCGCGGGGAGGCGCTTCATCACGTCGATTATCGGTCCAGTGACCAACTCTTCGTGCACCTTCGTCATCTCGCGGCAGACCGCGATGTCCCGATCGCCCAGGACGGTCGCCATGTCCGCCAGCGCCGCCCGGAGCCGGTGGGGCGCCTCGAAGACGACGAGCGGCCGAGGTTCGCGGGCCAGGGACTCCAGCCAGCGTTTTCTGTCGTTTGACCGTGCCGGCGGGAACCCAGCCACGGTGAAGGCGCCGCCGCCGAGGCCGGACATGACCAGGCCGGTGAGCGCGGCGCTCGGACCGGGGACGGCATGCACCTTGACGCCGGCGGCGAGCGCGTCCCGCACCAGCCGGGCGCCGGGATCCGACAGCAGCGGCGTGCCGGCGTCGGCGACGAGGGCCACCGAGTCGCCGCGGGCCAGGTGGCGGAGGAGCTGCGGGCCCTTGCGGACCTCGTTGTGGGCGTGGAAGCTGGTCGTCGTGGTATGAATGCCGTAGTGGCTGAACAGCTTGGCCGTACGCCGCGTGTCCTCGGCCGCGACGAGCGTCACCTCCGCGAGAACGCGGAGGGCGCGGAGCGTGATGTCCTCCAGGTTGCCGATCGGGGTGGACACCAGGTAGAGCGCGCCGGCCGGGGGCGGCGGAGAATCCGGCACTCGCGGGAATCGTGGCACGGGCCGCGACCGAGAGCAAGGAAGCATCGTTATTGTACCATTCACCAGGACGACCATGGATCGATCGCCTGCCCACTCCGCTGAACCGCTATCCCGTTTCGTCGACGAGTACCTGTCGTACCTGCACGAGACGCATCCGACGGCGGCTGCCGCCGACGGCGTCCACCTGCACGACGATCTGCTCGAGGACTTCAGCCGGAGCGCGGTCGACGCCCAGGTGCGCGAGCTCGGCGGCTGGGCGCGGCGCCTGGACGGCATCAAGGCCTCGACGCTGACCGCGGAAGAGAAGCTCGAGCGGCGCATGCTGGCGGACGGCATCCGGGCGCGCCTGTTCGGGCTCGAGGACGTCCGCGTCTGGCAGCGCAGTCCCCTGTACTACGCCGAGACGATCGCCGAGAGCCTGGCGGGCCAGGTGCTGTTCGATTATGCGCCGGTCACGGAGCGCGCGCGGCGCGTGGTTTCCAAGCTGCGGCAGGTGCCGCGCCTGCTCGAGTCGGCACGGCAGAACGTGACGGATCCGCCGGGCCTCTTCGTGCGCGTCGGCCTCGAGTCGTTCGACGGCGTGCTCACGTTCGTCGAGCGCGACCTCCCCAGGGCGTTTCGGAACCTGGAGGACATGCACCTGCTGGGCGATCTCGCGGACGCATCGACCGTGGCGGTCGACGCGGTCCGCGACTACGCCGCCCACCTGCGGGATGCCGTCGCACCGCGCAGCCGCGCCTCGTTTCGGCTGGGCGCGGACCGCTTCGCCCAGAAGCTCCGCCTCGACGAGGGCATCGACGTGCCGGTGGACCGGCTGCTGCAGATCGCGCTGCGCGAGCTGGGCGCGACCCAGGAACGATTCAGGGAGGTGGCGGCCGGCGCGGCGCGCGGCCCGGGCGATGCGTGGCAGAAGGTCAAGGCCCGGCATCCCGACGCCGACGGCCTGCTGCGCACCGTCGAGGACCATCTCGCGGCGCTGCTCGACTTCATCAGGCGCAAGCGGATAGTGACGGTTCCGGACCACGGGCCGCTCGTGGTGGCGCCGACGCCGGAGTACTATCGCGGGACGTTCGCCAGCATCGTGCCGGTCGGACCGTTCGAGGCGCGGCCGATGCCGGCGTACTACTACATCACCAACGTCGACCCGCGCTGGCCCGCCGACCGGCAGGAAGAGCATCTGCGCGACTTCAGCTATGCGGCCCTGTGGTCGATCTCCATCCACGAGGCCTTTCCGGGCCACTTCCTCCACTTCGAGCATCTGCGCCGGGTGGCGTCGCCCCTCCGGAAGTCGACCTTCTTCACGCCCGTGTCGCTGGTCGAAGGCTGGGCGCACTACTGCGAGCAGATGATGTTCGACGAGGGTTTCGAGCGGGGCAACGCGGAGGTCGAGCTGGGGCAGCTCGCGGAGGCGCTGGTGCGGCTGGCCCGGACCGTCGTGGGCATTCGGCTCCACACCGAGGACCTGTCGGTGGAGCAGGGGGTGCGGTTCTTCCGCGACGAGGCCTTTCTGGAAGAGGGCAGCGCCCGCCGCGAGGCCGAGCGCGGCACCTACGATCCGGGCTACGTGCTCTACTCGCTCGGGAAGCAGATGCTGCTCAAGCTCCGCAGGGACTGTGAAGCCGCCGGGAACGGCGGGTCGCTGCAGGCGTTCCACGACCGGTTCCTGGGCCACGGAGGCGTGCCGTTCTGGATGCACCGGCAGTTGATGCTGGGCGCGACCGGCACCCTGCTGGAGTGAGGCTGCCAGCCACCATGCCGCTGTACGAATACGAGTGCGACGACTGCGGGCACCGGTTCGAGTTGATCCGGAAGTTCTCCGACCAGCCGCTCACCGCCTGCCCGGCGTGCGCGGGGCGCGTCAGGAAGCTCATCTCGTCGCCGGCCATCCAGTTCAAGGGGACCGGCTGGTACGTCACCGACTACGCCCGCAAGCCGCCCGGCGGCCAGCCGGCGTCCGAGGCCGGCGAGTCGTCCGCGGACCGCAGGACCGACAAGGGCGATTCGAAGGACACGTCCGCGCCGGGCGGCGACTCGAAAGCGGCCGGCGCGGGCGATTCCAAGCCGAGCCCGTCATCGCCGTCAGCCGGTTAGGAGTCTGCGCCGTAGAACCGTGCAGACTCCGCAAGGCGCGCACAGCGCGCCTCGGCGACAGCGGCGCGGGGCGAAGGGGTCCCCGCAAGCGGACGCCGGGGGTTCGGGGCAAAGCCCCGTCTGATTGAAGCCACGTCAGTCCAGCTCGGTCAGGAACGCCCGCAACTGCGGCGCCAGATCCGGGCGCTTGAGCGCGAAGTAGACCGAGGCCTTGAGAAAACCGAGCCGGTTGCCCGCGTCGTGGCGGGTGCCGACCAGCTCGCAGGCATGGAGCGGCCGCTGCGCCAGCAGGCGGCGCAGGCCGTCGGTGAGCTGGATCTCGCCGCCGGCGTCCGCGCCGGTCCGCTCCAGCGCGTCGAATATGTCGGGGGTCAGCACGTAGCGGCCCACGATGGCCAGGTCCGACGGCGCCGCCGCCGGGTCCGGCTTCTCGACCAGATCGCGAACCTCGAAGACGCCTTGCCCGAGCGCCTTCGCGTCGATGATCCCGTAGCGCTGCACTGCCTCGCGCGGAACCCGCTCGACGAGCAGCACCGGCCCGCCGACCGCGGCGAACAGATCGGTCATCCGGCGCAAGGCCGGGGGGGCGGCGTCGATCACGTCGTCCGGCAGGACCACCGCGAACGGCTCGTCGCCGACCGCCGGCCTGGCCATGAGCACGGCGTGGCCGAGACCCAGCGGCTGCGCCTGATGGACCGTCGTGACCTCGGCCAGCGCCGACAGGGCGCGCACGACGGCCAGGCTCTCCGTCTTCCCGCGCTCTTCCAGCACCGCCTCGAGCGCGGGGTGCGGCGCGAAGTGCGCGCCGGTCATCGTGTTGCCCGGGCTCGTGACCAGCACGACGCGGCGCATGCCCGACGCGACCGCCTCCTCGACGCCGTACTGAATGATGGGGCGGTCGACCAGCGGCAGCAGCTCCTTGGGAAACGCCTTGGTGGCCGGCAGGATGCGCGTGCCCAGGCCGGCGGCGGGAAAGACGACGGTGCGGACCGGCGCTGCCATGGCAGGCGATCGTACAGCACGGCTACACTAGAATGAAGCGCCCGCGTCGGGGGCCCAGACGACATGCTCGACCCAGCCCTGCTTCGCAACCGGCTCGACGAGGTCCGCTCCCGGCTCGGCACGCGGGGCGACGGGTTCGGCGCCGATCTCGACCGCCTGGTCGAGCTCGATGCCGAGCGCCGTAGCATCCTCCCGGTGCTCGAGACGGCGCGCCACGCCCGCAAGGACGTCGGCGAGCGAATCGCCAGGGCCAGGCGGACGGGCGAGCCGGTGGAGGCCCTGGTCCAGGCCGGCCAGGAGCACGCGGCGGCCATCAAGGCGCAGGAGACGCGACTGGAGTCGGTCGAGGCCGAGCGCGGCGCCTGGGCGCTGAAGCTGCCCAACCTGCCGCACGCGAGCGTCCCGGTCGGCAGCTCGGAGGCCGACAACGTCGAGGTGCGCAAGCACGGCGAGCGGCCCGGCTTCGACTTCGAGCCGCGGCCGCACTGGGAGATCGGCCCGGCGCTGGGCATCCTCGATTTCGAGCGCGCCGCGAAGCTCGCGGGGGCGCGCTTCGCCGTGCTCACCGGTGCGGGCGCGCGGCTGGCGCGCGCCCTGATCAACTTCATGCTCGACCTCCACACGTCCGAGCATGGCTACACGGAGGTCGAGCCGCCGTTCCTGGCCAGCAGCGAGGCCCTGACCGGCACGGGGAACCTGCCGAAGTTCGAGGCCGACCTGTTCAAGATTGCCGGGCAGTGGGACCTGTATCTGATCCCGACCGCGGAGGTGCCGCTCTGCAACCTGCACCGCGGCGAGATTCTCGACGGGCGGACGCTGCCGGTGTGGTACGTGGCCTACACGCCCTGCTTCCGGAGCGAGGCCGGCTCCTACGGCAAGGACGTGCGGGGCCTGATTCGACAGCACCAGTTCGACAAGGTCGAGCTGGTGGCCTACGCGACGCCCGAGACCTCCTGGGACGTGCACGAGGCGCTGACACGGCACGCGGAGGAGGTGCTCAAGCGCCTCGGGCTGCCGTACCGCACGATGCTGCTGTGCACCGGCGACATGGGCTTCGCGGCGTCCAAGACCTACGATCTCGAGGTGTGGCTGCCCAGCTACGGGGCCTACCGGGAGATCTCGTCGTGCAGCAACACGGAGGCATTCCAGGCGCGGCGCGGCGGCATCCGTTTCCGCCGCGACGGCCGCGGCAAGCCGGAGCACGTGCACACGCTGAACGGTTCGGGCGTCGCCGTCGGCCGGGCCCTGGTGGCGATTCTGGAGAACTACCAGCGGCGCGACGGCTCGGTCGTCATCCCCGACGTGCTGCGGCCGTACATGCAGGGCCGGGAGATCATCGAGCCGGCGGCACCCCAGGCCGGGCACTAAACGGAGGGATGGCCGAGCGGTCGAAGGCGGCGGTCTTGAAAACCGTTAGCGGGGAAACTCGCTCCTGGGTTCGAATCCCAGTCCCTCCGCCACTAAGCCATTGTAAGTTGTTTAAAGGCATGCGTTTGCTATGCATCAACGTGCCGCCGGCGCGGTTCTTGACCTCAATTTCGATGGCCGGTCAACCGGCCTTGAGGCAGGTGACAGGTGGCCGGCAGCCCTGGAAGACCAACGGCGCCCGATCCTCACCTTCCCGGCGTTCTCGCTTTAACCAGCCGAGATTCTGAACATGACTGAACCGAACCGGGTGGACAGAGACGGACGGCGCCGTGCATTGACAGACGAGGTCGCGTTCTGGCGTTCGCTGTTCGACCGCACGAATCGCAACGAGCGCTTCCTCGATCTGTTCCACGGTCGGGTCTGGGCGGAACGTCCGTTCCAGCCTTATCTACAGAAGTTGGCCCAGCATCTTCCGGCCGGGTCGACGGTGCGAGTACTCGATGTTGGCAGCGGCCCGGTCAGCCACGTCGGCACCCTCTCGGACCGGTGGCGGGTTCAGATCACTGCGGTCGACCCGCTTGCGACCGAGTACATCGCACTGTGCGAGGAGTTCGGACTCACTCGCCGCAACGGGGTCGTCGAACATGCGGTCGAGGCCGAGACTTTGACCGAGTCGTTCGCTGAGGAGTCTTTTGACATTGTTCATTGCCGGAACGCTCTGGACCATGCCCGCGATCCGCTGCTCGGCATTCGTCAGATGGTGGCCGTCTGCAAGGTCGGCGGTCAATGCTTTCTGGCTCACGCGACCAACGAAGGCGAGAAGCAGCGCTACAGCGGGCTGCACCAGTGGAACCTGACACCCCGCGAGGGCGACGATCTGGCCATCTGGACGCAGGACGAGCAAGAGATCCTGCTGCGGGATGAGCTGCGCAGCATCGCCACGGTGCAGGCGGTGTCGACGGGGGCGTGGCACACAGTCACCATCAGGAAACAATCGAGCGTGTCTCGTTTTCTCTGATCTCATTGTCTATCGGACTCCGGCGGCAGCATGATGATGTCGGATGGCCCCTTCTCCGTGCCATCCCAGTCGCGCGGCTCGAACCGATGAACCTCGGTCGGCTCGCCGCTAGCCCGGACACTGAACTCGAAGCTCTCAATATCGGGAGCACGAAGCTCGCCAAGTTGCCCTCGCTGGTCTCATGTGACGCCCGCCCGCTACGCGATGTCCGCCGCCGTCATGCCCTTGGCGCGCCGCCGCGCGTAGGCCTCGTACTGGTCTGCCGGGTGCATCGGGGCGCGCTTCTCATTCTCGTGGAGCGACACCTCGGCAGGATCGGCGCCGTCGTTGCAGATGCGGCAAGGCGCGACGTACTCGGCGAGTTGCTGCAGGGCGGCCAGCCGCCGATTGCCGTGGGCCTGATTGCATGCAATCATTGTCAGGTCATCCTGGAGGACGACTGGCATGGCCAGCATCACAATTCGCAATCTGTCGGCGGAATCGAAGGCGCGGCTCCGGCGGCGCGCCGAACAGCGCGGATGGAGCCTGGAGGCCCTGGTCCGCTCCATCCTTGATCAGGCGGCCGAGGAAACGCTCAGTGCAACGAGATTCCCGCACAACGTGATCGCTCTCGTCGAGCAGGGCGAAGACATCGAGCCGTTCATCGACGGGCACAGGCAGCCACAGAAGCCGGTGGACATGACGTGATCCTCGTGGACACCAACGTCCTGTCCGAACTGACGAAACCGAAGCCGGAAGATCGAGTCGTCGCTTGGCTCGAAGTGAACGAGCCGGCGCTCGCAGTCCCGACGATTGCGCTGGCCGAGCTGCGGTACGGAATCGCACGGTTGCCTCGAAGCCGCCGGAGATCCAGCCTGTTGCGTTTCTGGCGAGCGACGTGCGAACAGTTCCGCGGCCGAGTGTTCTCGTTCGACGAACGCGCAGCCGAGACGTACGGAGAGGTGGCGGCCGCCACAGAGCGGGCAGGACGCCGGCTCAATGTGCAGGACGGCCAGATCGCAGCAATCGCACTGGTCCATGGCATGCAGGTCGCGACGCGCAACGCGGGTCACTTCGAGGCGACTGGCGTCGTAATCGTGAATCCGTGGGAGTGACGGCGTGTTCACCGACCGGGGTGGAAGCTCAAGTCCACCCCGGAGGACGGTGCCTCAGGCCAGGGGACAGTAGTTGGGATCGCTAGTGTGCTGTCCCGGAGATGCGCACAGCAATACGCGCCACCTTGTCG
>CAYGCV010000159.1:0-9769 GCA_964348425.1 uncultured Vicinamibacteraceae bacterium | reverse complement strand
GGGCCGAGCAGCCGCCGGAGCACGTGGCGTTAACAAGTTAGCGCCTATGGGGCAGTGGGGTCCCCGCAAGCGGACGCCGGGGGCTTGGGGCGCAGCCCCATCTGATTGAAGCCCCATGCTTGCGCGGGTTCGCAGGGCCGGTGTATGCTGGCACCGGCCAGCACCTAGGTTCGCCAGGTGGAACGGGTGCATGGTGGTGAAGCGGTCATCGGGCCCCGCCAGAGTTACTTCGGTCGTCACGGCACAGGCGGTCGGTGGGTCTTGCGCGCCCGCCCGGCGGATGAAGAGGCCGTCAGGCCGGCGCGGCCGGGACGGGGCTGGTAGGGTTCGTGAGACGGAGGATTTGATGGCGTACACAATCTGCGAGCCGTGCATCGGTACCAAGGACACCGCGTGCGTGGACGTATGCCCGGTCGATTGCATCCACCCGCGCAAGGATGAAGAGGAGTTCGAGGCGGCCGAGAAACTCTACATCCATCCGGACGAGTGCATCGATTGCGGCGCGTGCGTGCCGGCCTGTCCGGTCGAGGCGATCTTCGCGAACGACGAAGTGCCCGACGAGTGGAAGAACTTCATCGACATCGACGCGGAATACTACGCCGACAAGTAGCAGGCGGCACGGCGGCCGGGCGCTCCCGCTCCCGGCCATGCCTCGCGCGGGGGTCTGCGAATGGGGCTGATTGATCACCGGTTCTCGGACAACTTCATCACGACGAACGTGGACCAGGTCCTGAGCTGGGCGCGGCAGTCGTCGCTGTGGCCGATGGGGTTCGGGTTGGCTTGCTGCGCAATCGAGATGATTGCGAGCTCGACCTCGCGCTACGACATCGCCCGTTTCGGCGCCGAGGTGTTTCGTGCATCTCCGCGGCAGGCGGATCTGATGATCGTCGCCGGGACCGTCACCAAGAAGATGGCGCCCGTGCTGCGGCGGCTCTACGATCAGATGCCCGAGCCCAAGTGGGTCATCTCGATGGGCAGTTGCTCGAACGCCGGCGGGCCGTTTCCGACGTACAGCGTGCTGCAGGGCGTGGACAAGATCGTGCCCGTCGACGTGTACGTCTCCGGTTGTCCGCCCCGCCCGGAGGCTCTGCTGTACGGGCTCATGCGACTGCAGGACAAGATCCGCAAGGAAAGCACGGTCCTGCGGCGGGAACGCGTCATCATGGCGGGGCAGACGGAACCCGTCATGGTCGCGGATCGGGGGTAGGGCGTGGAGTCACTGACCAGGCTGTTCCGGCGCATCTTCCTGATCGATCTGCTGAAGGGGCTCTTTGTCACCCTCAAGTACACGCCGCGGCCGGCCTTCACCTTCCAGTACCCGGCCGAGCGCCGGCCGGTCGCGCCGCGCTTCCGGGGTGTGCTCCGCCTGCAGGTCGAGCCCGAGACGGGGGCGCAGACGTGCATCGTGTGCGATCAGTGCGCCAAGGCCTGCCCCGACGAGCTGATCGATCTGGGCGGCCACCGCGAGCCCGGACACAAGATCAAGGTCCTGGACTACTTCGACTTCAACCTTTCGCGGTGCAGCTTCTGCGGGCTGTGCGCGGAGGTCTGCCCGACCAAGCCGGTCAAGGCGCTCATCATGAGCGAGGACTACGAGCTGGGCACCTACAGCCGCAACTCGCAGATTCTGCGCGTCGACGAGATGTACGACGGGCTGCCGATTCAGCAGTACAACCGGTAACCACCTGCCGCCGGAGCTCGCGGCGGAAGCCGTTCTGCCTGCCGTCGCCGGGAGGGGGTGGCGCACATGTCGCTTACGGGAAGCCGGCGGCGGATCGGTGCTCGCGGATGCCTGTGCGCGCTCGCGCTCGCGGGCGCGCTCTTGGCGGCGGCCGGGGCGAGCTCGACGCCCGACTCGGCGCGCAGCGAGCTGCAGCTCGAGCTTGGGGACCTGCTCCTCGGCGACGAGCGCTACTGGGAAGCGATCGCCGCGTACGAACGGGCCAAGGTGGGCGCCACGCCGGCCCAGACCGTGCGCGCCTCCGGGGGGTTGCTGCGCTCGCTCCTCACTGTCGCCGAATTCAACCGCGCCCATCGGGAGGCGCTGTTCCTGGGCGCGCTGGGCTCGCCCGATCCCGAGATCCGCTCGCTGCAGGGCGACGCGTTCTGGGCCTACGGGCTGTTCGACGAGGCCGAGGAGCTGTATCGCGACGTCCTGGCCGAGCACCCGGCGAGCCGCGCGGCGCGGCACGGCCTGGCCCGCAGCCTGGCGGCGCGGAACCGGCTCGAGGAGGCGCTCGTCGAGGCCCGGGCCGCGGTGGCGGCGGACACCTCGCGCGGCGAGTTCTACCACACGCTGGGGGCCATCTACCGCCGGCTCCACCGCTACCCCGAGGCGGGCGACGCGCTGGAGCAGTACGTCGCGCGGCTGCCCACCGTGAGGCGGAACCGGCGCACCGAGTGGGCCCGGTCCGAGGTGCTGCTGCTGCGGTCCTTCGGGGACCGCGTGCCGTTCGAGATCGCGAGGGATCCCGACGGGCTGCACACCATTCCGTTCCGCCTGGAGCAGGACAAGGTCGTCGTGCGCGGGCGGGTCAACGGCGGCGACGTGATCGATCTCGTGGTCGACACCGGGGCCGAGCAGATGGTGCTGTCGCAGCAGACGGCCGAGCGGATGGGCGTGCCGGCCGTCACCACGACGATCAGTGCCGGCGTGGGCGAGGTCGGCGTGCGGGGACTCGAGATCGGCCGTGTCGACACGCTCGAGATCGGCTCGCTGGAAGTCCGCAATCTGCCGGCCATCATCAAGAACCCGCCGCTCACCGATCTCCCGGTCCGCCGCGTCCGTGACAGCATCTCGCCGGTGGCGCTCGGCTTGTCCGCGGCGCTCGACTACGAGACCCGGGAGCTGATGCTCGCCCGGCGGCTGCCCGACGGTCCGGCGGACATCGAGCTGCCGATGCGCATCCACCGTCTGGCGCTGGTGCGGGGCGTGCTCAACGAGGAGTTTCCGCGGAGCTTCGTGGTCGATACGGGCGGGGAGGTGGTCTCGCTCAGCATCGGCACCGTCGGGAGCATCGGCCTGGCCCCGCCGCGTCACATCCCGCTGCAGGTCTTCGGCACGTCCGGCTGGGACAAGGAGGCGTTCCTGCTGCCCGGCGTCCGGTTGGCGTTCAGCGACCAGATCCGGTACGACAACCTGGCGGTCGTCGTGCTGAACCTGCACCGGCCGAGCGCCCTGCTCGGCTTCCACATCGGCGGCATCGTCGGCCACACGTTCCTGCGCAACTACCGGGTCGCGCTCGACATGGAACGTGCGTTGCTGCGGCTCACGCGCCTGTGAGTCGCAGCAGCTTCCGCGTCAGAAGTCGAAGCCGATCCAGAGCGACAGGCGCACGCGCCTGAAGTCCTCGCTGCCGCCGGTGGCGGCGAAGACGACGTCCTCCCACTCCCTGTTGAACAGCGTCCGCCACGACCAGTCGAGATGGATCGGGATGCCGATGGCCAGCGTCGTCAGGCTGAAGCCGTACGACGCGCGGGCGTTCACGAGCCGGAATCCGTCGATGGCCCGCGGCGCGCCGAACACCTCGTCGTAGCGGCCCGTGTCGGGGTTCTGGACGTAGCCGACCACCGGCCGCACGATGCTCGGGCGGCTCGACCACCCGTTGAGCGGCACGTCGTTGAAGCCGGCCATCCCGAAGTTGAAGAAGAACGCGCCGCGGATGCCGCCGAGCACCCCGATCGGCGTCGCCATCGCCTCGATGAGCGGGAAGCGCAGCTCCATGTTCCCGAAGAACGTCTGGTGTCCCAGGAACTGGAGATAGTCGTATCCCCGCATGTCGGAGTTGCCGCCGAAGTAGAAGAAGTCGGGGAACTCGCCCCAGCTCTTGAAGCCCCGGCCCCGGAGCGCCAGCACGCCCGTCTCGGCGATGCGCAGGTAGTAGCGCGCGTCGATGTCCACGGTCTGCCGCGACAAGAACTGGCCGAACGACGGCGCGTACTCGTACGCGAGGCGGACCGTGTTGCCGGCAATCGGTCCGAACTCGCGAAAGACGCTCGTCTCCTGCACGTAGTTGATGCCGAGCGGCATGAAGGCGCCGTCGCGGAAGAGCACCGTGCCGAAGTTCGCCTGCTGGAACTGCTCGGACGCCACCTGGAGCTGCGGATTGTCGTACCGTTCCTTGTAGCTGAACAGTCCGCCCGTGAACTCCAGGCGCCGGAACCGGTCGAACGGGTAGATCGCGAACGCGGAGCCGCCCCGCACGGTGCGGACCGCGATGGCGTCGTCGCGGCTGAGCAGGCCCACGAGCCCCGGATTGAACGCGAGCCCCGGCTGGTAGCCGTAGAAGAACTGCTCCTGCGAGTAGCCCTGCAGCGCGAACTGCATGCGGCCGGCCAGGTTCGCGTACGAGAACCCGAGCGTGCGGTACACCGAGATGGAGTAGGCCAGCACGCTGAACTGCTGGTCTCCCAGCACGTCCGTGAACGTGACCTGGGTCCCGCCGAGGAAGTCGCCGTTGCTCGTCATCCCGAGGTTCAGCGGCGGCCGCCCCTCGAGGTAGATGTTCTCGAAGGCGCCTTTCTGCCGCGCGTTCTCGCCGATGAGCGTGTGCGTGAGCGGCGCCTGGAAGTCGATGACGGGCCCCGGCCCGCCGAAGTCCGTCGTCGAGGCCGTGTAGAGCGCGTCGTCGCGGACCACCGTGTGGAGGCCGTACTCGCTCTTGTAGTAGGTGATGAAGGCGATCCGGTCGGCCGGATCGTCCTCCCCCGCGGCGAGCAGGATCGGGTTGACGTTGCCGGTCGCCGAGTCGGTGTACTGCCGCAGCTCCCCGTTCTCGACGTCCAGCGTCCACACGTTGAAGATCTCGCCGTCGCGGGCCACGTCCGGGTCGATCGGCTGGCTGGGATCGACCGCCGTCGACGAGAACACGACGGTGCGCTCGTCGATGAACTGCGCGCCGCCCTCGTCGTGGGTGCCGAACGTCAACTGGGTCTGCTCGCCGGTCGCGACGTCGAGCCTGAACAGCTTGTTGTTGCCGCCAACCCGCTTGAGGTGCAGGATGCTGTTGCCGTCCGGCGCATAGACGGGCGCGTAGTCGGCCAGCGCGTCGCCGGTCAGGTTGGTCACCTCGTGCGTTTCCAGGTCGATGCGGTAGATGTCGCCGACGGCCCGGGTCAGCGCCGAGAAGACCACGCTGCGGCCGTCGGGCGAGAAGTCGGGAGACTCCGGCTCGTCCACCATGTCCAGATCGATCAGTTGCTCGATCTCCCGCGTCACGACGTTCTGGATGACCAGCGACTTGTACTTGTTCCGGCGCACGAAGTAGGCCAGGCGGTCGCCGTCCGGCGCCCAGGACATCCAGGGCACCGTATTGAAGCGCAGCCCCAGCGTCGCGATGTACTGGAACCCGAAATCCTGATCGAAGCCCTCGGTCAGGTTGCGGATGATCTCGCCCGTGCGCGACGAGACGAGCACGATGTCGAGCTCGCGGTCCTTGCGGTTGACGGCCGCCGCCGCGATGACCTCGCCGGACGGCGAGGCCTCGATCGAGATCAGCACGGGGTAGCGGGAGCGCAGCGGATCGGGCGCCAGGTTGCGGCCGTAGTCGGTGGGGCGCTCCTTGTCGCGAAAGGCCTCGAAGCGTTCGTCCAGGTACTTCTTGAACTCGTCGTCGAACTCCTCGGGCTCGAGGTCGAACGTTTCCTCGTAGGGGTCGCCGCCCCCGCCGACCGCGGTGCGCCGCAGCGCGAACAGGAAGCGCCGGATGCCGTCGTCGCCCCAGCGCTCCGCGATGAACTCGAAGGCCGCGTGCCCGAGGTTGTAGACGACCCGCCCGCTCGCGAATCCGCCGTATCGCTGGAACTGGGTCATCGACGGCACGGTGTCGGACACGGCCACGTCCCGCACCTGCATGATGTCCAGCGGCCGCCACACGCCCGCCAGGTAGTCCGCCAGCCCCTCGTCGACCCACAGCGGCACGCTGCGCTGGATGAGGCCGCGCGGAATGATGTCGAACTCGAAGACGTGCGTCAGCTCGTGGGTGATCAGGCGGTAGAGCCCGTCCGGCCCCTCGTCGATCGGCAGCACGATGCGGTTGCGCTGCGGCTCGGCGAACGCGCCGACGCCCTCGGGGCTCGCGCCCGGGATGATGTTCTGCTGCTCGAACTCGCTGTGGGTCTTGAAGCAGATCAGCGGCACCACGAAGGCGAGGTCGTGGCGCAGCCGGGCGCTGATCTCCTGGTAGGCGCTCTCGGCGTAGCCCGCGATGCGCTCGAGGTGCTCCTCGAGCTCGGGGTAGTAGTAGATCTCGAAGTGATCGGTCGTGTAGATGTGCCAGTCGAACTTGTCGTACTTGACGCGGTTCTTGCCCCAGTACGGGATGAAGTCCGTCTGGGCGGCCGCCGGGGCGCCGGCCCCGCAGATCAGCGCGAGCGCGAGCGCGGCGGAGACGAGGGGCCCGCTTGCGGACCGGGGATTGCTGCGTGACATGGAAGTACCTCCTGGCAGGCCAGGCAGGGCTGACACCTCGCTTCATCTTAACTGCAGCCGGGTCGGGGCGGCAACGGATCGGCCCGCCCGGAGCGGCCCGCCGCAGACCGCGCCGAGGCGGATTACAATGAGGTTGCCGGGCGCCGCGGGCGGCGTTGCGCGCGCCGGGCCGCGGCCGGTCGCATCGGCGGCGCGGGTGACGGAACACTTCGGGCACAACGAGGGAGCGAACATGTCGATACGGTGGATGCTTGCTGCGGGGGCCGCTCTGGCGCTGGGACTGTTGACGCTGCCGGCCATTCGGAGCGTGACCGTCGAGTCGCCGGCGCCTGGCGGGGAGGGTGAGGTCGCGGAGGCGGCCGAGGCAGCCGAGGCAGGGGCGACGGCGGCGGGCTGCGACGACGACGCCCGTCCGGCCCCTCTCGACTTCACGATTGCCGACATGGACGGCAACGAGGTCAACCTGGCCGAGCTCAGGGGCAAGGTGATCCTGCTCAACTTCTGGGCCACGTGGTGCGGTCCGTGCAAGATCGAGATCCCCGGCTTCATCGAGCTGCAGGACGAGTACGGCGACCAGGGGTTTCAGGTGCTCGGCCTGTCGGTGGACGACACGCCCGAGCAGATTCGGCCGTTCGCCGAGGAGTTCGGCGTGAACTACCCGATGCTGGTCGGGCTCGGCCGCGACGACTTCCAGGAGGCCTACGGCCCCATCTGGGGACTGCCGATCAGCTTCTGGATCGATCGCCGGGGGACCCTGTGCAGGACGCACATGGGGATTGCCACCAAGGATGAGTTCGAGCAGGAGCTCAAGTCGCTGCTCTAGGGCTTCAATCAGACGGGGCTGCGCCCCGAACCCCCGGCATCCGCTTGCGGGGACCCCCTTCGCCCCGCGCCGCTCCCGCCGAGGCGCGCCGTGCGCGCCTTGCGGTGTAGTATCATTTCAGCATGTTGAAGGGCTTCGCACACGCGCGTCTCTCCTGCGGCTGCCGTCTCCGGTTCCGCGACGGCGTCGAGGGCAGCCCGGTCACCGTCGTCATCGACCGCAAGGCACCGGGTTGCCATCTCGCGCTGCACGTGCAGGGCATGGCCCTCTACGACTATCGCGAGGCCCTGAGGCCATCGACGCGCATCAGCCCGCCGGCCGAGGGCGAGTACGAGGAGGAGGGGTAGCGGGGGGCCGCATGACCACGCTCGCGTCCGAGCTCGAGTTGCAATGCCCCTGCTGCGGAACGACCCTCGTCGTCGACCTGAACCTCCGGCGCATCGTCTCCCATAGCGAGCCCGAGCGCGAGGACAAGCCCGAGCTCGGCGAGGCCGAGCGGATCCTGAGCGCGGAGGCCGCGCGCCGCGAGGCGCTCTTCAGGCAGTCGGTGGCGGATGAGCGGGTCCGGGGCAAGGCCCTGTCGAAACGTTTCGACGAGGCGCTGAAGCAGGCGAAGCGCGAGCCCGTCGAGCGCCCCACCCGCGACTTCGACCTCGACTGAAGCGCGCGCCAACCATGCCCCCCGGCGGCACCCGGTGCTGGATCGGCACATCGGGCTACAACTACGCCGAGTGGAAGGGCAGCTTCTACCCGGCGAAGATCTCCTCCGCCAAGATGCTGCCCTACTACGCGGAGCGGCTGCCGACGGTCGAGATCAACTACACCTTCTACCGCCTGCCGACGGAGAAGCTCCTGCGCGGCTGGGCCGCGGTGACGCCGCCGGGCTTCCGGTTCACGCTCAAGGCGCCGCGGCGGATCACCCACGACGCGCGGCTGCGGCAGTGCGAGGAGGTGACGCGCGCGTTCTGCGGCGCCGCCGCGGTGCTGGGAGAGAAGCTGGGCGTGCTGCTGTTCCAGTTGCCGCCGTGGTTCCGGAAGGACCTCGCGGTGCTCGAGCGGTTCGTCGACACGCTGCCGTCCGGCGTGCGCGCCGCGTTCGAGTTCCGCCACGCCTCCTGGCACGCCGCGGACGTCTTCGAGTGCCTGACCCAACGGCGCCTGGCGCTGTGCGTCGCCGACAGCAAGCGGCTCACCACGCCGCTGCGCGTCACGGCGCCGTACGGCTACTTTCGGCTGCGCGACGACGGGTACGACGACGCGGACATCCGGCGCTGGGCCGAGTCCATCAGCACGGCCACGCCGGCCTGCTCGGACGTGTTCGTCTACTTCAAGCACGAGGACGAGGGCAAGGGGCCGGCGCTGGCGCGCCTGCTGCAGGAGGCGTTAGCCGCCGGCCTGCCGGGCCGCGAAGGCGACGGCGGCGGCCTCCGCCCAGTAGCCGTCGAAACCTGAGGTCGGCGCCGCGAAGAACCCGCAGTGCCCCCCGCCGCGCGTGACGACGACGGTCACGGCCGGGTTCGCCGTCACCGCCGGCTCCCGAAACTGCTCGGCCGGCACGAAGGGGTCGTCGTCGGCGCTGACGATCAGCGTCGGCAGGGCGATGCGGTCGACGACCCGCAGGCTGCTGGCCCGATGGTAGTAGTCGCTCGCGTCCCGGAAGCCGTGGTGCGGCGCGGTGAACGCCTCGTCGAACGCGCGGACGGAGCGCACGCCGCGCAGCGGCCGCAGGTCGAACCGGCCCGGCGCGACCCGCGCCTTGCGCCGCATCCGCCGCTTCAGGTTGCGGACGAAGTTCCACTGGTAGAGCGCGTTGCCCGCCCGCTCCAGCGCCTCGACGCAGCGCGCGAGGTCCATGGTCGGCGAGACGGCGCACACGGCGCGGACGGCAGCCGGCGCGTCGCGGCCGTAGTCGCCCGCCAGCTTGAGGGCGACGTTGCCGCCCAGCGAGTAGCCGACGACGACGATGGACGCCAGCCGGTCCAGGGCGGTCAGCTCGCGAATGACGGCCCGCGGATCGGCCGTCAGCCCGGAGTGGTACAGGCCCGCCGACAGGTGCTCGGTGCCGCCGCAGTTGCGCTGATTGAGCAGCACGACGTTGAACCCGCGCGCGAACGCCTTGTCCGCCAGCCCGCGCATGTAGTGGGCGGAGCTCGAGCCCTCCAGGCCGTGCAGCGCGAGGAGCGTCGGACAGCGCCGCGGCTGCGGCTGCCAGCAGCAGTGCGCCATCACCCGCGCGTCGGGCGCGACGTCGAAGTAGCGCCGGCGGAGCGCCGGCAGACGGGAGAATGCCCGCGGCCGAGCCCACGTGTAGAGCGTCATCCGATGGCCGCCCGCGACGTTTCGCGCGGGCACGAAGTCGTTGACCACAATCAGATGGGGCTGCGCTACTCCGGGCCGTCGGACCGCTTCCTGCGGATCTTGCGGGCGGCGCCTTCGATGACTGCCTGCAGCCGTCGGTTGAAGGCGCCGCCGCCGGCCGGCCGGCCGGTGCGCCACAACGCCGGCATGTCGGCGGC
>CAYGCV010000158.1:0-9788 GCA_964348425.1 uncultured Vicinamibacteraceae bacterium | reverse complement strand
TTTGTACAAGTCAAAATATTGACACCTCGGCATCCACCCGCTAAATAAAGACCGTTCGTGTTGGAGTAGTGCGCAGCGGTGCCTACAACGCAGAGGTGTCTTTCCGCAAGTGGCTGTTCGATCCTGCATCGAATGAGTCCGGGATGGCCACTACATGGGAGATAGGCAGCTACGGGACGCATGGGAGAGATGCAGGTTACATTCTGCAGAACGTGTCGGAGTACCTAGATCGCTTTCTTCTAGAGTACCTGCGTGCGAACGAATCTGCTTGCGAGTGACGACAGACACCCATCTCACGCGCACATACCGCCGCGAGAACTGCAGGTGGTTCGACGGCGATAGCTAGATCGCCACCGCCTTGCCGCCGTGCGGATGCCGGATCAGCTCCTTGTACTTGAGCTGCTTGCCCTCGCCCCCGCGCACGATCTCGCGCATCTGATCGATGGTATCCAGATCCCGGTTGTTGTGCCGCCCCTCGAACTCCCCGATGTAGCGCGGCAGGTGGTCTTCGCTCATGCGATGGTAGGTACCGACTTAGCCGCGGTTCATCGTGCTCCAGAACGACTCGATCCCCGTTCGTGTGCGCCTGACCCTTGACGTACTCGCCTACGGAGTGATTCACGCTGTCGCGCTTCGGCAGGCCCGTGTACGCCGGTGAGTCGTCGGAGTAGACCTGCGTCTCGTCCGGGTTGGTCACATGGTGGACGAACCCCTTGAGGCCGGGTCCGGCACCGTAGAATCCCACTTGGCAACCAATTACCTTCTGTGTAATGTGAGCACCATCGGTTTCAATGCCCGTCGCAGTTGCTCGGGGATAGCGAGTGGGGCCGCAGTGCCAGCGTTTCTGCATCTCGGAGCCATTTCTACCCTGATCTAACTGGGGTGTGCAGATCGGAGGGCCCAATGGATCCCGGATCTATTGGCAATCCTTTGCAATCTGTGGACGCGGTCCATCCCCGCTCAATCCAGGTCCGCCAGCACCGGCGCGTGGTCGGACACCGTGTGCCCGTCCTGCTTCTTGCGGTACTCGCGATCGATCTCGACATGGCGCACCCGGGAGGCCACGGCGGCGGTGCCGAGCAGCAGGTCGATGCGCAGGCCCAGACCGCGGTGGAAGCAGCCGCCCCGGTAGTCCCACCAGGAGAACTTCCGCTCGTCCGGGTGCAGGTGGCGGAACAGGTCCGTGAGCCCCAGATCGACGAGCGCCCGGTAGCGGGCCCGCTCTTCGGCGGTGCAGAAGATCGAGCCGTCGGCGGCCTCGCCCTCCCAGCAGTCCAGCGCCGCCGGCACGATGTTGAAGTCGCCGCCGATGACGAAGGCGGCGTCCCGGTCCAGGCCCGCGAGGTAGTCGCGCAGCGCGTCGAACCAGGCGAGCTTCAGGGGAAAGTCGGGATGGTCGAGGGTCTTGCCGTTGGGGCAGTACACCGTGGCGAAGTGGAGGCCCTCGACCCGGACGCGCAGCAGGCGGGCGCCGTCGTCCTCGCGGCCGGGCAGCCCGCGGGTGTCCACCTCCGCCGGCGCCCGGCTGAGCACGGCCACGCCGTTCCAGCCCTTCTGGCCGTGGACCACGGCGCGGTAGCCGAGCGCCTCGAAATCCTCGCGCGGGAATTCCTCGTCGCTCACCTTCACTTCCTGCAGGCCGACCACGTCCGGCGCGCGGCGCTGCAGCCAGTGCAGGAGCAGGCCCATGCGCGCCCGCAGGCCGTTCACGTTCCAGGTGGCGATGCGCATTGGCGCACCAGTATCGCACGTCGCCCGCGGTCGCCCCGTGACGCCGCGGCGCGGCGGTCAGGCGGCCACGTCGAGATAGCGCAGGAACAGCGTCGCGAGGCCCAGGAAGGCGAAGAAGCCGAACATGTCGGTCAGCGTCGTGATGAAGACGGCCGAGGCCAGCGCCGGGTCGATCTTCAGGGCGCGCAGGGCTATCGGGATGAGGGTGGCGGCGACGGCGGCCACCAGCAGGTTGACCACCATGGCCAGCGCCAGGATGCCGCCGAAGTACGGGTTGCCCACCACGGCCCAGGCCACCCCGGCCCCCACGAGCCCCAGCAGGAGGCCGTTGCCCAGGCCGACCAGCGCCTCCTTCCACAGCACCTTGCGGGAGTTGCTCCAGGTGAGCTCGCCGAGGGCGATGCCGCGCACCACTACGGTGAGCGTCTGGGTTGCCGCGTTGCCGCCCATGCTGGCGACGATCGTCATGAAGGCCGCCAGCGCCACGACCTGGTCGATGGTGGACTGGTAGTAGCGCACGACGAACGCCGCCAGAATCGCCGTCAGCAGGTTGATGCCGAGCCACGGGAGGCGCTTGCGCCAGGCTTCGCGCGCCGAGGTCGAGACGTGCTCGTCGCTCGACATGCCGGCCATGCGGTAGATGTCCTCGGTCGCCTCGTCCTTGATGATGTCGATGACGTCGTCGACCGTGATGATCCCCACCAGCTTGTTCTGCTCGTCGACGACCGGCAGCGCGAGCAGGTTGTAGGACGCCACCGTCTCGGCGACCTCCTCCTGGTCCATGTCGACCCGGGCGCTGACCAGGTCGGTCGTCCCGATGCGCGTGAGCGGCGTCTCGGGCGCCACCAGCAGCAGGCGCCGCAGCGAGACCACCCCGACGAGGTGCCGCCGCTCGTCGACGAGATAGAGATAGAAGACCATCTCGACCTCGCGCGACTGCTGCAACGCGGCGATCGCCTCGCCGGCCGTCAGGTCCTCGGCCAGCGCGAAGACGTTCGGGTTCATGATGCGGCCGGCGGTCTGGTCGTCGTACTCGAGCAGGTGCTGGACGTCGCCCGACTCCTTCTGCCGCATGGACTCGAGGACGGCGGCCGACAGCTCGTCGGGCAGCTCGCCCAGCAGGGCGGCCGCGTCGTCCGAAGGCAGGTCCTGGAACAGCCGGGCCAGCTCCTCGGCCGGATAGTCCACCAGCATGGCGGCGGCTATCTCCGAGTCGAGCTCGGTGAGCGCCTCCATGGCCAGGCGGCCGTTGTGGCCCAGCAGCGTGTTGAAGACGGACCGGCGGCCGCGGTCCGGCAGGCTGGCGAAGACCTCAGCGAGGTCGGCGGGATGCTGCTTCTGGAGCAGGTTGACGAGGTTCGCGGTCGCGCCTATCCGCTGCAGTCGCTTGACCGAGTCGAGAACGACGTCGATTCTGCGCTGGGGCGGCATGGAAATAACCCGGGCGGTCCTGTGCTTCCACCAATATGCGCGAGGAGTTCGGTTGTTGTCCCACTACTTCTGGTCCAGAACACTTCAGTGTACCACAGCGGCGCCGGCCCCCGTCAGCGGCGCCGCGCCATGCCGAGATCGTCGAGGACCCGCTCGTCCTCGCGCCAGCCGGCCCGCACGCGCACGTGGAGATCCAGGTACAGCCTGGCCGCGAAGAACCGCTCGAGGTCCGCGCGCGCCTCCGTGCCTATCTGCCTGAGCAGCGACCCGCGGCGGCCGATCACGATCGCCTTCTGCGAGCTGCGCTCGACGAGGATCGAGCAGAACACCCGCATGATCCCGTCCTCGCCCGCGTCCTCGAAGCGATCGACCACGACCGCCGTCGAGAACGGCAGCTCGGCGCGCGTGTGCCGCAGCAGCTTCTCGCGCACGGCCTCGGCCACGAGCACGCGCTCCGGCTGATCGGTCAGGTAGTCGTCGGGATACAGCGGCTCGCCTTCCGGCAGCGCCTCGAGGACGGCGGACAGGAGGCGTTCGCAGCCGTCGCCCGTCCTGGCCGACACGGGCACGAGCGCGGCGAACTCCCGCTGCCGGCGGTACCAGTCGATGAGCGGCAGCAGACGCTGCTTGGCAATCAGGTCGATCTTGTTCAGCGCCGCCACGACGGGGACGCTGGCGCGCTCGACCAGCCCCAGCACGTAGCGGTCCCCGGCCCCCGTCCCGACCGAGGCATCGAGCACGAGCACGAGGACGTCGACGTCGCGGATGGTGTCGAGCGCGAGATCGACCATCCGCGCGTTCATGCGGTGCAGGGGGCGATGAATCCCGGGGGTATCGACGAACACCACCTGGCCGGGGCGCTCGCCGGCGACGTTCCTGACGCCGACTATGCGGTTCCGCGTCGTCTGCGGCTTGTCCGACACGATGGCCAGCTTGGCCCCGACGAACAGGTTCAGCAGCGTCGACTTGCCGGCGTTGGGACGACCGATGAGCGACGCGAACCCGGCCCGCATCACCGCGCCGCGGCGCTCACGGACTCGGGCCGGCGCCGCATCCGGACGCGCTGGATGCGGCGCTCCTCGCCGTCGAGGATCTCGACGTCGACGCGGTCGACCACCAGGGTCTCGCCCACGCGCGGCACGCGTCCCAGGCGCGCCAGCAGGTAGCCGCCGACCGTCTCGAAGCCCTGCCGCTCGACCTCCACGGCGAGCCGCTCGGCCATGTCGTCCACCCCGACGGTGCCGGAGAAGACGTAGCTGCCGCCGCCCTCGTCGACGATCGGCTCGGCCTCGACGTCGTACTCGTCGCGGATCTCGCCGACGATCTCCTCGAGCAGGTCCTCGATGGTGACCAGCCCGGCCGTGCCGCCGTACTCGTCGTGCACGATCGCGATCTGCACCTGCTGCCGCTGGAACTCCTTCAGGAGCGCCGCCACGCGCTTGGCCTCCGGCACGCTGTACACCGGGCGCAGGAGCCGCTCGACCACCCGCTCGCCGGCGCCGGCGTCCGACAGGGCGACCAGGTCCTTGACGAAGACGAAGCCGAGGATGTTGTCGAGGTCGTCCTGATAGACCGGCAGCCGCGAGTACTGCTGGTCGACGAACAGGTCGCGCAGCTCGGCCACGGTCGCACCCGGCTGCACCGCGACGATGTCGGGGCGCGGGGTCATCACCTCGCGCACGACCGTGTCGCCGAACTCGACCACCGACTGCAGGAGCTGCCGCTCCGCGCGTTCGTCGATCTCGGAGTCGAGCCCGCCCTCCGCCGCGTCGTGCGCGCCGGCCTGCCCGTTCGCCGCCGCCCCGTGCGCGTCCGGCCCGCTCAGCCGGTCGGCCAGCGCCCCCGTCACCGGGCGCAGCACCCTGGCCACCGCGTGGAACGACGGCAGCAGGACCGTCAGCACCCGCTCGGGACTCCGGCGCACGACGAGCAGCGGCAGCACGTGCCCGCACGCCAGCGCGACCACGACGAGGCCGGCGAACCCGAGCCACACGCCGGGGCCGCCGGGTTCGACGAGCAGCAGCGCCAGCGTGGTGACCAGCGCGACGGTCACGGCCTGCAGCACGCCGGCGGTCACGAACAGGCGGGCCGGCTCCTCCAGGTAGTGCCCGAGCAGGCCGGGCTGGCCGTGCCGTTCGGCGTTCAACCGCAGGGGCAGCCGCATCAGGACGCTGAACGCCGTCTGCACCGTCCCGACGTACAGCGCCGCGCACGCGAGCAGGAACAGCAGCAGGGGAATCACGGCGCGCCCTCGGCCAGGCCGCCCCGGCGCCACAGCCGCCGCTCGAAACGCGCCATCCGGCCGTTGTCCCGCGTGTGGTCGTAGCCCAGCAGATGCAGCAGTCCGTGGAGCGCCAGCTTGCGCAGCTCCACGTCGACCGGGTGCCCCGCGTCGCGGGCCTGCTTCGCGGCCACGCCGGTGGCGATGACGACGTCGCCGAGCAGCCGGCGCGGCGTCCCCGGCGGGCGCGGACCCCGGTCGGCCGGAAACGACAGCACGTCGGTGCGGCGCCCGATGCCGCGGAAGCGGCGGTTCAGCGTGCGCATCTTGCCGTCGCTCACGAGCGCGACGACCATCTCGCCGCCGCGCGCGGCCGCGGGCGCGACGCGCGCCAGCCAGGCGGGCAGAGCCCCGGCCGGCCGCGGCCGGCCGCGGCCGTCGGTGACGGCAACGCGCAAGCGGGTCCTGGTGGTCACGGAAGCCGCGGACCGCCCCGGTCGTCCGTGGTCGCGTCCTCGTACGCCTTGACGATCGCCTGAACCAGAGGGTGCCGGACGACGTCGCGTTCGTCGAAGCGCACCGTCGCCACCCCGTCGATGGCGCGCACGACCCGAATCGCCTCGACCAGCCCCGAGACGCGGCCGGCCGGCAGGTCGATCTGCGTCACGTCGCCCGTGATCACCGCCTTCGACCCGAACCCCATGCGGGTCAGGAACATCTTCATCTGCTCGCTCGTGGTGTTCTGCGCCTCGTCGAGAATGACGAACGCGTCGTTGAGCGTCCGCCCCCGCATGAAGGCGATGGGCGCAATCTCGATCACGCCCCGCTCGAGCAACCGCTCGACCCGGTCGGCATCGAGCATGTCGTACAGCGCGTCGTACAGCGGGCGCAGGTAGGGGTTGACCTTCTCCTGCAGATCGCCCGGCAGGAAGCCCAGCTTCTCGCCGGCCTCGACCGCCGGGCGGGCGAGGATGATGCGGGTCACCCGCTTGGACGTGAGGAACGCCACGGCCTCCGCCATGGCGAGGTAGGTCTTGCCCGTGCCCGCCGGCCCCACGCCCAGGACGATGTCGTAACGCTCGATGGCGTCCAGGTAGCGCCGCTGGTTCACGCTCTTCGGCCGCACCTGCCGGCGGCCCGAGGGACGCAGCGGCTCCCGCACGAAGTAGTCGCGCAGGTCGACGGCCCCGTCCTCCGCGGTCAGGCGCGCGGCGCGCTGCACGTCGCCGGCCGCCAGCTCGTACCCGTCCCGCACCAGGGCGGACAACTGACCGATCACCCGCTCGACCGCGCCGACGCCGGGCGGCGCGCCCTCGACCAGCAACTGCTGTCCGTCGGTCCGGATCTGAACGTCGAAGAGGCTCTCGAGGTTCCTGAGGTTCTCGTCGTAGGAGCCGAACAGGGTCTCGACGCCCTCGTCGGGAATGGAGATCTTCGCGAAGGAAGGTGTTGCGATGAACGTGTCTCCGTGGCGAACAGCCGATTGTAAACACGAGCGCCCGGCGGCGGTCAAGCGCCGCCGCGGGGCCTGCCGGGCTACCGATCGAGGTGCAGCTCGCGGAGCTGCCGGCGGTCGACCGCGGAGGGCGATCCGGCCATCAGATCGACGGCGCCCGCCGTCTTCGGGAACGCCATGACGTCGCGAATCGACGACTCGCCGGCCAGCAGCGCCACGATCCGGTCGAGCCCGAGGGCGATGCCGCCGTGCGGCGGCGTGCCGTACTGCAGGGCGTCGAGAAAGAACCCGAAGCGCGCCCTGGCCTCCTCGTCGTCGATCTTGAGGAGCCGGAAGATGCGGGCCTGCAGGCCCGCGTCGTGGATTCGGATGCTGCCGCCGCCAATCTCGTTGCCGTTGAGCACCAGGTCGTACGCCCGCGCGCGCGCCGCCGCCGGATCGTCCTCGAGGGTGTCGACGTCCTCCGGCCGGGGCGACGTGAAGGGGTGGTGCATCGAGACCAGCCGCTGCTCCGTCTCGCTCCACTCCAGCAGGGGGAAGTCGACGACCCAGCTCAGCGCGACCCGGTCCTCGTCGATCAGCCCCGCCCGCCGGGCCAGCCGCAGGCGGAACTGGCCGAGCAGGATCGACGCCTCGTAGCCCTGGCCGGCCGCGATGAGCGTCAGATCGTCCGGCCCGGCCGCCGCGGTCTCGACGACCCGCGCCAGCGCCTCCGGTCCGGCGGCCTTGAGGATGGAGCTCTGGATCTCCCCTGCAGGCGACTGCCGCACCCAGACGAGCCCCTTCGCGCCCAGCGCCAGCGCCTCGTCGACCAGGTTGTCGATCTGCGCGCGCGACTCGCGGCCGGCGCCCGGCACCACCAGGGCGCGCACCGAGCCGCCGCCGGCCACGATCTCGCGAAACACCTTGAACGCACCGTCTCGGAAGACGTCGGAGACGTCCTGCACGGGCATCTCGAAGCGCAGGTCGGGCTTGTCGCTGCCATAGCGCGCCATGGCGGCGGCGTACGACAGGCGCGGAAACGGCGCCGGCACCTCCTTGCCGACCTGCCGGAAAACGGCCTGCATGAGGCGCTCGAGCGTGCCGAAGACCAGGTCCTCGTTCGCGAAGGCCAGCTCGATGTCGACCTGCGTGAACTCCGGCTGCCGGTCCGCGCGCAGGTCCTCGTCGCGAAAGCACTTGACAATCTGGAAGTAGCGATCCATGCCCCCGATCATCAGGATCTGCTTGAAGATCTGCGGCGACTGCGGCAACGCGTAGAACTGGCCGGCGTGCAGCCGGCTCGGCACCAGGTAGTCGCGCGCGCCCTCGGGCGTGGACTTGGTGAGCAGCGGGGTCTCGATCTCCCAGAACCCCTCCGCGTCGAGGCTGGTCCGCACGGCCATGGCGACGCGATGGCGCAGCCCGAGGTTGGCGCGCATGCGCGCGCGGCGGAGGTCCAGGTAGCGGTAGCGGAGGCGGGTCTCCTCGGAGACCGGCGTCTCCTCGTCGATCTGGAACGGCGGCGTGCGCGCCTCGCTCAGCACGGTGACCGTGCGCACGGCCACCTCCACCTCGCCCGTGGCGATCTTCGGGTTCAGCGTCTCCTCCGAGCGGCGCTCCACCGGGCCCGCGACGGCCACCACGAACTCGGCCCGCAGCCGCTTGACCGCGGCGTGGACCGGGTCGCCCTCGCGCGCCACCACCTGCGTCACCCCGTCCCGGTCGCGCAGGTCGACGAAGGTCAACCCGCCGAGATCCCGGACCTTGTGCACCCAGCCGGCCAGGACCACCTCCGTGCCTATGTCCTGCACGCGCAATTCGCCGCAGGTATGGGTTCGTACCAGCTCCTCGGACCGCTCGCTCACCTGCTCATCCTCTCACGTCGCCTGCTCGCGTCACGTCGCCTGCTCGCGGGACAGCCGCTCGACGACCGCCGACCGGGCCACGGCCGCCTGCTCCCCCGAGCCCATGTCCTTCACCGTCACCTCGCCGCGCGCCAGCTCGTCGTCGCCCAGGATGAGGACGCGCCGCGCCCGCGACCGGTCCGCCCGCTTCATCTGCGCCCGCAGCGAGCGCGCGTCGTAGTCGACGAGGGCGACCAGACCCGCGTGGCGCAGGTCGCGGGCCAGCACGTGCGCCGGCTGCCGCGCCGCGTCGCCGAGCGCCACGACGAACGCGTCGGGCGACCCGGCCTCGACGCCCGCCGGCATGGCGAGCACGAGCCGCTCCAGGCCGGCCGCGAAGCCGATGCCGGACCGGTCCGGGCCGCCGAGCTGCCGCACGAGCCCATCGTAGCGCCCGCCCCCGAGCAGCGCGTTCTGCGCGCCGAGCTGCCCGCTCAGCACCTCGAAGGTCGTCCGCGTGTAGTAGTCGAGCCCGCGCACCAGGCGGTGCGATACGCGGTGATCGAGCCCCAGCGCCGCCAGGTGCGAGGTCGTCGCCTCGAAGTGCTCGCGGCAACCGGCGCACAGGTGGTCCGTCGAATGCGGCAGCGCGTCGACGATCGGCTGGCAGGCCGGCACCTTGCAGTCGAATATGCGCAGCGGGTTGCTGGCGGCCCGGCGGCGGCAGTCGCCGCACAGCGCGGCCAGCCGCGCGCCGAGCGCGTCGAGCAGCGCCTGGTTGAACCCCGGACGGCAGTCCCGGCACCCGACCGAGTTGATCACCAGCTCGGCGTCCTCGATGCCGAGCGCGCGCACCAGCGCCGCGGCCATCTCGATCACCTCGGCGTCGAGCGCCGCGGCGGTGATGCCGAACACCTCCACGTCGAGCTGGTGGAACTGCCGGTAGCGCCCCTTCTGGGGGCGCTCGTAGCGGAACATCGGGCCGAGGCTGAACAGCTTCACCGTCGGGAGCTGCTGCTCGAGCGCATGCTCGACGAAGGCCCGCACCATGCTGGGCGTCGCCTCCGGCCGCAGCGTGACCCGCTCGCCGCCCTTGTCCTCGAACGCGTACATCTCCTTCTGG
>CAYGCV010000157.1:0-9807 GCA_964348425.1 uncultured Vicinamibacteraceae bacterium | reverse complement strand
CCTTGCGCACGTCCCGGCCGAGCGCGCGGTCCGCCCGCTCCTTGAGCGCCTTGAGAATGAAGGCCGAAATCTCCTGCGGGGCGTAGGCTTCCTGCCCCATCCGCACGCGCGTTCCGGAGCCCATCAGGCGCTTGACCGAAAGGACGGTCCGTTCGGGGGCGGCCACCGCCTGCTGGCGGGCCTGGCGTCCGACGATGACAGTGCCGGCATCGTCGAGCCCCACGCACGACGGCAGGATGGCGTCGCCGCGCTCCATCACGATCGAGGGCCTCCGTCCCGAGAAGATCGCCACCTCCGAGTTCGTGGTGCCCAGATCGATGCCGATGACAGTGTCGTCGTCCGCCGCCCCGGTTGCTGCCGGCATCACCCTTACCCTTCCTCGTCAAGTCGGTTGACCGCGACGTCGGCCGGACGCAGCACGTCGTCGTGCCGCACGAACCCGCTCCGCAGCTCCTCGACCACCAGGCCGTCGCCGACCCGTTCGACGCGGCGCGCTTCCACGGCCTGCATGACGCGCCCGTCGAAGCGTCGCCCCACGGTCTCCACGCGTCGCACGTCCAACCGCGACAGCATCCTGTCGACACGCCCGATAGCCAACTCGTAACCTTCGACGACGCCCGCGACGCCCCGCGGCGGCCATCCGAACAGGCGCGGCCGATCCCGCAGCCGGACCGCGGCGCGCCGGCCTCGCACCAGGGCGTCACGCACCTCCAGGGTCTCGAGCAGACAACGGTCCTCCGCCGTTCGGGCGACGCGCCTCTCGAACGCCGCCAGCGTCTCGTCGCCGCGCTCCACCCCGCGGGCGGCCGTGTCGAACCGCCCCGCCGCAGCCGCCAGCTCCCGGCCCGCCCGGGCCTGTTCCCGGTTCTGCAGGCGGATCTCCTGCCGCAGCGCGGCAAACTCCGCGAACAGATCGCGCAGGTCATGGTCGGGCGCCTCGGTTGCCTCATGCGCCGGGGGTTCCTCGGCCGCCGCGTCGAGCCACTGCCGGAAGTCGTCGAGCGCCCGCTGCCGCCAATCTCCGCCCGGTTCACTCATACAGCTTCTCCTCCGCCGCCAGGAGGGTCTGCAAGCCGGGCGTCTCGCGGCGCACCGGACGAGCCTGCACCAGCGCCTCGAGCGCCAGCTCGAAATCGCCGTAGGCGGCCATGCCGAAGAGGGCCGTCTTCACGCGCGCACGGTCGTCCTTCAGCGCTTCGTACGCCGCGGTAATCTGCTGCAGACGTTGGGGATCCCGGCCAACCCGGTGCTTGCGCACCAACTCCAGGTAGCGCCGGCGGATCTCCTCTCCCGTCGCCGACGGCGGCAGTCCCAGCACCAGATAGTGGGCAAGCATGATTACCGGCGGCGCCGTTTCTTCTCCTTGCGGGGAAACAACAGGGCCCGCAACTCCCGCGTCAGTCTGTCACGGAGACCGGCGGTCCGGCAGTCGCGCGCCAGCCGCTCCAGCTCCCGCCGCGCCGCCGGTTCGGCCCGCAGGTTGCCCGCCAACTCCTGCAGCACGGGCCGCGGCTCGCCGCGCAGCCGGTTGTCGTCGATCAGTTCGTCCAGGCGGTCCAGATCGTCGTATATCCGCCGATCGAACAACATCCCCTGCCGCGCGTCGCGCGCCCGGTCCGCCGGCCCCTCGGTCAGCGCCAGCCGGAACCGTTCGATCAGCGACGGATCGTCAGGATCCGGCGGCGCCCACTGCGGCGACGCGTCCCGCCCGCGCGGGAGACCGTCGGCCTCGAGGTACTCCTCGATCGACGCCAGCAGCTCATCGAGCGGCGGCAGTCCCGGGCCGAGCGCGCCCGGCGGCACGTCCAGCGGTTCGAAATCGAACGTCAGCAGAGCGTGGCGCAGCGGATCCTGCGTGTGGCGGGCGAGCCTTGCGGCCGCCGCCCGCAACCGCTCGCGGGTGGTGACGTCCGCCCCCGTCAGGACGTCCCGGAAACGCCGGGCATCGTGGTCGCTGCCCGCCTCGTAGCGGACGACCGCCAGATGGAAGAGCAGCAGCGGATCGCGCCGGGGCTTCCTGACGCCCCGCAGCCGACGTTCGATCTCGGTACGAACCTGGGCCCACCCGCCGCACTCCAGCAGGATATCCAGGACGGCCGTCAGGTGTTCTCCGTCCACGCGCTCGAGAAGCGCGGGCCACCAGGCGGCGAGGCTCGTGGCAACCAGCCGTTCGTCGTAGAGGATGCCCAGCTCGACCGGCAGCGGCTCGAGCAGCCGGACGATCTCGTCCGGGGCACACTCGCCGGCGAGAGAGACCCTGTCGGCCAGCAGGCGCCACACGGCGTCGAGCATGTCCGGTCTGACGTTCCTGACGTGGCGGTTGCGCTGCAGATCCCGCAGCACCAGGACCAGCGTCCGAAGCTGCTCGCCGGGCGGCAGTCCCTGCAGGCGGCGGGTGACCGTCGCGGCCGCATCCGTGCCGGTGGACACGATCTCCAACAAGAGCCATTTCGACGGCAGGACGAGCCCGACCGCGGCGCGCCCGAGGTCTTCCGCGCGCTGCAAGTCCCGGGTGGCAACCGCGAACCGCCCCTTGTTGCGGCTCTGATCGGCGGACTTGACGAAACCGACGGCCTGCAGATCCAGCAGCCGATCGTCGTGCGGGGCACGCCGGCGGGCCTCCGCCAGCGCGCTCTCCGCCTGGCGGTACGCGTTCCTCGAATGCTGCAGGCCGACCAGTTCCAGCCAGGGGGTCGGATCGTCGGGAAACCGGTGCGCCATGTCCTCCAGGACACGCTGGAGCCGCTGTTTGCCGGCGGTCTGCCCGCGCAGCAGATCGAGCAGAAAGAGGTAACCCTCGCGGTTGTCGGGATCGGCCTCGAGACTCTCCGTCATCAGCTCGACGAAGACCAGCGCCGGGACCTCGATGGGGCGGCCCAGCAGCCCGGCCAGCGCGCGCATCCTGTCGGGGGGCAGCAGTTCGGGATGAACGGCCGCGCGGCCCGTGCGCGCGAGCGCCTCGAAGACGCACGCCCGGGCGAGCGCCTGATCTTCCGCCCGGGGAAACTCCCCGGGCAGCGCATCGAGAAGAATCGCGGCCGGGGTCGGATTCCACAACGCCGGCGACACCTGCTGGCCCTGGAGAAGGATGCGGGCCAGCACGCCGCTCATCCGCTCGGCGGGCAACAGACGCCGCGCCAACGCTTCGAACGCCGCGACGGGGAACAGCTCCCGGGCCGCCGCGAGCCCCACGATCTGCAACAGGTCGATCCGCGCCCGACCCGGCTCCTCCGGGTACAGGGCGTCGGCCAGACGTTCGATCACCGTCCCGACCGCACGCACGTTTCCGTTCCGGAGCGCCCGTTTCAGCTCGCCGGCCAGCGCCGCCGGCGACCCGTGTTCGCTTCCCGGCTCCGGCGACGCCCGCGCGCGCCCGTTGCCGCCGCCGCGCGCGACCAGGCGCCGGCATTCGGCCACCTTCCGGGGCAGCGCGAAGTCGGCCGGCAGCAGATCGAGGGTGCGGCGCAGCCCGTCGTCATCGCCCGCGCCGAAACAGACCATGGCCTTGCAGAACAGGCGCCAGGCCGCGAACGGCGAGCGCCGGGGCACGCCCCGCAGCAGGCTGGCGGCCCGCGCCCAGTCGCCGGCGTCCATCGCCTCGAGACCCGGCCTGACCTCCGCGGCGTCCCGCCGCAGCGGGTGGCTCTCGTCGAAGACGTCGAGCCCCTTCCAGCACCGCTGGACCACCAGTCGATCCGCCAGCACCTGCTCCACGCGGTGCATGGGCGCCCCACCGGCCAGGTGGCCCGCGTAGGTCGCCAGGGCGTCCTCGCCGTCCAGATACCGGACGTACTGCACCCAATCGTCTTCCGACAAGGCCGGCAGGCGAATCGACGCCCGATAGTGGTCGGCCCGGACGCGCATGGTGGCCGCTTCCTTTTCCATGCTCTTGGCCGCGAGCTGCCGGGCGCGCTGGATGGAAGCGCAGAACGACACCAGCGGCAGCCCCGCCAGGCTGTCGTTCCGGTCCCGCGCCTGCCGGATCAGGTCGAGCGCCTCGCGCCCGTTCCCGCCGCGGAGAAGCTCCCACGCCCGCTCCAGCAAACGACGGGCGGATGCGCGCGGTGCGCGCGCCGGACCGGATCGCTTGCGATTGCCGCGATTGCGCCTGGCGGGCACGTCTATCGTTCGGCGACGGACTACCGCTGGTCGGACATCAGGCCGCGCAGCTCGCGGCGGGCCGCCGCGTCCGCCGGATCGAGCGCGAGCGCCTGCTGATAGGCGGCCGCCGCGCGGTCGAGCTCCCGCCGGGCGCGGTGCGCGCGCGCCTTGCCCAGCCAGGCCGCCGCCGAGGCAGGGTCGGTCTCCACCGCCAGCGACAGGGCGTCGACCGCGAGCCACAACTGCCCCGCCCCGGCGGCCGCGTTCCCCAGCCGCGTCAACGCGGCGGCGTCCCGGCCGGCCAGCGCGAGCGAGGCCTGCAGGCTGGCGAACCCCTGCCCCGGCTGTCCCGACCGCAGCCGCGCCAGACCCAGGTGGAACTGCGCCATGGGATTGGCCGGCGCCCGGCGGACCGCCTGCTCCAGCGCCTCGCGGGCCTGCTCCCCGTCGCCCAGCTCCAGCGCCGCCACGCCGAGGCGGTAGAGCGGCTGCGCGCTCCCGGGCCGGCGCGCGGCGAGCCGCCGGTAGTGCGCGACGGCCTGCTCCAGGTCGCCCGCCCGAACCGCCGACCGCGCCGCCAGCTCCAGGTCCGCCTCGAACAGCCCCTCGTCGCGCAGCGACGGCAGCAGCGCGTCGAGGTCGGCCTCGGTAATCTGTCCCCGGAACTGGCGCCGCAGGCGGCCGCGCGCGTCGAAGACGTAAGTCGAGGGCAACGCCGCCGCCTCGTCGCCGCCGAAGAACCGCTCCATGACCGGCGCGGCGGCCAGAAACTGCGGGTACGGAATGGCGAGGTCCCGAATCATGCCGCGGACCGAGTCCAGATCGTCCACCTCGACGCTGACGCCGGCGAAGTCGACCAGGCCGTTGTAGCGCCCGGCCAGCGCCGCGAGCTGCGGGAGCTCCACGCTGCACGGCGCGCACCAGGGGGCCCAGAAGTTGACCACCGCCGGCCGCCCGCCGGGGGCCAGCGGCCCGGCGCCGCCGTCCAGACGGGGCGTGTCCAGCGCCGTCGTCGGCGCGCCGGCCGGCTTCGGACGCGTGCCGTCGGGCCAGCGGGCCAGGACGTCGGCCGCCACCTCCCGGCGGCCCTCCACCACGCGCAGCAGCCGGTCCGCCGGCAGGTCGGTCCACGCCTCGCGGGCGCCCGACGGCCACTCGACGGTGAGCCGATCGATGCGCTCGGCACCGCCGAGGCCGAAGTGCAGGTCGAGCGGCACCTGGGTCTGGAACCCTTCGGTGATCCGCACGTAGTCGCGCCGGATGGCGCCGCCCACCTCCAGCGTCACGACGGCACCCAGCGCGGGGGCTGCCGAGCGCGTGGCCGCCAACCGGACGCGCGCGTAGCGGCGGGCCGCGGGCGGCGCCTGCTCGTCCGACGTGTTCTCGAACAGCCGCAGGCCCTGCAGGGTCAGCAGGGCGAGATCGAGGTCGCCGTCGCCGTCGAGGTCCACCGGCGCGGCGGCGCGGCCGTCGTGGTCGCCGTCGAGACCGAAGACGTAGGCGCTCGCGACCAGCGTCCCGCCGGCGTTGTAGAACAGCCGGTCGCGCTCGTAGCCGCTGAACGAGCCGCGGAAGGCGCGCCGCTCCCCCACCGCCACCGGCGCGAACGGGCTCGCCCTTTCGATGGCCTCGGCGTCGGCGACAACCTGTCGCCAGAAGAACGGTCAGTAGTCGGGCGCTTCCGGATCGCGGTGGCTCGTGTTGCCGTTCGTGACGAACAGCTCCTGGTCGCCGTCGTTGTCGAGGTCGTAGAAGAGCGAGGCCCACGCCCAGCCGGCGTCGCTCACGCCCAGCGCCGCGGCGCGGTCGTGCCAGCCGCCCGGCCCCTGGACGAACAACTGGTTGCCGCCGGCGAGTCGACCGAGGCGGTCGTGCATGGCGCCGTCGAGGGTCTGCGTCAGACGGACCACGCGCTGCCCGGCGTGCGAGTACATGTTCGACAGGTGCAGGCTCCAGCGTCCGCTGTTGTCCCAGTCGGCGACCGCGACGCCCATCGTGTTGCTGGCGTCGCCGGCAAGCGGATGGTCGGGCAGCGTGCGGAACGTGCCGTCGCCCCGGTTGTCCCAGAGGTCGTTGGCGCCGTAGTCGTTCCCCTCGAACAGGTCGAGGTCGCCGTCGCCGTCGAAGTCGAAGAGGTGCGCCGCGTAGGTGTAGCGCGTGCCGGAGATGCCGCGCGCGTCCGATTCCTCCGTGAACCGCAGATTGCCGCGGTTGATGAACAGCAGGGTGTCCGCGCCGTCCCGCGCGTCCACCCGGTTGAACCGCTCCGGATCCCGCGAGCGGTCGGTCTCGTAGCCGCTCACCACGATGTCGATCAGCCCGTCGCCGTTCAGGTCGCCGGCGGTCAGCGGCTGGGCATCGCTGCGCTGCGCGCCGGACGGGTTGTCGAACTCGAGCGCATTCGGGAGAAACTGCCAGCGGCCGTCGCGGCGCGTGTGCAGGCCGATGGAGCCGCGCCCCGCGCTGTAGAGCACCCGGTTGCCGACCAGCTCCTCCAGACCGTCGCCGTCGAGGTCCACGAAGAGCGTCTGCGAGGGAATCAGGCGCGGGTCGTCGTAGGGCAGCGCCGCGCGCGCGAAGCCGCCCCGGCCGTCGTTGAGGAACAGCACCCCCTGGTTCATCGACTCGGTTGCCAGCAGGTCCCAGAATCCGTCGCCGTTCCAGTCGACCACCGCCAGTCCGGAATCGACGAGGCTGGAGCGCGTGTCCACAATCGCCTGCCGCAGCTCGCGGTTGGCTTCCGAGCGGTTGTAGTGGAAGCCGGTGGCATCCGTGATCTCGCGGAACGGCGGATGCGGGTTGCGCACCCCGGTCGCCGCGACCACGTCGAGCCGGTCGACGCGCCAGCGGCCGGGCCGCGCCTTGCTCACGCGTGCGTGCACGGTCGCGTCGAGCACCGACCGCGCGCCGGCCGGGTCGGGTCCGGCGAGCTGCAGGTGCGCCTTGACGAACGCCCGATCGCGGGCCGGCTCCAGCAGGAACTCGAAGGCGTGCCAGGAGGCGCGCTCCACCGCGGTCCAGCCGGCGGTGTGGCGGCGCAGCACCGCCAGGAACGCCGCGCGGTCCAGCGGCTCGGACGCTGCCCGGCCATGGCGGCGAATCGCGAGCCGGTCGTCCTCGACGACGTGGCCGGCGGACGGCGCCGGGAAGCGGCCCAGAAACCCTTCGGACAGCCCGTCGGCGGCCGTCTCCCAGTCGAAGGTGCGCAGGCCGGCGATCAGGGTGTCGTCGAGACTCCGCTGCACGGCTTCCAGCGCGGTCTCGGACTCGGTGACGTCGGTGACGAACTGCTCGGGAGCCGGCACCAGATCGGACTCGGGCTGCGCCGCCTGCGCGCCGGCAAGCGCAACAGCGGAAGACAGGGCCAGCCAGCCGGCAACGCCGAGCGTGCCGCCCGCGAGGAAGGATTGCACTGGTCTGCCGGCAGTATACAGGCCCGGCTCGACGCGCGGTCGAACCGCGGGCCGCATCGGGACCCCGCCCGCGGGGCGCTATGATACGGGCCATGCAGCGTGCCACGTTCATCCTGGCGCTCGGCCTCGGTCTCCCGGCGGCAGCCGCCTCCGCCCAGGAGTGGCGGCCGCTCACCACCGCGAACGGCGAGTGGCCCAGCTACGGCGGCGACACCGGGCACACGCGCTACTCGCCGCTGGACCAGATCGACGCGTCCAACTTCGGCGAGCTCGAGATCGCCTGGCGCTTCAAGACCGACAACCTCGGCCCGGCCCCGGAGTTCAAGCTCGAGGGGACGCCGCTCATGGCCGGCGGCGTGCTGTACGCGACCGGCGGCACGCGGCGCGCGGTGGTGGCGCTCGACGCCGCCAGCGGCGAGCTGCTGTGGATGCACAGCGAGCACGAGGGCGAGCGGGCGGCGCAAGCGCCCCGCCTGCTGTCGGGGCGCGGCCTGGCGTACTGGACCGACGGCGAGGAGGCCCGCATCCTGTACGTGACGCTCGGGTTCCGCCTGGTGGCACTGGACGCCGCAACGGGCGCCCGGGACCCCGGCTTCGGCGACGGCGGGATCGTCGACCTCAAGGCGGCGGCCGTCGTCGGCGACGGCCGGCCCATCGACCTCGTCAGCGGGGAGATCGGGCTGCACGCCACGCCGACCGTGGCGCGGGACGTCGTCATCGTGGGCGGCACGTTCGCCGACGCCCCGGCGCCGCGCACGCACAACAACACCAAGGGCCTGGTGCAGGCGTTCGACATCCGGACCGGCCGCCGCCTGTGGATCTTCAACACCGTCCCCCGCCCCGGCGAGTTCGGCGCCGACACCTGGCTCAACGACTCGTGGGGCACCAACGGCAACAACGGCGTCTGGACGCAGATCTCGGCCGACGCGGACCTCGGCATCGTCTATCTGCCGGTCGAGACGCCGTCCGGCGACTACTATGGCGGACACCGGCCGGGCGACAACCTCTTCGGCGAGAGCCTCGTGGCGGTCGACCTGCTCACCGGCGAGCGGCTGTGGCACTTCCAGCTCGTGCACCACCCGCTCTGGGGCTTCGACATGGCCAGCCCCCCGATTCTGGCGGACATCACCGTCGACGGGCGCCCGATCAAGGCGGTCGCGCAGCCCGGCAAGCAGGCGTTCCTGTACGTCTTCGACCGGGTCACCGGCGAGCCGGTCTGGCCGATCGAGGAACGGCCGGTGCCGCAGGGCGACGTCCCGGGCGAGTGGTACTCCCCGACGCAGCCGTTCCCCACCCGACCGCCGGCCTACGACCGGCAGGGCGCGTCCATCGACGACCTGATCGACTTCACGCCCGAGCTGCGCGCCGAGGCCGTCGAGCTGGTCTCGCGCTACCGGCTCGGGCCCATGTTCACGCCGCCGGTCGTCAGCCGCGAGGACGGCCCCATCGCCACGCTCGGGCTGGGCGCCGGCAGCGGCGGCACGAACTGGCCCGGCGGCGGCTACGACCCCGAGACCCACATCCTGTACGTCCCGTCGCGGACCGGGTTCTACTCCTGGGAGCTGATCCCGACGCCGGGGCCGGACGTCTCGGACATGCGTTACGTGAAGGGCACGACGAAGTACGGCGTCGGCCACGGCGGGCTGCGCGACCTCAACGTGCGCGGGCTGCCGCTGGTCAAGCCGCCCTACGGACGCCTGTCCGCGATCGACCTCGACCGCGGCGACATCCTGTGGCAGACGGCGCACGGCGACACCCCCGACCGCGTCCGGTACCACCCCGCGCTCCGGGGCCTGGAGATTCCGCGCACCGGCGAGCGGTGCATCCACCTGCTCGGCCCGCTGGTCACCCGGACGCTGGTCGTGATGGGCGAGTGCGGCTACCACCGGATGGCGGCCGGGCGGGGCGCCATGCTCCGGGCCTACGACAAGGCGACGGGCGAGGAGGTCGGCGCGGTCTTCATGCCGGCCCCGCAGTCGGGCTCGCCGATGACCTACCTGGCGGACGGCCGGCAGTACATCGTGCTCGCCATCAGCGGACGCACCTACTCGGGCGAGTACATCGCCTTCCGCCTGCCGGCTTGAATCAGACGGGGCTGCGCCCCGAACCCCCGGCGTCCGCTGTGGCATGATGAAACCTGGAGTTGCGGGCTGGAGGCATCACCCGGCATGGCTGAGATCGACGTCACGTCACAGTCCGGCGCGCTTGGCACCATCTCGCCTCCGCGAGCCCCTGACCCCCGCGCGCCGACGCTGGAGAACGGCGACCGGCTCACGCGCTGCGAGTTCGAGCG
>CAYGCV010000156.1:0-9814 GCA_964348425.1 uncultured Vicinamibacteraceae bacterium | reverse complement strand
CGTGCGCGAGGACGCCACCGTCTACCTGCCGAAGATGACCGGCGTCGAGTACGAGAAGAGGGTGCAGGAGTACCTGAGGAACCACCTCGACCACATCGTGATCCATCGCCTCCGGACGAACCAGCCGCTCACCGTCACCGACCTGAAGGGGCTCGAACGGACGCTGGTCGAGATCGGCGAGGACGACGGCCCGACGCTGCTGACCGGCCTCCTCGCCCGCAACGAGGCCCCCTCGCTGGCCCATTTCGTGCGGAGCCTGGTGGGGATGGACCGCGCCGCCGCGCAGGAGGCCTTCTCGGAGTTCCTCTCCAACCGCAGCCTGACCACGCCGCAGATCCGTTTCGTCGAGATGGTGATCGACCAGCTCACCGCGCGGGGCGTCATGGAACCGTCCGCGCTCTACGAGGCGCCGTTCAGCAGCCTGCACGCCGGCGGCCCCGAGGAGCTGTTCGCCGGAAAGAGCAACGTCATCGACGGTATCTTCGAGAAGCTGAAGACCCTCCAGCCCGAACGCCTAGCCGATGTCGGCTGAAGCGCCGCTCTGAGCGCGTCGCCGAGACCCCAAAAACGCCGCGGCGCCTACGCCGTGTTCTCCGCACGGCGGGACGACGCCAGCCGGTCAGGCGTTCGCCGCTCAGGCCTGAGAAACCCCGCGCCCTCGTGTCATGCCGAGGCGGTCGCCAGAACCGCGGCCGCCTCCTCCGCCAGGTCCGTCACGCAAGCCTCCACGTGACGGGCGCGGGTGCGGAAGCTCAGGACGCAGACGCGCGCCAGGAACCGCTCCGCCACGACGGCGCCGGACAGCATCACGCGGTTCCGGAGGTTCACATCCTCGACCAGGCGCTCGGTGGCGCGGTTCTCCTCGGCCAGGCTCGCGCCGGGCCAGCGCAGGTGGAACGCGAACAGCGACACCTGCGGCGCCGCCGCCATCACGATCCCCGGGACCGCGGCCACGCGCGCGGCCGCCTCCAGGGCGAGGGTCCGCTTCTCGGCCAGGGCGGCCCGGAACCGTTCCGCGCCGTACAGCTTCAGGCAGAGCCAGACGCGAAGGCCCGGGAACGGGCGCGAGAGCTCCGGCCCGTACAGATGAGGGTCGTAGAACTCGTCGCCGTCCGTCCGGCCGGGCAGGTAGCTCGCGGTCGCCTCGTGCGCCCGGCGCAGCGCGGCGCCGTCGCGCACGAGCAGAGCTCCCGTGCCGTAGGGCAGGAACAGGCCCTTGTGCGGATCGAGGGTGAGGGAGTCGGCCCGCGAGAGCCCGGGCATGAGGTCCCGAAGCTCCGGGCACAGGTGGAAGAACGCCCCGTAGGCGCCGTCCACGTGGTGCCAGATGCCTTCGCGGGCGCACAGGTCGGCGATGGCGGTCAGCGGATCGACCGCGCCCGTGTTGGTGGTGCCGGCCGCCGACGCGACGCAGAACGGCCGGAGACCGGCCCGGCGATCCGTGGCGATCAGGTCGGCGAGGGCGTCCACGTCCATCCGGAACCCCTCGTCGACGGGCACTGCCCTGACCCGGTCCGGCATGATGCCGGCCAGCCGGGCCGACTTCGCCATCGAGTGGTGCATCTGCGTCGAGCCGTACAGCACGCCCGCGCGGATGTCCGCACCGAGATGCCGCTCGCGCGCGCAGACTACGGCGTTGAAGTGCGCCATCGACCCGCCGGTCGTGAACAGCCCGCGCGTCTCGGCGGGAAACCCCATCCAGTCGCGCAGCCAGTCGAGGGCGTTGGCCTCGAGCTGCACGAGCGCCGGCGCGGCCAGCCGGACCCCGGTGTAGCGGTTGACGACATCCGCGATGAGGTCCGCCAGCCCCGCGGGATACAGCCCGCCGCCCGGGATGTACGCCAGATAGCCGGGCCCCGACGACGTGAACGACCGCGGCACCCACTCGGCGAGCAGCCGGTCGAGCAGCGGCTCGTACGCGACGCCCCGCTCGGGCGCCGGCTCGCGGAGGCGGCGGCAGAGATCGGCCGCGTCCACGTCGCCCCGGGCCGGCTGCATCTCGAGGCTCAGCACGTGGTCAACGAGCCGCTCGACGGTGACGTGCCCCATGCGCCGCATCTCGTCGGCGGTGAACTCCAGGTCGGCGGGGTCGGTGGGCATGGTCGGCGGCTCTCCGACGAGGAACGCCCGCATCGTGCGCTCGGTCGGACGTTGGTGCAGGTCGTCGCTGCCGTACGCGCCACTGGTGGTCGCAGCGCCGCGGGCCTTTCCGGCGCCGAGTGTGGCACAAGTCGGCCGTGTATTCGAGGGGGCGCCGGTCGTGGGTCCGTTTCTGGTTGCCATTTCCGACGCGACATGGTTGACTGCACATTTTAAGGTGCAGGGTGACCGCCAAGCCGACGCCACACAAGATCCCGCTGAATCTCCTACCGCACGGCGGCCGGACGCGAACCCGTGAGGGAATGGCTGCAACGGCTGGATGAAGCCGAGCGTCGGGAGATAGGCAAGGACCTGCTCCGGGCGCAATGGCGGTGGCCGACAGGCATGCCGCTGTGCCGCCCGATGGGCGACGGCCTCTGGGAAATCCGAACGGACCTGCCGACGAAGCGGACGGCGCGCGTGCTGCTGTGCCTCTACCGCCAGCACTTGGTGGTGCTGCACGGGTTCATCAAGAAAACGCGGGCAACGCCGGATTCGGACCTGGCAACGGCGCGGGCACGCCAGAGGGAGTTGGAACGATGAGCAAGGTCCATATGGGATCGAGCATCGATGCCTTCCTGAAGAAGGAGGGCATCTTCGAGGAAACGCAAGCGCAGGCGATCAAGGAGGTCGTCGCGTGGCAGCTTGCGGAGGCCATGAAGCAGCAGAACATCTCCAAGAACAAGATGGCGACGCTGCTGAAGACGAGCCGCACCCAAGTGGACCGGCTGCTCGATCCGAAAAGCGACATCACGCTCGGCAGCCTGCAACGGGCCGCCGCAATGGTCGGACGCCGCGTGAACGTCGAGTTGGTGTAGGGGAGGCGCGCTGAGGGCGGTCGCTCCAGGTCAGGTAGCCCCGCATCACTTCGCGAGCTTCTCGTAGAGCGTTGCGAACCGGGCGTGGCTGCGCTGATAGGCGGCCATTCACATGCGGGCGGGCCGTGCCCTGCCTGCGCTGCTCGAGCAGCGCGGCGATCGCCTCGTCGACCAAGGCCTGGGATCTGGCGGCCCTCGTCCCTGGCCAGGGTCCGCAGTTCGTCGAGGAGGGCGCTGTCCACCTGGGTCGCGAATTTCCGGCGCGTCGGCATCGCGGCATCTCCTGCGCGCATCGAACGATCAGAACTTCAGCTACGCGAGCACGACCCGGGCGTGGTGCCCGGCGACCGATGCCAGCGCCGCATCGCGCGTCAGCAGCGGTGCGTCCAGGCTCTCCGCGAGCGCCAGGTAGGCGGCATCGTAGGCCGTCAGGTTGTGACGAAGCTGCCACATCCGTTCCAGCAGCGGCAGATGTCCGTGGCGCTCGATGGACATGGCCGCCAGATTCCCGAGCGAGGCGCGGCCGCGGCGCTCGTCGATCTCGCCGTGCAGAGCACAACGTCTGAGCGCATGGGCGACCTCGACATCCAGCATGTGGGGCGCGTGCAGTTGGTCGTCGCCTTCGACGACAAGATTCTCGAGCGCGACGCCCATATCGGAGCGGAGAAGCACCTCGACCACGATCGAAGCGTCGACGACAATCACCGGCTGTCCCGAGCTTCGCGGATGAGCTCGGCGGCCGACACGCTGAGCTTGACGCGGGGAAGCGATTGCAGGCGCTCGCCGAACCGCCTGCGGGCCAGGATGTCCAGCACGTAGCCGGCCACGGACAGGCGCTCGGCGGCGGCTCGCTTCTCCAGCGCCTGGTAGATATCTTCGGGGACATCACGGAGCACGATCGTGCGCTCCGGGCTTGGGCTCTCGGACTCGCGCCGCGACACCGCGCCGGCCTCGCTGACCCGGTCGGCTCTTCCGCGCCCGTCGCCCGCGGCGCCCAGCAGGTACTGCTGCAGCGCCAGTCGCACGATGTCCGACGGCCGACGCGAGTCGCGCTTCGCCCGTTCCCCAACGGCTTCGTTCAGCTCGCGGGGCAGTCTGACGCTCAACTGGTCGCGCATCCGCTCCTCCCTCCCCTCACGTCATTGTAATGCAACGCAATGCGAATCGTCGACTGCGGGCGGCATTGGGGGCCGCGATCGTCACCGCGGGCGGGTGCACATCCTTCAGGCGGGCGCGCATGGCGGCGCCGTCGCGGGGAGGCCCGGATCGTCACGCCGCCGGCGGTCGAGGTCGGCCCGCCCTTCTGGGAGTTTCCAGATGGCACCCCGGACGAGATGCCGTAGTGCATGTTCGGGAAGCCGTTCATCACATCCGGGTCTCGGGGTCAGGCCGGGCCGGCCGCACGCACGGCTTCACTCACGTTGTCGGCGTATGCCCGGAAATTGTCCCGGAACAGCGCCGCCAGCTTCGTCGCCGCCTCATCGTAGCTGCCGGGATCGCTCCAGGTCGATTTCGGGACGAGGATGTCATTCGACACGTCAGGACATGCAGTGACGACCCGCAGCCCGAAGAACGGTTCCCGCTCGGTCGGCGCGGCCGTCAGCACGCCCGCGTGTATTGCGTCCAGGATGGCCCGGGTGTCGGCCAGCTCGATTCGCCGGCCGACGCCGTGGGGCCCGCCGCTCCAGCCGGTATTGACCAGCCAGACGCTCACCCCGTGTTCGACGATCTTCTTCGACAGGAGCGAGGCGTACTTTCCCGGATGCCAGACGAGAAACGGTCCGCCGAAACAGGGCGAGAACGTCGCTTGCGGTTCGCTGACGCCGACTTCGGTACCGGCAACCTTTGCCGTATAGCCGCTGATGAAATGGTACTCGGCCTGTTCGGGCGTCAACCGGCTGACCGGCGGCAGCACGCCGAACGCATCGCAGGTGAGGAAGATGACGTGCTTCGGGTGATTCGCGACACACGGGCGGCGTATGTTCGGAATGAACTCGATCGGATAGGCGCCACGGGTATTCTCCGTGATGCTGCTGTCGGCGAAGTCGACATGATGGTCGGATGCGTCGTAAACGACGTTCTCCAGCACCGCGCCGAACCGGAGCGCCTCGAAGATCTCCGGCTCGGCCTCACGGGTCAGGTAGATGGCCTTGGCGTAGCAGCCGCCCTCGATGTTGAAGATGCCCGTGTCGCTCCAGCAATGCTCGTCGTCCCCGATCAACGCGCGCTTCGGGTCGGCCGAGAGCGTGGTCTTGCCCGTCCCCGAGAGACCGAACAGCACGGATGATTCGCCGGTCGCCGGATCCGCGGTCGCCGAGGAGTGCATCGACAGGACGCCGCGTTTCGGCATCAGATAGTTCATCAGCGTGAAGACCGCCTTCTTCATTTCGCCCGCGTACTGCGTGCCGAGAATCACGACCTCCTGCCGTTCGAGACTCAGGTCCACGGTGGTCTTCGACGTCATCCCGGTCGTGTACCGGTTGGCCGGGAACGCCCCGGCGTTGAGAATGACGCAGTCGGGAGCGCCGAACGCCTGCAGCTCTTCCCGCGTGGGCCGGATCAGCATGTTGTGCATGAACAGCGCGTGATACGGGCGGGCGCAGATGACGCGCACCTTCAGCCGATACGCCGGATCCCAGCCGGCGAAGGCATCCACGCAGTAGAGTGCCGGCCGGCTGTTGAGGTAATCGAGCGCGCGCTCACGATTCACGCAGAAGGTCAGATCGTCGAGACCGATATTGACGTTGCCCCACCAGACGTCGCCGGACGATTCGGGGTGTCTCACGACGCGCTTGTCCTTCGGCGAACGGCCGGTCTTGTCGCCGGAGTACGCGATCAAGGCGCCGGTATCGGACAGCGTCGTCCGCTCGTCGTGCAGAAAGGCTTGTTGATACAGCACCGGGGGGGAGGCATTTCTGTGGACCGTCTCGACATCGAGCCCGTACTCACGGAGATCGAACATCCTCGCCCCTTTCGATTGCGCGTCCTGCTTACAGGTCAGTGCGCGAGATGCTGCACGAACCAGTCGACCAGCGCGGTCGTCGCGAGCTCGGCGTCGGCGCCGCGGAATCCGTGGCCGGCGCCGGGAATGACGATCACCTTCGACTCGACCCCGTGTTCCTGCAGCGCGGCGTACATGTCGTGGCTGTTGCTCACCGGCACCAGGCCGTCGGCGTCGCCGTGGATCAGCAGCGTGGGGGGATCGTCCCCCGACACGTGAACGATCGGAGACACCGAATGGGCGTCGGCGGGATCGAAGTTCAGCGCCGGGAACCGGGTGTTGGGGCTCTCGCCGGCGATTCCGCGCGCGAGCGGGCGCAGGTCGACCGGCGGATAGTAGGCCACCACCGCCGCCACCCGGTTGCCGGTCCGGAGCACCGCGTCCTCGGCCGACGGGTCCCCCCGGTCGGACGCCAGCCCGAGCATCAGCGACAGATGCCCGCCGGCGCTCCCGCCCCAGACGCCGAGGCGGTTCGGGTCGACGCCGAGCCGCCGCGCGTTGAGCCTGACGTAGCGCACCGCGCGCCGCACGTCGGGGACGATCTCGGGCAGGATGAACTTGGGACTGCTGCCGTGGCGGACCGCGAGCACGGTGAACCCGGCGTCGAGCAGCGCCTGGTACCGCCGCTGCGACTCCGCGTGCGGCCGCCACGCCGAGCGCCAGCCGCCGCTGACCATGTTCAGCACCGCCGCCCCGTTGGCGTCGGCCGGGGTGAACACGTCGAACGTCAAGGCCATGCCGTACTTGTGGCCGTACACCACGTCCGGCGTGACGGTGACGTCCTGGGCGGACGACGCGCCCGCCGCGAGCAGGACGAAGGCGGCAACAACGACTCGTAGTCTCGACATGGGTCCTCCCTGCAATTCGGTGCGACCATTTTATCCCGCCCGCCCGAAGCGGCCGCCGCCCCCCGCGCCTGGGGATTCGTGCGATCGGCTGGATGCGGGACGTCCGGCAGGGACCGGACGGCTACATCTACCTGGCGGTCGAGCACCGCGACGGGCCGAGCCAGGTGGTGCGGCTCGAGCCGGTGCCGCGCCGATAGGAGAAGCACTACCGCCCCGGAGAGGCCGGCGGAGCGAAGTACTTGTCCAGGATCCACCGCGGCTGCCAGCGATCGGGCTGCCGTTCTCGCCCGGTCAGATCGCGCCGGAGCGGCAACGGCTCGGCGACCTCCAGCGGCGCCGTGTCGCCCATCGCGGCTCGCCATCCTTCCAGCAGCGCCTCGAGCCGGGCCAGGGTCTGCCGGTGCGCGGGATCGGCCGCGAGATTGCGCAGCTCGTCCGGGTCCTCGGCGAGGTCGAACAACTGCCGGTGGTCGACCTTCGGGTAGACGATCAGCTTGTACCGCTCGTCGCGCACCGCGCGCATCAGGTCCTGGTAGGGCAGGAACACGCTCCGGCGCTAGGCCGCATCGCCCTCGCCCGACCACAGCGCCGCGAGGTCGCGGCCGTCGATGCCGGGCGGCGTCTCGGCCGCGCCCAGGCCGAGCAGGGTCGGGAACAGGTCGAAGAGATAGGTGAAGGCGTCGGTCGAGCCGTGCGGGATGCCCGGCCCGCGGACGATCAGGGGGCAGCGCATGGAATGCTCGTACAGGTTCTGCTTGCCGAGCAGCCCGTGGCTGCCCATCCCCAGCCCGTGGTCGGCGGCGTAGACCACCACCGTGTTCCCGGCCTGGCCGTTCTCCTCGAGCGCGGCGAGAATCCTCCCGACCTGCTCGTCCAGGTGGGTGACGAGGCCGTAGTACTCGGCCAGTTGATCGCGGATCACCTCGGGCGTCCGCGGCCACGCCGCGAGGTTCTCGTCGCGAAGGACCAGCACGCCGTGGTCGAACGGGTGCTGAGGCATGTAGTTCGCCGGCAGGGGCAGGTCGCGGCGGTAGTACCGCTCGCGGTACACGGGCGGGGGCTGGCGCGGATCGTGGGGCGCCATGAACGGTACGTAGGCGAAGAACGGCCGGTCCGCCTCGTCCCCCTCCGCCAGGTCCGCCTGCTCGTCCAGAAAGGCGATGACCGCGTCGGCGAACAGCTCGCTGGAGAACGCCTCCCCCACCCGCCGGCGCACGAACTGGCCGGCCTCGATGTCCTGGACCTCCACCTGCGTGTGGTCGGCCATGCCGCCCAGGTACACCGCCGTTCCGCGGTCGAAGCTCCGCAGCAGCGCCTCCTCGCCGTTGTGCCACTTGCCGGTGATGAAGGTGCGGTAGCCCGCCGCTTCGAGCTGCCGCGGCAGGGTCGGCACGCCCCGCATGTCGTTCGGCGAGCGCATCCAGCTCCGGCCCGTCAGCACCATCGCCCGGCTCGGCACGCACACCGCGCCGCTGTTCGAGCCGAACACGTAGTTGCGGCGGAAGCTGAAGCCCTCGTCAGCCAGCCGGTCGAGGTTCGGCGTGTCGATCAGCTCGTTGCCCCACGCGCCGATGGTGTCGGCCCGCTGATCGTCCGCGAACAGGAACAGGATGTTCGGGCGGTCCGGCGGCGGCGCGGCTTCGCGCGCCGGCTGGGCGGCCAGCGGCAGGGCGACGAGCAGGGCCGCCGCCGCGGCCGGCGCGACTGCCCACCGGCGGAACGAATCACGGAGCAGTTCGCGAGTGGCGTTCATTCGGTCGTCTCTCCCTGCAACCGGTCCCCGCGACGGGCACTCGAAGCCTACATCTCCGGCGCCGACATTACCGGTCTCCAGTCACTCGCGGCGACGGATGCCGAGCCGCGACGGCGCGCCGCGTCGCACGGAGTGAACTCGCCGGGCCCCACCCTCCGTCACCTGGACTCCCACCTGGGCTCCATCCCGCCTGCGGACCCGCGCATGGCCGGGTCGAGCCGTCCCGAGACACCCGTCACAGCGGCGGCGTCCGCTCGTGCCAGTCCGTCGCCTGCTCGTAGGCGTGCGCGAGCGCGAGCACGTCGACCTCGCCGAGGGCGCGGCCGCACAACTGCAGGCCGATGGGCAGGCCCTCGCGGCTGAAGCCGCACGGAACGGTGATCGCAGGGGTGCCGTAGCCGTTGAAGGGCGCCGTGTTGCGAATCAGGATCGCCGTCGCCTCGAGCGGCGACGCCATCGCCGCCTCGATGCTGACGGGAAGCTCGACCAGCGTCGGCATGACGAGGACATCGACGTCGTCGAACACCGCCGCGACCGCCTTCCTCACCAGCGCGAGCTGGTAGCGCGCCTCGGCATAGTCGGCGGCGGACATCTCCGCGCCCCCCTCGATGCGCGCCAGCGTGCTCTCGGCGTACAAGCCGCGGTGCGCCTCCAGGAGATCGGCGTGATAGGCGTACGCCTCGACCCCCACCGTGCGGGCCTCCGGCAGCGGCGGCAGCTCCACGTCCCGCGTGCCCGCCGTCAGGTCGCCGAGGACGCCGAGCGCCCGCTCGACGGCGGCCAGCACCTGCGGGTCGACGTCCTCGTAGAACGCGCGCGGCACGCCGAGACGCATCGCCGAGGTCCGCCGCCGGAGCGCGCCCGCGTAGTCGGGAATGTCGGCCTCGATGCTGGCGATGCCCCGCGGGTCGTAGCCGGCCATCGGCTGCAGCATGAGCGCGGCGTCGGCGACCGACCGGCACATCGGGCCGACGTGGTCGAGCGAGACGCTCAGGGGGACGATGCCGCGGATGCTGGCCAGCCCGTAGGTCGGCTTGAGGCCGGCGATGCCGCAGTGCGCGGCGGGGATGCGGACCGATCCCCCCGTATCGGTGCCGAGGGCGCCGGCGCACAACCGCGCCGCGACGGCCGCGCCAGAGCCGCCGGACGACCCGCCGGGGATGCGATCGGTGTCCCACGGGTTGCGCACGGGGCCGGTGTGGGTGAACGCCGAAGTGCCGCCGTAGGCGAACTCGTGCATGTTGAGCTTGCCCAG
>CAYGCV010000155.1:0-9840 GCA_964348425.1 uncultured Vicinamibacteraceae bacterium | reverse complement strand
GGACGCGCCGACCGTCGAGGAAGCGCGGCAGTTCCTGAGGGACCACTAGTACGAACCGTCCGACCTCAATGTCAGTTCTGCAGCGCGAAGACGAACAGGGCGTTGCCGGCGCGCGGGTTCCGCATCTCGCGCAGCAGGTCGCCCGGCACGATGCTCGTCCAGCTCGACGCGCCGAGCGGGCCGCCGGCCCCGAACGCGACGTACTGCGTGCCGTCCACGGCGTAGGTGATCGGATAGCCGTTCGCCATGGTCGTCAGGCGGCTCTGCCAGAGCTGCTCGCCGCTCGCCGCGTCGTAGGCGAAGACGTAGCGCTCCCAGTCGCCGACGAACACGAGGCCGCCGCCGGTGGTCAGCGCGGACGTGTTGTAGGGCGCGCGGCGGCGGTGCTTCCAGAGCGTCTCGCCGGTGCGGATGTCGAGGGCCTGGAACTCGCCGAGCTGCTCGGGCGCGTCCGGATGGAAGTGGTTGAGACGGCCGCGCACGCCGCCCGTGCCCCCGCCGCCGGCGCGCATCTCGACCGGCCCGAACGCGGCGGTCTCGCAGTGCAGGTTGAGCGGCACGTACAGCGCGCGGGTGTCCGGGTGGTACGCCATCGCGCGCAGGCTCTTGAAGCCGCCCGTGCTGGGGCAGAAGTAGAGCAGCTCCCCCACGTCGGACACCATGCCGTCGCGGTAGGTGAGCGTGCCGGTCTCGGTGTCGACGTCGACGAGGTTCTGATAGCCGAGGTCGACCGCGTTGACGTACGCGCCGGTCGCCCGGTCGAGCTCCCACAGGATGCCCAGCTTGCCCATGCTGAACACGGACTGCCGCCCGTCGTAGTCGATCAGGATGCGCTCGAACGTCTCGTCCATGTCGTGGCTGTCGCCCGGGATGTGCTGGAAGTACCAGCGCATCTCGCCGGTGGCTGGATCGAGCGCGAGCGTCGAGTTGCTGTAGAGCGCGTCGCCGTCCGTGCCGCGCGCGTCGCGCGTCCAGGGCTTCGCCTGCGCGGTGCCGTAGTAGACGAGGCGGTTGACCGGGTCGTAGCTGCCGGGAATCCAGGCGTCGCTGCCGGCGCGGAACAGCAGCGGCAGGTCGCCCCAGGTGTCGCCGCCGCGCTCGCCCGGGCGGGCGATGGTCGACGTGCGCCACAGCGTGCGCCCGGTGCGGCCGTCGATGCCGACGATGTAGCAGGTGTCCTCGCGGAAGCGCTCGCAGCCCCGCAGCCCCGCCACGATCGTGCCGTCGGCGATGACCGGTCCGCTCGAGAAGCCGTAGCCGTCGTCGTCGGGCGCGGCGTCCGTATCCCAGCGCACCTCGCCGGTGCGGGCGTCGAGGCCCACGATGTGCGCGTCGACCGTGTTGAGGATGATCAGGTCCTCGTAGATGGCCAGGCTGCGCATCTGCGCGGCGGGCCGCAGCCGCTCGTCCATCTCGCGGCGGTGCTCCCAGATGAAGTCGCCGGTCCGCGCGTCGAGGGCCTGCACGACGTTGCCGGGGTTGACGAGGTACATGACGCCGTCGTGCACGAGCGGCGTCGTCTGCGACACGCCCGGCTCGAGGCCCCAGGACCAGACCAGCCGCAGGTCGGAGACGTTGCCGGTATCGATCTGATCGAGCGGGCTGTAGCCCCACCCGTCGAGCGTGCGCCGCCAGTTGAGCCAGTCCGCAGGATCCGGATTCTGCAGAACGGCGTCCGTGACCGGGGTGAAGTCCCGGTCCTGGGCCTGCCCCGGCAGACCCGCGGCGGCCAGCGCGACGGCCGCCACGAGCGGGAATAGGAGTGCGCGCGAGGCCGGAAGCGTCATGGGGACCTCCTGTGCGTCCGAGAATGTCGCCGGCTCGATTATAGTCGGCGACCGCAGCACGGGCCGGCGTCTGCTGTAGACTCCAACAGTGCACCAGGGCCTCCATACGCTCGATCAACTGCCGATCGGCGAGAGCGCTGTCGTCCACCGCATCGACTGCCAGCGGCGCGTCGGCAGCCGGCTCATGGAGATGGGACTGCTGCCGGGCGCGCGGGTCGAGATGGTCCGCCGCGCCCCGTTCGGCGATCCTCTGGAGATCCGGCTGCGCGGCTACCTGCTGAGCCTGCGGTCCGCGGATGCGGCCGAGGTCTCGCTGGCGCCGCTCGGCCAGGTGGATGCCGGGGGCGGCGCTGGAGCACCCGCCACGCGGACCCGCTTCGACGTTCATCCGCCGCGCGCCGCGGTCGCGAGAACGCGGGTCCCGCGCGTGCTCGTCGCCGGCAACGCCAACTCGGGCAAGACGACCATCTTCAACGCCCTGACCGGCGCTCGCGCCAGGGTGAGCAACTACCCCGGCGTCACCGTGACCCGGTCGTCGCGGCAGATCACGCTGCCCGACGGGGCCGCCGTCGAGCTGGTCGATCTGCCCGGCACCTACAGCCTCAGCACGCACTCGCCGGACGAGCAGGTCGCGGTGGACGAGGTGCTGGGCCGGCGCGGCGCGGCGCCCGACGCGGTGGTGGTGGTGGTCGACGCGGGGACGATCGAGCGCGGCCTCTATCTCGTCCTGCAGATCGTCGAGACCGGCGTGCCGGTGGTGGTCGCGCTGAACATGGTCGACGAGGCGCAGGCGGCCGGCGTCACCGTCGACGCCGACCGGCTCTCCGACTGGCTCGGCATCACCGTCGTGCCGACGGTCGGCTCGACGGGCGAGGGGCTGGACGCGTTGCGGCGCGCCATCGGGGAAGCCATCGAGCTGGCCCCGCGGGGCGATGTCGAGTGGGCCGAGTTCCCCGCGGCGATCGAGAGCGCGGTATCGCGGGTGGAAGGGACCCTGCGCGGCGGCGCGTTCGATCGGACGCCGGCTGCCCGCCGGTCGTGGGCGGTCTGGTCGCTCCTGTCCCATGCGACGGACGAGGACGACGTCGAGGGCCTGCCGGCCGCCGCGCGCAGGACCGTCGACGACCTGCGCCTGCGGGCCGCGGGCGAGCAGGTGAACCTGGAGCAGGAGGTCATCGGCGCGCGCTACCGGTGGATAGAGAACGTCGTGGCGGACGTGCGCCGCGAGTCGCCGACCGAGGCCGGCAACCGCGGCTGGACGGATCGCATCGACGGCATCCTCACGCATCGCTTCTACGGCCTGGGGGTCTTCGCCGTCGTCATGGCGTTGCTGTTCGAGGCGCTGTTCGCCTGGTCCGAGCCGTTCATCGGCGCCATCGAGTCGGCTACCGCGGCGCTGCAGTCCGGCGTCACGGCGTTTCTGCCCGCGGGCCCGCTCGAGGACCTGATGGTCAACGGCGTCATTGCCGGCGTCGGCAACGTGGTGGTGTTCGTGCCGCAGATCGCGATGTTGTTCCTCTTCATCGCGGTGCTCGAGGACGTCGGCTATCTCGCACGCGTCGCGTTCGTCATCGATCGGCTGATGGGCCGGGTCGGGCTGCACGGCAAGGCGTTCGTGCCGATGCTGTCCGGCTTCGCCTGCGCGATCCCGGCGGTGATGGCCACCCGCACCATCGAGAGCCGCCGGGACCGGCTGATCACCATGCTGACCCTGCCGATGATCTCCTGCAGCGCCCGGCTGCCGGTGTACGCGCTGGTGACGGCCGTCGTGTTCGCCGGCGACGCGCGGGTCCTCGGCCTGTTCAGCGCCGGCGCCGTGGTCCTGTTCTCGATGTACGCGCTCTCGGTGGCCGCGACGCTGGGCGCTGCGGCGGTCCTGCGCCGGACCGTGCTCAAGGGACCGCGACTGCCGCTGGTCCTGGAGCTGCCTCCCTATCGCGTTCCGCTGTGGCGCAACGTGGTGCTGGTGGCGTGGCGCGGGTTGCGCAAGTTCCTGGTGGATGCCGGGACCATCATCCTGACGATGACCATCATCCTCTGGGCGCTGCTCTCCTATCCGCGCAGCGGGGAGATCGCCGAGCGGTACGCGCAGCAGCGTGCCGCGGTGGAGGCGACGGTGACGGATCCGGAGGCGCGCGCGGAGCGGATCGCGCTGCTCGACGGCGGCGAAGCGGGCGAGAGCCTGGAGTACAGCATTGCCGGGCGCGTCGGGCGCCTGATCGAGCCGGCCATCGAACCGCTCGGTTTCGACTGGCGCATCGGGGTGGGCATCCTCGGCGCGTTCGCCGCGCGGGAGGTCTTCGTCTCGACCCTCGGCATCGTCTTCGGCATTGCGGAGGCCGACGAGGAGAGCCAGTCCCTGCGGGCGTCGCTGCAGGAGGCGACGCACGCGGACGGGTCTCCGCTGATGACGCCCCTGGCGGGCATCTCGCTGATGGTCTTCTTCGTGCTGGCGTGCCAGTGCATGAGCACGATCGGCGTCGTCCGGCGCGAATCGGGTTCATGGGGCTGGCCGGTGTTCATGTTCGCCTACATGTCGGTGCTCGCCTACGGGGCGTCGCTCCTCGTCTACCAGTCGGGATCGCTGCTGGGTTGGGGGGTGTGATGGACTGGCAGGAAGCAGCGGTGGCGGCGATCGTCGGGACCGCCGTCGTCTCGCTCTACCGGCATCTGCGGGGCATCTTCGCCGCCCCGCGGAGCCGGGCGAAGACGTCGTGCCACGGATGTGATGACGACTGCGCGTCCGAGGCGGGCGGGCAGCCCGCCGGCTCGCAGCACGGCTCGACCCCCACCTGGACGTGATTTCCTCGTTCTGGCGCGCAAGATCACGCGGAGCGGGAGTAGACTACGGTATCCGCGTACCGGCGTGCGGCGTCCCGAGGGATTCGGAGGGTAGACGATGAGGACCTTGGCGGCATGCGTGGTGGGGGCCGGCGTCGCGGTGGCCGCCGTCGGCCTGGTCGACGTGCACGCCGCGAGCGCGCCGGACGTCGAGTCGGTGCGGGCGGTCCTGGGCCGCTACTGCGAGACGTGTCACAACGAACGGCTGCGGACGGCCGGGCTCGCGCTGGACACGATGGATCCCGCGCGCGTCGGCGACCATGCCGCGGCGTGGGAGAAGGTGGTGCGCAAGCTGCGTACCGGATCCAGCCCGCCCGCGGGCCGCCCGCGGCCGGACGAGGCCGCCTACGGGCCCGGCGCGGCCACGCTCGCCCCGCCCCGCGACCGGGCCGCCGCGGCGGCGCCGAATCCCGGCCGCACCACGCTGCACCGCCTGAACCGGCGGGAGTACGCCAACGCGATACGGGACCTGCTCGCGCTGGAGATCGACGGCGGCGCGCTGCTGCCGGCCGACAACGCGGATCTCGGTTTCGACAACATGGCGGACATCCTCTCGGTGTCCCCGGCGTTGCTCGACAGGTACATCTTCGCCGCGCGCCGGATCAGCAGCCTCGCGGTGGGCGCGCCGAACATCGAGCCGACGACGGACACCTACGTCATCCCCGCCATGCGCTTCCAGGACCTGCGGATGAGCGAGGAGCTGCCGTTCGGATCGCGCGGCGGAGTCGCCATCCGGCACAACTTCCCGCTCGACGGCGAGTACGAGGTCAGGATCCGGCTGCAGCGGCAGCTCTACGACTACGTGCGCGGCCTCCAGAAGCGGCAGCGGCTCGAGGTGCGGCTCGACGGGGAGCGCGTGACCGCGTTCGAGATCGGCGGCGCGCCCGGGACGCCGCCGCCGCGGACGTTCGCCGGCGCCGTGCTCGGCGACACGGCCTGGGAGGAGTATGCGCTGCACGCCGACGACAACCTGGCCTTCAGGCTGTCGGCCCGGGCGGGACCGCGGGTGCTGGGCGTCGCGTTCGTCCAGGCGCGGTCCGAGCGCGACGGCGTGCTGCAGCCGCGGGCGACCGGCAAGGTGCTCGCCATTGCCGAGCGCTGGAGCTCGCCGTCGGAGGCGCCCGAGGCCGCGGTCGAGCAGGTCAGCATCGCGGGTCCGTTCAACGCCGCGGGCTCCGGCGCGACGCCCAGCCGCCGGCGGCTCTTCGTGTGCCGCCCGGCGTCCGCCGCGGAGGAGACGCCCTGCGCGCGGCGGATCCTCGCCTCGGTCGCGCGGCGCGCCTTCCGGCGGCCGGTCACGAGCGGCGACCTCGACACGCTCCTGGCGTTCTACGAGGCCGGCCGGCGGGACGGCGGCTTCGAGACCGGGATACAGCGCGGCCTGGAGAGCATCCTGGTCGATCCGGAGTTCCTGTTCCGGGTCGAGCGCGAACGGGCCGCGGCGTCGCCCGGGGCGATCCATGCGATCAGCGACCTCGAGCTGGCCGCGCGGCTCTCGTTCTTCCTCTGGAGCAGCATCCCCGACGACGAGCTGCTCGCCGTGGCCGCGCGCGGCCGGCTGCGCGACCCGGGCGTTCTCGAGCGGCAGGTGCGGCGCATGCTGGCCGATGACCGCGCGCAGGCGCTTGTCGACGGGTTCGCCCTGCAGTGGCTGGCCCTGCGGACGCTGCCGAGCGTGGTCCCGACGCCGGAGCTGTTCCCGGAGTGGGACGATAACCTGCGGGAGGCCTTCCGGCGCGAGACGGAGCTGTTCGTCGCGAGCCAGATCCGCGAGGACCGCAGCGTCCTGGACCTGCTGCGGGCCGACTATACGTACGCCAACGAGCGGCTGGCGCAGCACTACGGCATTCCGGACGTCTACGGCAGCCGGTTCCGGCGCGTGACGTTCGAGGACGGCGCGCGCGGCGGCCTGCTGGGGCAGGGCAGCATTCTGACCGTGACCTCCTATCCCACGCGGACCTCGCCGGTGCTGCGGGGCCACTGGCTGCTCGAGCAGATGCTCGGCGCGCCGCCCCCGCCCCCGCCGCCCGACGTGCCGGCGCTGCCGGACCGCGGCGCGGGCGGCCGCCCGGCGTCGGTGCGCGAGCGTCTGGAGCGCCATCGCGACAACCCGGTCTGCGCGAGCTGCCACGCCCCGATGGATCCGCTCGGCTTCGCGCTCGAGAACTTCGACGCCATCGGCAAGTGGCGCGCCACCGGCGCGGGCGGCGGCCCGATCGACGCGTCAGGCGCCTTCCCGGACGGGACCGGATTCGACGGGCTGGCCGGCCTCAAGGCGGTGCTGCTGAGCCGGCACGAGCAGTTCGTCCGGACGGTCACCGAGAAGCTCGCGACGTACGCCCTCGGCCGGGGGCTGGAGCACTACGACATGCCGGCCGTCCGGCGCATCCTGCGCGACGCGACCGCCAGCGACTACACCTGGTCGTCCCTCGTGCTCGGGATCGTCGAGAGCACGCCATTTCAGATGCGGAGATCAGAATCATGATGATCAGCAGGAAGGCTCTCCCTCGTCGGACCGTGCTGCGCGGAATCGGGACCACCCTGGCGCTGCCGCTGCTCGACGGCATGGTGCCGGCGCTGACCGCGCTGAGCCGGACCGCGGCGCAGCCCGTGAAGCGACTGGGCGTCGTCTACGTGCCGAACGGGATCGTGATGGAGCAGTGGACGCCCGCGGCGGCGGGCGCCGGGTTCGAGATGACGCCCACGCTCCAGCCCCTGGTGCCGTTCCGCGATCGCCTGCTGGTCATCTCCGGCCTCAGCAACAAGGGTCCCGACAACGTCCACGAGACCGGCGCCACCGGCTTCCTGACCGGTGTGCCCCCCAGGCGCACGCAGGGCTCCGAGCTCGGCGCCGGCGTCTCGGTGGATCAGGTGGTGGCCGGGGAGACCGCCCGCCACACCCAGCTCGCCTCGCTGGAGCTGGCGCTGGAGTCGGGCGAGGACGTGGGGACGTGCGGCGCGGGATACACCTGCGCCTACACCAACACGCTCTGCTGGCGCAGCGCGACGACGCCGCTGCCCATGGAGACCAATCCGCGGACGGTCTTCGAGCGGCTGCTGGGCGATGCCGGCGGCACGGATCCCGCGGCGCGGCTGGCGCGCATCGAGCAGAACCGCAGCCTGCTCGACGCGGTGACCGACAAGGTGGCCGCGCTCCGCCGCGACCTCGGGGCGCGCGACCGTCACAAGCTCGGCGAGTACCTCGACGCGGTGCGCGACATCGAGCGCCGCATCCAGAGGGCCGAGGCCCAGGTCGATCAGCCGCTCCCGGAGATTGCGGCGCCGCTGGGGATCCCGACCTCCTTCGACGAGCACGCGAAGCTGATGTTCGACCTGCAGGTGCTGGCCTACCAGACGGACCTGACCCGCGTCGTCAGCTTCATGCTCAGCCGCGAGTACAGCGGCCGGACCTACCCGGAGATCGGCGTGCCGGAAGCGCACCACCCGACCTCGCACCATCAGAACGACCCGGACAAGCTCGCCAAGCTGGCCCGGATCAACACGTACCACATCTCGCTGCTGGCGTACTACCTGGACAAGCTGCGGGCGACGCCGGACGGCGACGGCTCGCTGCTCGACCACGTGATGGTGCTCTACGGCGCCGGCCTGAGCGACGGCAACCGGCACTCGTCGGAGAACCTGCCGATCCTGCTCGCGGGCGGCGGGGCGGGCACGCTCGACTGCGGGCGGCACGTGCAGTGCGCCGACCCGACGCCGATGTCCAACCTGCACGTCACCCTGATGGACAAGCTGGGGCTGCCGGTCGAGCGCTTCGGAACGAGCACGGGCGGCATCGAAACGCTCTCGAACGTCTAGCAGGAGTCTGTGCCATGGAACCCTGCAGACTCCTTCGGAGCGTGGTCGCGGCGTGCCTGGGACTGTTGCTGGCCGCGTCAGCGCTGGCCCAGCCGCCCGATCTGCGGCTGGTGAGGGCGGTCCGCGACGGCGACGTCCGGGGCGTGCGGGCCCTGCTGCAGGAGCCGCTCGACGTCGACGCGGCGCAGCCGGACGGCGCGACGGCGTTGCACTGGGCGGCCTACCTGGACGACGTCGAGGCGGCGGAGCGGCTGCTCGCGGCGGGCGCCGCGCCGGACGTCGCGAACGAGCTGGGCGTCACGCCGCTGTACCTGGCCTGCGAGAACGCCAACGCTGCGCTGGTGCGGGCGCTGCTGGCGGCCGGCGCCTCGCCGCACGCGGCGCTGCCGAGCGGCGAGACGGCGCTGATGACCGCCGCGCGTACGGGCAGCGCCGGCGCGGTGGCGGCGCTGCTCGCCCACGGCGCCGACGTGCGGGCGCGGGAGGCCACGGAAGGGCAGACCGCGCTGATGTGGGCCGTGTCGCAGCGGCACGCCGACGTGGTCGAGTTGCTGCTGGCGGCCGGCGCCGACGTCCGCGCCCGCGCGCACGTCCGCCCGACGGTGATCGCGCGCTCCCGGCGGCCCCGCGGCGCCGGCGCCGTCACCGTCGTCGACGAAGGCGGGTTCACGCCGCTGCTGTTCGCCGCGCGCGTGGGCGACCTGGCGTCCGCGCGGCTGCTGCTCGCCGCCGGCGCCGACGCGAACGAGACCGCGCCGTCCGGCAGCAGCGCCCTCGTCGTGGCGGCGCACAGCGGCCACGGCGCGCTGGCCGCCCTGCTGCTCGACGCGGGCGCCGACGCGAACGCGGTCGCCGCGGGCTACACGCCCCTGCACGCGGCGATCCTGAGAGGCGACGCGGAGCTGGTGGAGACGTTGCTGGACCACGGCGCGGACCCGAACGCCCGCCTGGTGAGCGGCACCCGCTATGCCCGTCAGGGCAAGCTGTTCGCGCTGAGCATGGACTGGGTCGGGGCGACGCCCTTCTTTCTCGCGGCCAAGTTCGGCCGCGGCGACATCATGCGCCGGCTCGCCGAGCGCGGCGCCGACCCGCACACGGGTCTCGACGGCGGCGTGACGCCGCTGATGGCCGCCGCCGGCATGCTCACCCGGGGGTTCGGCCGGGCCGGCCAGGACCGCCGGGGCCGCGAGATGGACTCGGCCGAGATGGAGGTCGCCCTGACTCAGGATGCGGATCGCCGCAGCGTCATGGCGAGCGGCATCGACGCCGTGCAGGCCGCGGTGGAGCTGGGCGCCGACGTCAATGCCGCCAACGCGGCCGGCGACACCGCCCTGCACATGGCCGCCTACCACGGCTTCAGGACCGTCGTGGAGTTCCTGGTGAGCCGCGGCGCCCG
>CAYGCV010000154.1:751-9850 GCA_964348425.1 uncultured Vicinamibacteraceae bacterium | reverse complement strand
ACCTGGCGGCGAAGCACCGCGAGGAGTCGATCGGCGAGATGAAGCACGCGGAGAAGCTGATCGAGCGCATCCTGTTCCTGGAAGGGGTGCCCGAGATCGCCCGCTACGACGTCATCCGGGTGGGCACTGACGTCAAGGAGCAGTTCGAGAACGACCTGAAGCTCGAGATGCAGGGCGTCGCGCACTACAACGCGCTGATCGAGCTGAGCGTGAGGCTGGGCGACAATGCGACGCGCGAGCTCGCCGCGCCGATTCTGGTCGAGTCGGAAGAGCACGTCGACTGGCTGGAAACCCAGCTCTTCCGCATCGAGAAGGTCGGCATCCAGAACTATCTGGCGGAGCAGATGGGCGGGCACGACGGCTGACAGACCGCGGCAAGATCGCGCGCCTTAGCCGGCGTCGAGGTAGCGCTGGAGGGTGCGGTGGCAGGCCGTGCAGCCGTCGCCGGCGCCGATGGCGCGCCGCAGGTCCGGCAGCGTGCGGATGTCCGCGCGCGACAGGGTGTTCAGCAGCTCGCACTCCGTGATCCGCAGGCAGGTGCAGACGTACCGGGCTTCGCGGGGAGCCGGCTGCGTGGCCTCGGGCGCGACCGCCAACTGCATGGGAGACAGATCCTAGCGCTTCTGAAACTGAGACGCAATATCACTATAGGGCGGAATCGTCGCGGGCGGCGGACCCGGCCGCCGCCCGCGTGCCGTCGCAGAGCGCGGCCCCGGCTCAGTGCGTCCCGCAGTCGCGGACGGCGCTCCGCGTGCCCAGGCGGATGTGCGCCTCGCTGACCAGCATGGCGAGCTGCCGGAACTCGTCTGGCTTGAGCGTCAGCGTGACGCGGTTGACCCGCACGTGCAGCAGGCCGTGGCCGCACTGGTACACGGCCAGCTCCGAGTCCCTGGCCAGCATCTCCGAGCTCCCCTGGCGATACATGTCGTTCCCTTTCGAAGCGGCCGCTCGCTCCTACCAGTCGTAGCCGAGCGATCCGATGAAGCTGACGCCGGGGCTCGAGTAGCGGTCGATCACCGGGTCGTCCGCCGGCCGGTTGCGGACGTTCCACCACTCGAAGTACTTCGCGTCGGTCAGGTTGAGCGCGCCGAGGCGCAAGGTGAGGTCCTCGGCGAGCGATACGTTGCCCACCAGGTCGACCACCTGGTACGACTCGGGTGCGTACTGGCTGCCGTCGTCGGGGGCGCCCTGGTACGACTCGACCAGCCGCACCGACAGCTCGGTGCCCCAGCGGCCGGACGGCTGCATGTAGCGGATGCCCAGCACGCCCTCGTTCGGGGCGATCGACCCCAGCGGCGTCTCCTCGGCGAGCGCCGGCACGGCGGCGTCCTGCACGATCTCGACACCTTCGATCCGCGCGTAGCTGCCGCGAATCATGACGCTGTCGGTGAGGTACGCTTCGCCGCGCAGCTCGAGGCCCTTGATCTCCGCCTGCTCGAGGTTCTCCGCCCGGAACTCCAGCAGCCGCGAGATCGGGTTGAAGCCGAGGCCGGTCAGCTCGATGAACTGGTCGTAGCTGTTGAAGAACCCGGTCACCTCGAAGCTCGCGCGATCGAAGGCGGTCCGCACCCCCACCTCCACGTTGTCGCTCCGTTCGGCTCTCAGCTCCGGGTTGGGAATCGACGTGTAGCCCCCGGCGAAATTCGTGAAGCCGGTGTTGATGTCGCTGTGGGGCGGGGCCCGGAAGCCGCGCGCGTATTGCGCGTGCAGCGTGACCACGTCCGTCAGGCTGAAGGCGGCGCCCACCTTCGGGGATACCGCGCCGTCGGAGAAGTCGGCCGGCACCGGGTTGAGGGCGGCGATGTAGATCGGATCGTTCTGATCGGCATCCATCGAGAAGTGGTCGTAGCGCACGCCGGGAACCAGCGTGACGCGGCCGAGCTGCACGTCGGCCTGGAAGTACGATCCGCTCTCGGCGACCCGGCTCTCGGGATAGTACTTGCTCGGGAAGATCAGCCTGGTCGGCACCGGCGCGCCGGTACGCGTGTTGAACTCGCTGCGGTCGCGCAGCATGTCGAAGCGGTCGGTCCGGTAGCTGGCGCCGAACGTCAGTTGCACGCCGTCGTCGAGACTCCCCAGCCAGTGCTGGCCCTGCGCCGACCCGCCGTAGCCGACCTGCTCGTGGTCGACCGTGCCGTGCCGGTGCGAGGGCGACGGGGGCCCGAACCCGAACGTCATGCGCTGCCGGTCGACGACCTGCGACGTGTCGGTGAACTGGGTGAACACGCGCCACTCCACCTGGTCGAGGCCGCGGCCCACGAGCGTGTGGTCGAGGGAGAACCGGCGGCGGTCCTGCGTGTCGACGGCATCCGCGTCCACGGTGTCGTACGCCAGGAAGCCGAAGTCGACGAATCCGCGGTCCGAGTACCACTCGGTCTCGACGCGCGTGTCGTACATCTCCGCCGCCGCCCGCCACATGTTCCCGGGCGTGGGGGTGAAGACGAGCTTGGCCAGCACCTGCGTGCCGAGAGCGCTCTGCGGATTGGGGGCGGTGCGGGTGTTGTCGGTCGTTTCCACGGTGCCCTGGTTGTGGATCTCGCCCCCGCGGTTCGCGCTCACGAAGACGGAGCCCTGGAGCCGGTCGGAACCGCCGGCCAGCGTCAGGTTCGCGCTGGCGTCGTTGGCGCGGCCGTCCCAGGTCGTCTTGGCGCCGACGTAGAACCGGTCGCCTTGCAGGTAGTCGACGGGATCCTTGGTGAAGAGCGAGACGACGCCGCCCAGCGCGTCGCTGCCGTACAGGGCCGAGTTCGCGCTGCGCACGATCTCGACCGACTTGATGGCGTCGACGTCGAAGGCGACCTGGTGCACGTTGAACGGGCCGAAGTCGAACTGCTCCGACGTCTGGACGCCGTCGACCTGCGTCATGACCCGGTTCCCGCCGATGCCGCGGATGTTGAAGCCGTTGAGGCCGAGACGGGTCACGTGGTTCTCGACGTAGACGCCCGGCTCGTACTTGACGAGGTCGGCGAAGCTCTCGAACATCCGACCCTGAATGGTCTCGCTGTCGATGACGGTGACTGTGCCCGGCGTGTCCAGGACCTGCGTCGGCCGCAGCGTCGCCGAGACGGTCACCGACTCCAGGAAGGTCAGCGGTTCGCCGTCGGACGGCTGGGCGCCGCTCGCCGGATCGGCCGCCTGCTGCTCAGCGTGCGGCGGCGGATCGGCCGCCTCCTGCGCCAGCGGCACGGACGGTGCGGCCAGCATCAGACCCAGCACGGCGAGGACGACTCCTGCCGTGGGAGAGCCGCCGCGGATCGCGCCGGCCCGGTGTGGGTGTCGCATTGCCTATACTCCCCGTAGGTATCCGGCAGCGCCCCATGCGGTGCCGGTGCTCATTCGGGCGTCCTCGCGAGGTTTCCAGGCCACGTGCGGGGGCGCCCGTCTCAAACGCGATACCTGTTGCCGTTGCCACGCTCCTCTCCTGTTTCGCCGTGTCCACGCGGGCCGACAGCCTCGGCCTCAGTCCGCCGCCCGACCCACCCGGATGACGTCGCCGCCGGCGCGGATGACGATGGCGTCGTCCACGGCGGCGAAGCCGGTCACGGGCGCCTCGACCGACAGGCGGTTCGTGGCGACCACCTGCGGCGCCGCGGCCGACGCGCGGAGCACCTGGGTGATGCCTCTCGTCGTGAAGAAGTAGACGAGGTCCTCGTGACCCAGCGGCGTCGCCCACGTCGAGGCGGGCAGGCGGTGCGTCCATTCGACGGCCCCGGAGTCCGGCGCGAGGCAGCGGGCGGCGCCGGCCGGGTTGACCCAGTAGACGCAGTCGCGGTAGGCGAAGGGCGATCCGAAGTTGGATGCCGAGCCCGCCGTCCACGCCACGGCGTCGCCACGCAGCGTGCCGGCCTCGGGGCGGTGCAGGGCGAGGTTGGCCGCCACGCGCAGCCCGCCCACGATGACCAGGTCGTCCGTGATGGTGGGCGACGGCACGAAGTTGCCCTCGAGGTCGGTGAACCGCCAGCGCAGGTCGCCGGTGTCGGGATCGAAGCCCTCGATGCGGCCGGCGGCGCTGACGACGATCTCGCGGCCGTCCGGCGTGAGCACCGGCGTGCTCCAGGCGACACCCGCGTCCCGGTCGGCCTTCCACAGGGTGTCGCCGGTCTCCGGCGCGACCGCCAGCAGGTACGAGTACGTGCGGCGCGTCAGCAGCACGATGACCGCGCGTTCGGTGAGGAGCACGGAGTTGCCGACGCCGTGGTTGCCGCCGACCGACCCGTAGTCGGCGCTCAGGTTCCGGCGCCACACGGTCTCGCCGTCGTGCGTCAGGGCCAGCAGATCGCCGCTCGCGAAGAAGGCGTAGAGGCGGTCGGCGTCGACCGCCGGCGTCGGCGCGCCCTTCGACACGTAGTCGTTCCACTCGAGCCGTTCCGCCGCCTCGAACGACCGCCGCCACCGTTCCGCGCCGTCATCGAGGCTGATCGCGCTGACCCAGAGGGTCTCCTTCAGCGCCCCCTCGATCGATGTGAGGAAGACGATGCCGTCCCAGATCACCGGACTCGACTGCCCGAACCCGGGGGTCGTGGCGCGCCACGTCACGCTCGCGTCGGACCAGGTGCGCGGCAGGCGCGCCGCGCGGCTCACGTTGGTGTCGGCGCCGCCGCGGAAGCCGGGCCAGCGGCTCGCGCCCTGCCCGGTACCCGCGTCGCCTGCCTTGGCGGCTGCGGGCCGCACGACGTCGATCGCCGTCACGTGACCGCCGCGCGCCGAGCCGCCGACGGCGAGCACGTAGCCGTCGAACGGGACGAGCCGGTGCATGAACCGCCGGTGATCGAGAGTCGCCGTCAGCTCCCAGCCGTCTCCGCCGTCCGCCAGGCGGTAGACCTTGCCGTCGGCCTGGCTCATGAAGATGCGTCCGTCGTGGCTCGTCGCCGCCACGCCGAATCCCTGCAGGCTTCCCGCCTGCGGCAGGTCGGGTCCCGCGGACCATTCGCCGCTCGCGGTGTCGAGGACGTCGACCCGCAGCGCCGGTCCGTCCGCCGGCCGGAGGCCGCCGAACGCGTAGATGCGCCCGCCGGCAGTGCCGGCGGCGAGCGCCCGGCGCCTGAAGGGGGCTGGAATCTCCCGCCACGCGCTTCCGCCGTCCAGCTCGAGCGCCAGGACGGTGTCGGCCCAGGCGCCCTCCTCATCGGGTCCCCGGAGCTCCCACCCGCCGACGACGTAGAGCGTGCCGCCAGCCACGACCGCGTCGTGCGAGGAGCGTCCGGCCGGCATGTCCGGCAACGGCTCCCACCGCCCCGCCGACACGTCGTAGCGTCCCGCCGAGCGGCTCGAGCGGAGCACCTCCGGCTCCGCCGCGGTGGCGTTGGTCGCCGTCATGCCGCCGACGCGGTAGACGTAGGCGCCGTCGGATACCAGCACGGTCCCCTGCAGGAGCGGTCCCGGCGGCAGGTCTTCCCAGGTCTGCCCGGCTGCGAGGACCAGCCGGCGGAAGCCGGGGCTGATGTTCTCGATGGAGTGCGCGTGGACGCGGCCGACGTGACCGCCGTAGACGTACAGCGCGCCGTCGTGCACGGCGGCCCCGAAGCTCGCCACGGCGTCGATCAGATCGGGCGGACGCCAGCCGTCGAGCATGTTGTCCTGCGCGGCGGCGGGGAGCCACGCGGCGAGCAGCGACCCGGCCGCGACGAGGATGCGGATGGACAGCGATGTGGAACGAGTCATGGCGCTCTCCTCTTGAGATTGAGTCTCAGTATCAGTTTTCGGATTGTATGTCCGACCAAATTGGTCGGTCAAGGGCAAATGAAGGTTATCCGGGGAGGACCGGGCCGCCCGGGGAGGACGGTGCCGATGATGCCGCCGAGCACCCGCACGACGGCGAGCGCCGCAGGCGCGAGCGTCACGTCGCGGCCGGCTGCGGCCGGGCCCGGGGCCGCGCGCCCGCGCGCGCACTGCCGGCCCGGCCGCCGGTGGTCAGCGGAGCGTCTGGAGCCGGTTCTCGACCCGCAGCACGCCCTGGGTCTGCCCCACGATGCGCTGCATCTCGATGAGCTCGATCTGGCCCTGCACGTACCCGATGAGCAGCACGATGCCGTTGTCGATGACGATATGGAACGGCGGGTTCGGCATCCGCGCGAGCCGTTCGAAGTGCGTGTTGCGAGCCAACTGGCGCATGATGGACCTGCGCAGCCGCCGGTCGCCCTGCGACGTCGACAGGGTCTCGATGCTGCTCTGGACGTCCTGCACGCCCTCGATCTTCGCCACGCGCTCGAACAGGTCGCCGCTCTTGTCGCGGTCCGGCGTCACCCACCCGGCGAGCTGGACGTTGCCGTTCTGCACGCGGCCGTTGATGAAGTCCCAGATGGTGTAGTGCGGATAGCGCTGGACGACCCTGGCGACCTCCTGGGCGAGGTCGTTGTCGTCCTCGGGCTCGGGCAGCTCCAGCTCGCTGGCGACGGTCTCGATGCCGTCGACGTCCAGCGCCCGCTCGATCGCCCGATGCTTGTCCCAGAAGGACTCGACGATCCCGGTCAGCGTCGCCTCGCTGCCCTGGACGGATACCTCGATCCGCCGCAGATCGCGTTCGTCGTGCAGCGTTTCCCGGACCTCGCGCTCCAGGTCCTCCGCGGTCTGGGCCGCTCCCGCCGGCGTCCCGCCCAGCGATCCGATGAACGTGACGCACGCAACGACGACGGCTCGAACACTCGGTGTTTTCATGGTGACCTCCACCAGGCAATTGCGGCTGGCACGGCTCGCGACCATACCTCCGTTGTACCACAGAGATCGGCCGCGGGTCCAAGCGCCGGACGGCTCGCGGCGCCGGCCGGCGCGCGCGACGGCTCAGGAGGCCGGGACCCGGCCGGCGTCGCCCGCGGTGTCGGCGCGGGTCTCCGCGGCGGGCGCCCCGGGCGGGGCGGGCTGCGCGGCGGCCACGTAGCCGGCGTGGGCGAGTTGGCTCTGGAAGTACGCGGTCTGCGACGCGTAGAACACGAGCTTGGTGGCGACGCGCGCGAGGACGTACGCCTGGCCGATGAGCAGCGCCGTCCACAGGGACCCCCCGTCCGGCGCGCCGACGCCGGGATCGACGGCGGCGTAGCCTGCCAGCAGGAGCCCGAACAGCCCCGCGTTGAGCACGTACAGGCCGCCGGTCGCGAACGGGCGCCGGCGCACGAAGCGGCCGGCCGCCAGCAGGGCCCCGAGCATGCTGCGGCGATCCTCGACGACGGCGCGAATCTTCGCGTAGTCGAGCAGCAGGTTGACGGGCAGCACGAGGGCGCCGAACAGGGCGTAGCCCGCGAGCCGGACGACGAACGCGGTGCGCTCCACGGTGATGCCGCGCGTCACGAACTCGTAGAGGTCCTCGAGCAGCCATTCGTGAAGCAGGCCGAACAGCAGCCAGTACGCCAGACCGGCGACGACGGCCAGGCGCAGGAAGCGGAAGAACCAGGTGCCGCAGGCCGCGAAGAACGCGGCGGCGCCCAGTCGCCGGCGGCGCGCCAGGCGGTCCAGGATGCCGCCGGCGAGGAAGGTCCAGGCCGCCAGGTAGAACGCCACCGCGACCGCGAGCCCGCCGGACGGCGCGGCGCCGTCGACGAACGCGCCCAGATTGCTCACGGCCGCCCCGAAGCCGATGATCGAGGGCGTGAAGGTGCGTTCGAACCCGCGCGCCTGCGCCTGGAACTCCTCCCACCACGCCCAGTGCACCCCGGCGGCCGCCTGCTCGGCCGCCACGCTCGCGCCCAGGTGCGAGGCGATGGCGTCGTGCAGCGCCAGGGCGAGCGGCGCCGCCAGGAGCAGCGTCAGCAGGTAGACGCCGGCCACGAGCACGGGTGCGCTCAGGACCCGCCCGATGCCGTCGAACAGCGCGCGAATCAAATGAAGAACCCGTACGTGAGCAGCAGGTCCTGCAGCCAGACCAGCCACCGCAGGCTCCAGCGGGTCGCCGCCGCGGTCGCCCGCGGCGCCAGCGTGCGGCTGTTGTTGGTGTAGTTGCCGTCCAGCAGCAGGACGCGATCCGGATCGACGAAGGCGCGTGTCGCCCGGGCCTCGCGGCGGTAGGTGTAGGCCGTCCACTCCGCGGCGCCGTCCCACGCCTCCCGCTCCTCGTGACCGTCTTCGAACTCGGTCAGCACCTCGACGGGAAAGACGCCCTCGCCGTAGCGGCGCACGACGACGGTCGTCTCGTAGCCGCCCTCGTTCGCACGCTCGGCGAAGCTCGCCTCGCCGCCTGCGCCGAAGAAGCCGCGGCCGGCGTCGCGCCGGCTCGTCAGCGCCTGCACGCCGTAGTCGAAGGTCCTGGCCGTGCCGTGCACCTGGTCGAAGAACCAGTCGAGATCGCGGCTGCTCGCTGCGCTGATGCTGTCGAAGAAGTCGTCCGGCGCGGGATGGCCGAAGCGCCAGCGCTCGTAGAAGGCAGCCATTCCCCGCCGCAGCACCGGCCAGCCCAGGTAGCGCTCGAGCGTGTGCAGCCAGAGCGCCGTCTTGTTGTATGAGATGCTGCCCGCCGTGGCGGGCCAGTAGCGGTAGGTAGGCCGCGCCGGCGCGTCCATGCGCGCGTTGCGGCGGTACCCGCCCAGGCGGTTGCCGTCGATGGCGCGCGACCACGGGACGTCGCGGAGCACCCGGGGCACGAACCGGCCGAGCAGCCGGATCGAGCGGTAGTGCTCGGTGAAGAACGCCTCCATCACGCGCGCGGTGGCGAACGTGGTCAGGCCTTCGTCGATCCACGCGTGCTCGAACTCGTTGTTGCCGACGACGCCGTACCAGAACTGGTGCCCCGTCTCGTGGACGATCACCTCCTCGGGCGTCGCCACGGCGGCCGGCGCCAGCCAGCGCGTGCCCGCGGTGAACAGGGTGGGGTACTCCATGCCGCCCGTGCGGCTGCGCCACACGGGGTCGACCACGGTGATCTGCTCGTAGGGGTACGCGCCGAACCACTCGCCGAAGTACCGCAGCGCCTGCCGCGTCGCCTCGAAGTGGCGCGCCTCCTGGCCGGCATGCTCGGGCTGGAGCAGCAGGCGGATGTCCACCGGGGGCAGGGTCGGGTGCTCGAACCGCTCGCGCCGCTCGAGGAAATCGGGACTGGTCGTCCAGGCGAAGTCGTGGACGTCTTCCTGGTAGTAGCGGTGGGTGGCCGTCCCGTCGCCGTTGTCGACGACGCTC
>CAYGCV010000154.1:0-741 GCA_964348425.1 uncultured Vicinamibacteraceae bacterium | reverse complement strand
GTGCGGGGGGGGGGGGCCGCCCCGGCGCCGTGGCCGCCGCCGCGCGGCGCGCCCCCGGGGGCGCCCACGACCCAGCCCGCCGGGACCGTGATGCGGACGTCGTAGACGCCGTAGTCCGCGAAGAACTCGGTCGCGGCGTGGAACTGGTGGCAGTTCCAGCCGCTGTCCTCGAGCACGCCGACCTTCGGAAACCACTGGGCGATGAAGTAGTAGTCGCCGACGACGCCCGTGCGCGCGAACGGGCGCGGCACCTGCGACGTCCACTCGATCTCGAGCTCGACCGAGTCGCCGGGGAAGGCCCGTTCCGGCAGGGGCACGACGAGCACCGTCTCGTCGTCGGGGTTGCCGTCGTCCGGGGCGATGTGCGCGATCCGGCTCGTCAGGTCGCTGGCCGGCGCGTCGCCGGTCCCGAGCAGACGGACCGCCTGCACGTCGATCCAGCCCCAGTCGGACGCCGGGCGCTCGCGCAGGCCGCGGCCGCGGGCCCGCAGCCGGCTCTCCCGCATCCAGGTCGACTTCGTGTTCTTCCAGGCGTTGTAGTAGAGATGGAGCTGCAGCTCGGCGGTGGTGATGATTGACGTGTTGCGCCACGTCAGCACCTGGCGGCCTTGGAGGCGCCGCGCCTCCGTGTCGCGCCGGTCGTGGATAGAGTAGATGGCGTTGCGGGGCGACGGCGCGAGGCCCCCGCGCATGTGAGGGCTTTAATTACCATGCCAACTGCTTACAACAGCATATCATCAC
>CAYGCV010000153.1:0-9857 GCA_964348425.1 uncultured Vicinamibacteraceae bacterium | reverse complement strand
GTGAGCGGCCAGTCGGCCGGCGGGCACCTGACGCTCGCGACCGGCATGACCCCGGCCGCGGCCGGGCTCGACCGCCGCTGCCCCGGCGCGGAGGAGCTGCGCGTGGCCGCGATGATCAACTGGTACGGCGTGACCGACGTGGCCGACCTGCTCGAAGGGCCCAACATGACGGCGTGGGGCGTGTCCTGGCTCGGCAGCCGCGCCGACCGCAAGGACCTGGCCGCGCGCGTCTCGCCGCTCACCTACGTGCGCGACGGGCTGCCGCCGATCTTCAGCATCCACGGGACCGAGGACCGCGCGGTGCCCTACGACCATGCCGTCCGGCTGCACGCCGCGCTCGACGAGGCCGGCGTCCCGAACGAGCTGCACACGGTGCCGGGCGGCGGGCACGGCCGGTTCACGCGCGAGGAGATGCTGGAGATCTTCGGCAAGATCCACGGCTTCCTCGCGGCCCACGGGCTGTCGCCCCAGGCGCCCGCCACCGAGCAGCAGTAGGCTACGGCTCGACCGTCACGGTCACGAGCGCGTCCGTGTGGTGCTCCTCGCTGGAGCCCCCCATGTTGACGTGCTCGTCGACCCGCAGCCGCAGCTCGTAGGTGCCGGGGGCGCTGAACGCCGCCGTGGTGGCGAGCGCCTCCGGCGCGCTGAACGTCACGCGGCCGGCGGCCGGCCCGCGGTTCTTGCTCCAGCGCACCGCCAGCTCCCCGCGCTCGGCGTCCGCGGGGGACGCGGAGGCCGCCAGGGCCAGCGGGCGGCCCACCCGCGCCGATAGCGGCCGGGGGGGCACGCCGCCCACCGTCGGGGCCTGCGGGCCGCCCGGATCCCCGATCTCGTAGATCGCGTTCAGGCTGCCCGTGGTCTGCTCCCGGTGGCCGGTGCCGGGCACCCCCAGCGTCCAGATCACCTCGTCGTCCCAGCCGGGCGGCACGGTCACGCGGAAGACGTGCCACTTGCGCAGCGGCAGGAAGTTCGTCGGCTGCCCCCGGTCGTCCGGCGCCGGCCGGACCTGGTTGTCCGGGCCGATGGGAATCGGCGTCTCGCCGCTGTTGCGGTTGAAGTAGCCAAAGAAGAGGGTGAACGAGCCGTCCGGGTTCCGGAGCCAGCCGTCGAAGACGGGGCTGATCGTCTTGAGGTCCGGGCGCACGAGCTCCTGTGCCGGGGCCGGCGCCGGCAGCGACAGCAGCAGTGCGGCGGCGGCAGCCGCAACCGCGCGGGCCGCCCGCGCCGCGAACGGACGTCGCGCCGAGATGGCTGACAGCGGCATGGTGGCCAGCCTGTCAGGGCAGATTCCCGGCACCCGCCGACGCGATCCGCCCGTATTCCGCGTCGGTCAGGAAGATCCAGTCGGTGTGCGCGATCGCCATCTCGTCGATGGTCCGCGACCCCGACCCGGTCCACATGGTCGGATCCGGGTTGTTGCGATTCCCGGCCGAGTTGTCGTGGTAGGACGTCATGTGCATCACGGTCCCGGCCGGGAAGGCCGGCGGGTTCTCGTACGAGTAGGTCAACTGCCAGTTGACGTCGTAGCGCGGCACGGACGTCAGCAGCTCGACCCGCCCGTCGGGCAGCACCGCCTCGAGCGACATCGCCTGCCCCCGGTAGTGCATGTGCGGGCGGAAGTGGACGATCTGCGCCGGCTGCGGCAGCGTCCAGTAGCCGTCGTGGCGCACGTCGCGGGCGCCGGCCGGAATGTCCAGGTTGCGCGCCGTGATGAACCGGGTCACCAGCGTCTTCTCCGGCACCTCGCCGCGCGGATGGAAGCGGAAGCCGACGCTCGTCCGATCGCGCGCCTCCTCCCCCACCGGGTGGTAGTGGATGTTGAAGCGGATCACGGCGCCGGCGCGCAGCAGCCGGCCCGTCCCCTCGGGATAGATGTCGCCGCTGTTGCCGATGGAGGTCTCCTTGAGCCACATCTCGCCCGGCAGGGCCACGTTCCGGAAGCCCGCCAGCCCGTTCTCCCCGGGCGCCGGCGGCTCCTGGACCGCGAAGGTGTTGACGTGGTGCACCACCCGGCGGTCCCCGGGATGCACCTCGACGGCCCGGATGTAGCGGTCCTCGGTCAGCCCGGTGGGCGCGTAGATGTTGAAGAAGGTGTCCGGGCCCCGCGCCGCGACGACCATCTCCTCCTCCATCGTCACGATCAGGTCGGGCGTCCCGATGTACCACTCGTCATCGGCGGCGAACGCGGCCGGCGGCGGCAGGTCGGCCGGGTCGCCGCGCGGCGCGCCCGCGGCGACCCACGCCACCATGGCGCCTATCTCCGCGTCGGTCAGCGAACGGTCGTTGATGTAGTCGCGAATGCCCACGGTGCGGTCGAGATGCCAGGGCGGCATCTCGCGGCGCGCCACGCGCTCGCGGATGGCCCGCGCCCAGGGCCGCGTCTCCTCGTAGGTCAGCAGCGACATGGGCGCCATCTGCCCCGGCCGGTGGCAGACCTGGCACGCGCGCTGCAGGATGGGCGCCACGTCCCGGGTGAAGGTGACGGCGGCACCATCCTCCGCGGCCGGCTGGGCGCTCGCCGCGGGCGCCGCCAGGCACGCGACCACGACGAACAGCCCGATCCCGATCAGCCCGCCGCGCCCATGGTTCCGTGCAGACATGTGTACACCCTCGTTCATCCGGGTCAGCGGGGCATCCGGAAGAAGCCCATCTCGACGAGCTCCTCGCGGTCGCCGCCGCCGATGATGGAGCACAGCACCTGCTTCTCCAGGCAGGCCGCCAACACGTGCCGCACCGCCGCCTGCGCCTCGGGCGCCAGCGGCTGGCCGGTGCGGGTGGCCCGCCCGACGCCCAGGTTGATGCTGAGGTCGTTGACGCCGATCAGTATGCCGCCGATGCCCGGCACGTCGAGGATGTCGCGGATGTTGCGGACGCCCTCGGGCGACTCGATCATGACGTAGGCGAACAGCTCGCCCGTCGGGTTCAGCGGCCACAGGTCCGCCCGCCGCATGTACTCGTCGGCGTCCATCTCGCCCCACAGCGGGAAGCCGGTGAAGCCGTCGGTCGACCACAGGCCGGCGCCCCGGATGCCGGGCGGATCCGGGTACCGCGCGCCCCGCTGCGGCGGAATGCGCATGGAGCGCACCGCCCGCAACGCCTCCTCCGCCGTGTCGATCTGCGGGAAGACGATGGCGAGCGCCCCGATGTCGAGCACCTGCTTGACGAGCCAGCTCGGATTCTCCTCGCCGTACATCGGAATGCGGACGCCGGGCGTGACCTGCAGCCGCCCGTCCGCCCGCCGCCGGCGGGCGAACTCCTCGAACCGCGCCTCGAGCTCGTCGATGCGGTACGGGCCGTGCTCCATGTCGATCATCTGCCAGACGTCGGGGCCGACCACGCCGCCCTGCTCCAGCCGCTCGATGAGCGGGCTGATGCGCGCCGTCTGCCCCGCCGCCGGCCGCGCCGCGCACGGCAGCCCGACCGCCAGCACGACCAGCAGCCCGACGAATCGCTGGCTCATCACGCCCTCCCTCCTGCCTGCGGCGCTGCTACTGCTGCTGCTGCTGCATGGCCCGCTCGGCCTCGCGGGCGCCGGCCAGGATGTTGTAGAGCCCGTAGTTCCCCTCGTGGCAGGCGTACTCGTAGAGCGGATCGGCGCTCTGCTGCATGAGGAGCTGGAAGGTCCAGGGCACCGGCCACACCGTCGGGTCGTCCAGCGTCGCCTCGTAGAGCAGCGTCTGCGCGGAGATCCGCGTGAAGCGCTCGACGAGGCGCAGGTGCGTGTCGGTCAGCCCGCCGAGGAAGCCGGTTCCCCGCAGGAAATCGGTCGTCTCGACGACCAGCGTGTCGCCGTCCCAGTGGCCCCGCGAGTCGCCCATCTGCTGCGGGATGCCGCTGCGCTCGCGGCCGTCCAGCGGGATGACGCGGGTGCTGTGCACCATCTCGTTGAGCAGCACGACGTGGTCCTCGGTCTGGAACAACTGCATGTTGTTGTTGTAGGCGCTCGGCTGCATCGGCGGCCCGGAGTTGAAGCCCACGATGCAGCGCACCGCGAGGTGCCCGGGGCCCATGTCCGCGACCCAGCCGCCGTAGGTGAGCTCGTGCAGGCCCAGACCGCGCCGGACCCTCGCCAGCTCCGCCTGGCGCTGCTGCGCCGCCGCCGTCAACGCCGGCACGCGGCCGTCGGGCGGGTCGACGATCAGCGACGTCCGGCGATCCTCCGCCACGCCCACGACGTCGTACCAGGCCTCGTTGTACGACCCGGTGGGCATCGCGTCGCTGCCCTCCTGGATCTGCCGCCAGGTCTCGTCGGCCTCGGCGAGCACGGCCGCGGCGTCCTCGTCGGTCAGCGTCGTCTTGCCGGCCAGATTCTCCGGCCGCTCGAACGGCGTCAGCGAACGGAAATCCCAGACGCCGGCCAGGTCCGGTGCGCCCCACGCGGTGCGCGGCACGCTCGCATCGTCCGCCGTCTGAGCGGTCGCAACGGCCGGGGCCAGCGCCACGGCGGCGGCCAGCGCGAACAGTACGGGGAGAGTCCGGTGACTCATCTGCAGCCTCCTCGGTGTTTCGAAAGACAAGGTACGCCCAAAGTATCGCTCAGAATTCGCCGCGCCGACACAATATCGTCCGGGGCCGGCCGTTCCGGGGCCGCAACACCGGCCGCGGCGATGCGGTGCGCTCGTCCGGGCCGCCCGCGACCCGCTCAGCCCGCGGGCGAGACCGCAGCCCGCCGCGACCCGCGGCGCCGGCGGCGCGTGCGGGGGACGCCGCGCGGCCGGTCGCTGCTCGCCGGGGCGCCCGGAGCCGGCGCGAAGCCGGCGACGTGCTCGCACGGGATGGGCCTGCCGACGAGCCGCTCGATGGCGGCGAGCTGCTTGCGCTCCTCCGGGGCGGCCAGCGCGATCGCGGCTCCGCCGCGTCCCGCGCGAGCCGTGCGCCCGATGCGGTGCACGTAGTCCTCGGCCACGTGGGGCAGGTCGAAGTTGACCACGTGGCTGATGCCGTCGACGTCGAGTCCGCGGGCGGCGATGTCGGTGGCGATGAGCGTGTCGACCGCCCCGGTGCGGAAGTGCGCCAGCGCCCGCGTGCGCGCGTTCTGGCTCTTGTTGGCGTGGATCGCCGCCACCCGCCGGCCGGAGCGCTCCAGGTGCCGGACGAGCTGGTTGGCGCGCGCCTTGGTACGGGTGAAGACCAGGGTCTGTCCCATGTCCGCGTCCGCCAGCAGGCGGCCGAGCAGCTCCGTCTTGCGGGTCATGGCCACCGGATGGACCACCTGGCGGATCTTGCTCACCGGCGTCGCGCGCCGCGTCACCTCGACCAGCACGGGTTCGGCGGTCGAGCGCCGGATGAGCGCCTCGATCTCGGCGGGGAGCGTGGCCGAGACGAAGAGGTTCTGGCGCCGCGCGGGCAACGCGGCGAGGATCCGCCGCACGTCGGGCAGGAACCCCATGTCGAGCATTCGGTCGGCCTCGTCGAGGACCACCATTTCGACGCCGCCGAGATTCGCCTGCTTGCGCCCGAGGTGATCGAGCAGCCGGCCGGGCGTGGAGATCAGCAGATCGAGGCCGGCGGCCAGGCGCCGCTTCTGCGGTGTCATGCCGACACCGCCGAAGAGCACCGTGCGGCGGACGGGCAGGTGTCTGGCGTACTGCGCGACCATCTCCCCAACCTGGGCGGCCAGCTCGCGGGTCGGCGTCACCACCAGGGCCCGCGGCCGGTGCGACGCCGCGCCCGCGGCGAGATTCTGCAGAATCGGCAGAAGAAACGCGGCCGTCTTGCCCGTGCCGGTCTGGGCGCAGGCGATCAGATCGCGACCATCGAGCACGACCGGAATGGCGCGCTCCTGGATCGGCGTGGGTGTGGTGTAGCCCGCGGCCGCAACGGCGCGAACGAGCTCGGGGCGCAGGCCCAGATCGGTGAACTGCATCGTGTCGTGACTCCTGTCGTGTGACCGCGCCGCGGCGCACGCGCCTGGAGGCCCCGGCAGCCAGGCACCTGCGGCGCGGGCTACGCGGCCTCCGTCGACGCGGCGGCGGAGGATGCTGGTTGCGCGGGGACCTGCAGGCCGGGCAGCGGATCGGCGGCGAACAGCCGCTGCACCGGCCGGGCCAGCAACCGGGCCCACATCGTCGCGCGCGAGACGCGGGCGCTGTCGGTCGCCAGACCGGTGTTGGCGTACATCTGTCGATACACCTTCGAGATCAGCAGAAACGCCAGGCGCCCCCGCAGCGACGGGACGACCTTCGAACGGCGCCAGATCGCCCTGATGCCGTAGAACCTGTCCCAGGCCCGTTGCGTGCCCCGCCGGATCTCTTCAACCGACATGACGGGATGCGGCGTGTAGAGCTTGGGCCGCCGCGAGTGCGGCAGCAGCCAGTACCGGGACGCCGGCACGCCGTCGATGAGGGGCATCGAAGCGCCCTGCTCGCGCTCCCAGCGCTCGAAGTCGAGCGTGCCGGGAAAGGGCGTCAGCGTGACGAACTGGGCGAACGCCAGGTCGGCGCGCCGGGCCAGGGCCACCGTGGCGTCGAACGAGCCGGGACGGTCGCTCGGCAGACCGAAGATGAACGACCCGAGCACGTACACGCCGTGCTTCCGAAACGTCCGGAGCCTGGCGACGAGCGCCTCGCCGGCCAGGTTGAAGTCCTTGTAGACGTCCTTCAGGCCTTCCGGGGTGACGGCTTCCACGCCGACCAGCGCGCCCCTGATGCGGGCCTTGCGCATCGCGTCCAGGAACGACGGGTCCTCCGCCGCCTCCATCGTGATCTGCGTATAGAAGACGAGGTCGTCCGGCAGGAGCGCGAGCCGTTCCATGAGGGCAAAGCGCTCCGCGCGGATCGCTTCGAGCTCGCGCAGGCGGCGCGGGTCCTCACGGCGTCCGGCCATTCGGAGATCGTCGAGCGTCACGGGATAGAAGTTGTCGTCGGCCAGCGCGATGAAGCGGAACCCCATGCGGCGCAGCTCGACGATCTCCTCGAGCACCGCCTCGACGCCGCGCTGGCGCGGCTCCTGGCCGTCCGTGCGCCAGACCGAGCAGAAGGAGCAGTGCTTCGGACACCCCCGCACCGTCTGGACGGAAGCCCAGGCATAGCGTTCCCGGGGCAGCAGATCCCAGCGCGCCTTCCTGAACGCCGACGCGCCGACCCGGCCGGCATCGTAGACCCGCTCCGGGGCGCCGGCCGCGCAATCCGCCAGCACGCCGCCCCAGACGATGTCCCCGTCGCCCCTGACGACAGCGTGGGCCCCGCCCCGAGCGTGGGCCTCCTCCGGGTACAGCGTCGCGTGAATGCCGCCGTAGACCACCCACGCGCCGCGGGCGCGCGCCTGCTTGCCGAGCGCGTACCCGACCAGGGCGTTGCCGGTGTGCACGCCGATCCCGACGACGTCGCCAGGCTGCAGCCGGGAGGCATCGAACGGTTCCAGCGTCTCGTCGATCGGGATCGGATCGCCGAACTCCCGCGGCGTCGCCCCGGCGAGCACGTAGAGCCAGCGGGGCGTGATGATGGCGGACCCGAACGAGAGATGGCTGGGATTGACGATATACACGCGCATGCGTTGTTCCTGGTGGACCGCGGCCGGTCACCGCCAGGGTGCGCTCGGCGGGCAGTCCGGGCCTCTTCACGCGTGTCCGCCGGAACCGGCCACGTGTGGCTTTGGTGAGGCTGGGCGGAAGTCCCGATGAGGCAGGAACAGCGGCGGAGACTCAGAAAAGCAGCTCAAGAATATCACATTCCTCCGGCCGTCGAGATGCGCACCGTCGGCCCGCCCCTGGACGCGAAAGGGCTCGCGGGGCGCCGCCTATATACTGGCAGCGGGCCCGCTTTCCCGAGACCTCGTTCCGGGCCCGGCTTCACGCGCCCGCAGGCGGCACGCCGTGCAGGAAGTCCATGCCTGACCCGTTGCCCGACAGCACGCAGGCGTACCTGTCCGACGCGGGAGCGACGCCGCTCCTCACCCGCGGGCAGGAAACCGTGCTCGCGAAACGCCTCGCACGCAACAAGCGTATCGCCCTGCGGCTGACGTCGCGGATTCCGTGCATTGCGCGGGACGTGCTCGAGATGGGCGACGTTCTCAGATCCAACCCGCTCGCCGCCCGGACCCTGCTCGCGCTGCCCCCGAAGGCGCAGACGGACGCCCAGCTCAGGACCCGTGCGCGCGCCGTGGTCCACGACCTCGACGTCATCCGCGCCGCGCAGGCCGACGCCGGGACGCACGACGCCGCCCTGGGTGCGATTCCTGTCCGCCACCGTCGCCGGGCGCGCCGGGCACGGTGGGCCGCGCTGAGGGCGCGGGTCCGGCTGTCGCACGCGGTTGGCGCCGTGCCGTACGCCGAGTCGGTCAAGCTCCGACTCGTGGGCCGGGCCACCGCGTCGCTGGACGCGGTGGAAGAGCTGCGCAAGAGCGTCGACGAGCTCGAGCGGCGGCAGCGCGCACAGGGTGCCCCGAGCGTTCCGGCCGCTCCCGGCCTCGCCGAGGCGCGCGCGCTGCTGCGGGCGCGCGTCGCCGCTCTCGGCCTGACGCTGCGGCAGGCGACCCACATCCGCGCGCGGCTGCGGGCGGCAACGGAAGGGATTGCGGAGGCCAAGCATGCGCTCGTGGCAGCGAACCTCCGCCTCGTCATCGCCAACGCCAGGCGCTACCGCCATCACTCCCTGGGCTTTCTGGACCTGGTGCAGGAAGGCAACCTGGGGCTCCTGCGGGCGGTCGACAAGTTCGACCATCGACTGGGCTACAAGTTCTCCACCTACGCAACCTGGTGGATCCGCCAGGGCATGACGCGCGCCCTCGCCGAGAAGGGACGGATCATCCGGCTGCCGGTGCATGTGGCGGACACGCTGCGCACGCTCCTGGCCGCTGCGGACGATCTGGCCAGGACGCTGGGTCGGGAGCCCACGGCGGCGGAGATTGCGCAGCGCGTCGACCTGCCGGCCGCGAGAGTCAGCACGATCCTGAAAGCGGGCCTCGGCCCCCTCTCGCTCGAATCGCCGAGCGGGCCCGACGAGGCGCACACGCTCGGGCACACCATCGAGGACCGCGGCGCGGTCTCGCCGTCGGAGTCGGCGATGCGCGCCGACATGCGGCGCCGGGTAGCCGAGGTCCTGCACACGTTGCCGCCTCGTGACGCCAGGATCCTGCAGATGCGTTTCGGGCTCGAGGACGGGCGGGAGCGGACGCTTGAGCAGATCGGGCAGGCGTTCGGCCTCACGCGCGAGCGCATCCGGCAGATCGAGCACCGCGCGCTGGCGCAACTCCGGCGGTCCCCGCAGGGTCGCCGCCTGGCCGACGACTGAAGTTGTTTCGCGCCCGTGCCGAGACGTGGTAAGCGTGATAGCGCGTGAATCCGGGAGGACGCATGATGACGACGAGGCTCAGGACGGCAGTTGGAGCGTTTGCGGCGGCGATCATGTTGGCCGTGGCCGGCGTTGCGATCGACGGTCAGGACAACCAGCGCATGGAGACGCTGGCGGACGTCGAGCGGGCCCTGGAGGAGCTGTCCAACCAGGGCCGCTGGGGCGCCGACGACGAGCTCGGCGCGGCGAACTTCATCACGCCCGCCAAGCGCAAGCAGGCCGCGGCCCTCGTCCAGGAGGGCATCAGCGTCTCGCTGGCGCACGACATCGTGCAGGAGGAGGCGGTCGACGCGACGACGATCCTGAACCGGGAGGTCATCCGCATCAGCGAGACGGGCGGGTCGGACCGGCTGCAGTACACCGGCAGCTACCACGGCGTGATCCACAGCCACCTCGACGCCATCGACTGCCACATCCTGGTCGACGGACGCGGTCACACCGGCGCGACGTTCGAGGAGATCGAGGCGACCGGCGGCTGTCCCAAGGGCAGCATCCACGCGCTCCGCGACGGCATCGTCACCCGCGGCGTGCTGTACGACGCCACGCTGCTGCCGGGGAAGGCCACCC
>CAYGCV010000152.1:0-9914 GCA_964348425.1 uncultured Vicinamibacteraceae bacterium | reverse complement strand
GCGATGGAGGACTACCTGGACCGCTACGGCCACCGGGCGGTCTTCGAGATGGAGCTCGCCAGCCCCCGCTGGGCCGACGATCCGCGCTACGTGCTCGAGCAGGTGCGTTTCCACCTCGGCCACCCGTCCGCGCCCGACGCGCGGTCGCGCGCCGCGGACGTGCGGCGGCGCGCGGAAGCCGAGCTGGCCACTATCCCCGCCTGGCTGCGGCCGCTCGCGCGGCCCATGCTGGCTCGCGCCCGGCTGGGCGCGGCGCTCAGGGAGAACGCCAAGTCGGGCTCCGCGGCGGCCGTCGCCCTCATCCGGCAGATGTGCCTGGAGGTGGGACGACGACTGCAAGCCGCCGGGCGCATCACCGCCGTGGAGGACGTCTTCCACCTGAGCCTGCTCGAGGTCGAGGCGTGGCTGACCGGCGCCTGGAACGGGACCGGCGCCGGCGCGCTCGTCGCCGACCGCCAGGCGCGCCTCGCCGCCCAGCAGGCGCAGGAGCTGCCCGGCGTGATCCGGGAATCGCCCCCGGCGGCGCCGGGTGGTCCGGCGCGCCGGACCGCGCCCGCGCCGCCGGTGCCGGACGGCGACGCTTGGGCCGGCGTCGCGGCCGCCCCGGGCGCGGCCGAGGGCGCCGCCTGCGTGCTGCGCACGCCGCACGACGGCGGCCGGATGCGCCGGCACGACGTGCTCGTGGCGCCCTCCACCGACCCCGGCTGGACGCCGCTCTTCCTGCGCGCCTCGGCGGTCGTGACGGAAACCGGCGGCTATCTGTCGCACGGCGCCGTCGTGGCCCGCGAGTTCGGGCTGCCGGCGGTGGTCAACGTACGCGACGCGATGCGCCTGATCGCCAACGGCGACCGGCTCCGCGTCGACGGCGACGCCGGCCGGGTCACCCGCCTCTGATCGCGCGCGGGACGCCCTCCCGGGCGCCGAACCTGCCGGGCCAGGAGTCTGCGCCGTAGAATGGTGCAGACTCCGCAAGGCGCGCACGGCGCGCCTCGGCGGGAGCGGCGCGGGGCGAAGGGGTCCCCGCAAGCAGACGCCGGGGGCTTGGGGCGCAGCCCCATCTGAATGCCGCTCACCCTGCTCCGCAAGGAGCTGCGTCCCGTCGCCGCGCTCGCCGCCCCCGTCGTCGTCGCCGAGGTGGGCTGGGTGTCGATGCAGCTCGTCGACACCGGCATGGTGGGACGCCTCGGCCCCGAGGCCATCGGTGCGGTCGGCGTCGGCAGCGCGCTGTTCCTGGCGTTCGGCGTGTTCGGCATGGGCCTGCTGCTCGGCCTCGACACGCTCGTCTCGCAGGCCCACGGCGCCGGCGCCCGCAGCGAGTGCCGCCGCTGGCTGCGCCACGGCATCTGGCTCGCGCTGGGACTCGCGATTCCGGTCGGCCTGATCGCCCGCGCGGTGGGCGCCACCCTGGACGCCTGGGGCTTCGACCCCCGCGTGCTGCCGCTCGTCCGCGACTACTTCGACATCGTCACCCTGAGCCTGCCGCCGCTGCTGCTGTACGCGGCCTTCCGGCGCTACCTGCAGGCCGTGACGCGGGTCACCCCGGTCATGGTCACGCTCGTCACGGCCAACGCGGTGAACGCCGCGGCGAACTGGGTGCTGGTGTTCGGCAACCTGGGCGCGCCGGCGCTCGGCGTGGAGGGGGCGGCCTGGGCCACGTGCATCTCGCGCACCTACCTGGCGGGCGTGCTGGCGGTCGTCGCCGCGCGCCAGGGGGGCGTGCTGCGCCCGCTGGCCGGGGTGCGGCCGGCCGGCTTCCGCCGGCTCCTGGCCCTCGGCTGGCCCGCCGCGACGCAGATCACGCTGGAGTACGGCGCGTTCGCGGCGGTGACGCTCCTGGCGGGGCGTCTCGACCCGACGACCCTCGCGGCGCACCAGATCGTCACCAACGTGTCGGGCCTCACGTTCATGGTGCCGCTCGGGATCTCCGCGGCGGGGGCGGTCCGCGTCGGTCACGCGGTCGGGCGGCGCGACGCGCCCGGGGCGTCCGCCGCGGGCTGGAGCACGATCGCGCTGGGCGCCGGGGTGATGACGGTGTCGGCGGCGCTCTTCCTCGCCGCGCCCCGGCTGATTCTGGGCGCCTTCACGCCGGACGCCGGCGTGGTCGGCATCGGCCTGACGCTCATCTTCGTCGCCGCGCTGTTCCAGATCTTCGACGGCCTGCAGGTGGCGGCGACCGGCGCGCTGCGCGGTCTCGGCGACACGCGCACGCCGATGCGGCTGAACCTCGCCGGGCACTGGATGTGCGGGCTGCCGATCGGCTACACGCTCTGCTTCGTGGCCGGCTGGGGCGTCATCGGCCTCTGGATCGGCATCCTCATCGGCCTCGCGCTGGTCGGGGCCGTGCTGCTGGCGATCTGGCGCCGGCGGGAGCGCGACCTGCCCCGGATGCTGGCGTCCGTCCCGGCGAGTCGCCGGCGAGCGCCTGCTCGATCGCGTCCGCCAGACCGCACTCGTCGTGCGGCGCCGTCAGCGGCCAGCCGCGCGCCCTGAGCGGCGCGACGGCGTTGCCCATCACCACCGGCGCCCCGGCGAACTCCAGCATGTCGCGATCGTTCAGGTTGTCGCCGACGGCCATGACGTCCTGCCGGTCGATGCCCAGCCGCCGCGCCCAGAACGCCAGCGCCGCGCCCTTCGACGAGCCGGCCGCGGTGAGATCGAGCAGCGAGAAGTCGCGGTCGGGGTACTCGGTCAGGGTGATGGCCAGCTCGCCCGCCGCCGGCAGGCGGCGCACCTCGACCTCCAGGGCGCGGATGCCGCTCACGCTGCCGGTGTACGAGACCTGCACCGGGTCGTCCGTCAGCGCGGCCTCGATGGGCTCGGCGCGCGTCATGAACGCCCGGTTCCGCTCGTAGTACCACGCGCGCTGCGGATGACGCCAGTCGATGCCGTCGTACGTGTACTGCCGCGCGTCCGGCCGGTCGAAGATCACGGCGACGCCCTGGTGTCGAGGGCGCAGGGCGGCCAGCACGGCGCGCGCGGTCGCGCGCGGCAGCAGCCTGCTCGCCAGCGTGTCGCCGCCGACCCTCTTGGTCAGCGCCCCGTTGCTGACGATGAGCACGATGTCGTCGGCGAGCTCGGCGGCCGTCGGGGCGGCGTGGTGAAAGGCGCGCCCGGTCGCCAGCACCACGCGGACGCCGGCGTCGATCGCCCGCCGCACGGCCCGGCGGTTGCGTGCGGGCAGGTTGCCGCGGCTGTCGAGCAGGGTGCCGTCGATGTCGACGGCAATCAGGCGGATCGACACGTCCCGGTGGCCTACGAAGGGGTGGGCTTCCGCGCGTACTTGCGTTCGACGTAGTCGTCGACGAGCGCGCGGAAGGCCGCCGCGAGCTCGTCGTACGAGCCGCGCAGCGTGTGCTCGTGACGTCCGTCGATGTACACCGGACAGGTCGGGGCCTCGCCCGTGCCGGGCAGGCTGATGCCGATGTTGGCCGCCTTCGACTCGCCCGGACCGTTCACGACGCAGCCCATGACGGCGACGGTCATCTCCTCGACGCCGTCGTGCGTCTGCTTCCAGTGCGGCATCATGCCGCGCACGTAGTCCTGGATCCGCTCGGCCAGCTCCTGGAACGTGCTGCTCGTCGTCCGGCCGCAGCCCGGGCAGGCGGTGACGCTCGGCGCGAACGAGCGGAGACCCAGGGCCTGCAGCAGCTCGCAGGCGGCGGTGACCTCCTCGCGCCGATCGCCGCCGGGCCGTGGTGTCAGGGACACGCGGATGGTGTCGCCGATGCCCTCGCTGAGCAGCACGCCCATGGCCGACGCCGACCACACCATGCCCTTGATGCCCATCCCGGCCTCGGTCAGGCCGAGGTGCAGCGGCTGCGAGGTCTGCCGGGCCAGCGCGCGGTAGACGGCGATCAGGTCGCGCGGGCGCGACACCTTGCACGAGATGACGATCTGGCTCTCCCGCAGGCCGCAGTCGAGCGCGAGGGCCGTCGAATCGAGCGCCGAGACGATCATGCACTCGTTGATGATCTCCTCCGACGTCCTGCCGAGGTCGGCGTCGGTGTTCTCCTGCATCCTGGCCATGACGAGCTCCTGGTTCAGGGAGCCGCCGTTGACGCCGATGCGCACCGGCTTGCCGTGCTCGCGCGCCACGGCGCAGATGGTCTGGAACTGCTCGTCGCGCCGCCGGCCGGTGCCGACGTTGCCCGGGTTGATGCGGTACTTGTCGAGCGCGGCCGCGCAGTCGGGGTGACGCGTGAGCAGCAGGTGGCCGTTGTAGTGGAAGTCGCCGATCAGCGGCGCCGTGCAGCCGGCGTCGAGCATCCGCTGCTTGATCTCCGGCACCGCGCGGGCCGCCTCGTCGCGGTTGACCGTGACGCGCACGAGCTCGGACCCGGCGTCGGCCAGGTCCACGCACTGCGCCGCGGTCCCGGCGGCGTCGGCGGTGTCGGTCAGCGTCATCGACTGCACCGCCACCGCGGCCCCGCCGCCGATCTGCAGGTCGCCCACGGGAACGCCCGTCGTGCGGTGGAGGCGGACGGTCGTCACACCCGGGCTGTCAGGCATCGCCAGCCGCGACTTCCTCCAGGGACCGGCGCGCTGCGCGGACGGTCGCGTCGACGTCGCGCTCGGAGTGCGCGGCCGACAGGAACCAGCCCTCGAACTGGGAGGGCGGGGGATAGATGCCGCGCCGCAACATGCCGCGGAAGAACGCCGCGTACGCGGCGGTGTCGGACGCGGTCGCGGACGCGTAGTCGACGACGGGACCGGCGCTGAAGAACGGCGTGAGGACCGAGCCGGCCACGTTGACCGTGAGCGGGACCCCGATCTCGCGCGCGGCGCTGCGGAACCCGTCCGCCAGGCGCTCGCCGAGCGCCGCCAGGCGGCGGTAGAGCGTCGCGGACAGGTTGGACAGCGCCCAGATGCCGGCGGTCATCGCCAGCGGATTGCCCGCCAGCGTTCCCGCCTGGTAGACCGGCCCGGCCGGCGCGACCTGCGCCATCAGATCGGCCCGGCCGCCGTAGGCGCCGACCGGCAGCCCGCCGCCGATGATCTTGCCCAGGCAGGTCAGGTCCGGCCGCACGCCGTAGACTGCCTGCGCGCCGCCCCGGGCGGCACGGAAGCCCGAGATGACCTCGTCGAAGACGAGCAGGGCGCCGTGCTGGTCGCACAGTTGCCGCAGGCCCTCGAGAAAGCCGGTTGCCGGCGGCACGACACCCATGTTGCCGGCGATCGGCTCGGCGATGACCGCCGCGACCTTGCCGCGGTGGGCGCGGCACAGGCGCTCCACGGAGGCGAGGTCGTTGTAGTCGGCGATCAGCGTGTCGGCCGCCGTCCCCCGCGCCACGCCGGGGCTGGTCGGCACGCCGAGCGTCGTCGCGCCGGAGCCTGCCTGGACGAGGAACGCGTCGCCGTGGCCGTGGTAGCAGCCGGCGAACTTGATGATCCGGTCGCGGCCCGTGGCGGCGCGGGCAACGCGTATCGCGCTCATCGTCGCCTCGGTGCCCGAGTTGACGAACCGGACGCGCTCGATCGACAGCACGAGGCGCACCACCAGCCGCGCCAGCTCCACCTCCAGCGCAGTGGGCGCCCCGAAGCTGGTGCCGCGGCCCGCCGCGGCGCGCAGCGCCCGGATCAGGCCGGCCGGGGCATGCCCGTGAATGAGCGGTCCCCAGGACATGACGTAGTCGACGTAGGTCCGCCCGTCGACGTCCCGGATCCGCGCGCCCCGCGCCCGCTCGATGAACGGCGGCTCGCCGCCGACGGCGCCGAACGCGCGCACCGGGCTGTCGACGCCCCCCGGGAGAACGGCCTTGGCGCGCGTGAACAGCTTGCCCGATTCCGACCGTCTGGCGCGAGGCATTCGCGGAACGATATCACGGTGGATGCGGGGTCCGGGGCGGGCGGGCTGCACGGCGCGGATTGACGCCTGCCGCCCGGTGTCGGATAGGCCGTGCTGCCTCCTCGAATGGCTGGACAAGCCGTGCGGTCGGACCGGCCGCCGGCGGTCGGTTGCGGCCGATGGGGCCGTTGGCCGCGAGATAGAATCGGGAGCATGTCACACGGCGTGCCGCCCCGTCCGGAGGCCGCCGGCATCAATCGCCGGTCGGCCCCCGAGGACAAGATCGCCCTCTATCGCGCGCTCTTCCGCGGCCGCCGGGACGTTTATCCGCGCCGGTTCGAGAGCCGGCGCAGCGGGCGGTCCGGCTACGCTCCGGCGTGCGAGAACGAGTGGGTGCCGGGGGTGTGCGGCAAGCCGCGGATCAAGTGCGGCGATTGTTCGGAGCGGCGCTTCCTGGCTGTCACCGACCACGCAATTCGTTGCCACCTTTCCGGTGCGGACGGCCGGGGCGAGCCGTTCGTCATGGGCGTCTACCCGCTGCTGACCGACGAGACGTGCCACTTTCTCGCGGTCGACTTCGATGGCGCCGGCTGGCCCGCCGACGCCGCGGCCTATCTGGCGGCTTGCGTCAGGCGGGCGGTGCCGGCCGCGCTCGAGCGTTCACGGTCGGGAAACGGCGGCCACGTCTGGATCTTCTTCGAGCACGCGGTATCAGCGGCTTTGGCCCGGCGGCTCGGCGCACTGCTTCTGACAGAGGCAATGGACCGGCGTCCCGATCTGGGGTTCGGGTCGTACGACCGTTTCTTTCCGAACCAGGACACCCTGCCCCGCGGCGGGTTCGGCAACCTGATCGCGCTGCCCCTGCAGGGCGCCGCCCGGCGTGCCGGCAACAGCGTGTTCGTGGACGGAGACCTGGCGCCCCATCCCGACCAGTGGGCGTTTCTCGCGCAGCTCGGGTGCATCTCCCCGGCAACGACCGAGGACCTCGTCGGTCAGGCGGAGAGGGAGGGGCGCGTGTTGGGCGTGCGGCCGGTCACCGTGTCGGAGGACGATGCCTTCGACGCGGCGCCCTGGTCGGCTCCGCCTTCGAGGCGGCAGCCGCATCCGCCCGTCGAAGGACCGCTTCCGGATGCCGCCGAACTGGTACTGGCCGACCGACTCTACATTGCAAAGGCTGATTTGCCGCCCGGACTGGTTGCGCGGTTGAAGCGCTTGGCAGCGTTTCAGAACCCCGAATTCTACCGCGCCCAGGCGCTGCGCCTGCCCACCTGGGGCAAACCTCGCATCGTCGACTGCATCGAGGATGGACCGCGCTTCGTGGGGTTGCCGCGCGGCTGCCTGGAGGACGCCGAACACGTGCTGCGCGAGCTCGGCATCGAGTCCTCGGTCAGGGACGAGCGCAACGCCGGCCGGGCGCTGCCCGTGGCATTCCGCGGCGCGCTGCGCCCGGAGCAGGAAGCGGCCGCCAACGCTTTGCTGCGGCACGAAACCGGCGTTCTTGCCGCGGCGACCGCCTTCGGCAAGACGGTGGTGGCGGCGTGGCTGATCGCCCGGCGCCAGGTCAACACCCTGGTACTCGTGCACCGCGAGCAGTTGCTCGAACAATGGATCGAGCGCCTGTCGGAGTTCCTGGACGTCGATGCCGCTGCGGTCGGCCGCTTGAGCGGACGGCGCAAGCGGCTCACCGGGCGACTCGACGTCGCCATGATGCAGAGCCTGGTTCGCAAGGGCGCGGTAGACGATCGCATTGCCGACTACGGCTTCGTCATCGTCGACGAGTGCCACCACGTTCCCGCGCGCAACTTCGAGCTCGTCGTGAGCCGCGCCAAGGCGCGCTACGTCGCGGGACTGTCGGCGACGATCACCCGCAAGGACGGCCATCATCCCATCGTGTTCCTGCACTGCGGCCCCGTCCGCTACCAGGGAGGCGCCGACGGAAGGGCTGTCGAGCGGCCGTTCACGCGCCGCGCGCTGGTGCGGCCCACGAGCTTCCGCTCCAGCGGCGAGCCCGAGACCGATCCGCGCCTCGAATTCCAGCGCCTGTGCGGGCAGTTGATTGCGGACGACCCGCGCAACGCGGCCATTTGCGACGACGTGGTACGCAGCGTGCGCGGCGGCCGCGCCCCCCTGGTGCTGACGGAACGTATCGAACACCTCGAGGCACTGGCCGACCGGCTCGGCGGCAGCGGTCTGGAGGTCGTAACGCTGCGCGGCGGCATGGGTCGGCGCGCGCGTGCGGCGGCCCTGACGAGGGCCGCCGCTGTCCAGCCGCCGCCGGTCCTGCTCGCCACCGGCAGGTTCGCGGGCGAAGGTTTCGACCAGGCCCGTCTCGACACGTTGTTTCTCACAATGCCTGTTTCGTGGCGGGGCACCGTGGCCCAGTACGTCGGCCGGCTGCATCGACGGCACGAGCACAAGCGGGAGGTGCGCGTTTACGACTATGCCGACCTCGACGCGCCGCTGCTGGCGCGCATGTTCGAGAAGCGTTGCCGCGCCTACGAGGCGCAGGGCTATGCCGTTGAACGGCCGGCCGGCGCCCTGCCCGGCTGGCCGGCGAGCGTGCCGTTGCCGGCAGCCGACGACTGGAAACAGCGATTCCAGTCCAGCGTGCGCCGCCTGGCGCGTGACGGCGTCGATGCGCCTGCGGCGGATCTGTTCCTTGAATTGGCCACCGAACTGACGCGGGATGACGGCCCGCGCGTCGAACGGGTGCGCAGCGCCAGCGAGGCGTTCCTGTTCAGGCGCTTGCAGGACGAGCCGCAGACCCGCGATCGGTTCCACGTGAACGCCCGACTGCCGATCCCCTTCTGCGAGCAGGGCCACATGGAAGTCGACTTCCTGGACGAAGCTGCCCGCATGGCGATCGAACTGGACGGCCCGCGCCATCTGGCAGACCCGGACGCCTATCGTCGCGACCGCCGCAAGGATGCGATGCTCCAGGAGCACGGCTATCTCGTGCTGCGCTTTCTCGCCGAAGACCTGGGCACGAGACTGGACGCGGTGCTCGACGACATCCTGCGGGCGCTCGCCCGGCGAACGGCGGTTGCGGATCCGCCGATCCGAAAATGACGCCTTCCCCGGGTCCTCGGTGGGTCTACATCAACATCCAACGATCCGAACGTGACCCTGGGCGCCGTAGTCCAGGATCGCCGCGTCGCGCGTCGCCAGAACGTAGCCGAACGCACGGATTGTAGCGATGATGATGCGGTCCGCGGGACCGTTGGGTGGCCGCCCCGGTAGGGTCGTCGATGCGACCGAGTACGGATGTCGGCATCGCTGCCAGCGCGATTGGGGACTCTCTTGAGGGAACTCCCAAGTCTGACCACCCGGCGTGCGATACCGCTCGGTTGGGCCGCGCCGGCCCCGGCGCTCGTCGAGATCCGCGAAATTCCGGACGAGTACCGACCGCATTCGCCGGATCCCGCTTTCTGGGACGTCTGGACCGGTGAACAGGAGCGCCGCATCAACTGGCCGGACATCGTTCGAGCCTGGCAGGCCGCCGATCCGGCGGATGCGTCGGAGTAGACGATGCCCGTGACCTACACGGACAACCAGATAGACGCCCTGATCCAGGAGCGCAAGCCGCTGCCGGCAAACTGGCGCGACCGCACGCGCATGAAGGCGAAGCGCGGCCACGACGAGCAGCATCTCGACCTGACCGGCGACGCAGGGACCGGATTCCGGTTGATGTTCCGGCAGAGCCGGATCAACCGTCTCGACTTCTCCGTCATCCTGGCCGTTCTGGTTCCGCAGTCCACACAGGTGTTCCGGTTGCGCCGCTACAACGGCAGGAGCCACGAACACACCAACCCGATCGAGAACGAGGTGTTCTACGACTTTCACATCCACCTGGCGACCGAGCGCTACCAGGCGATCGGCGGGCAAGAGGACGTGTACGCCCGCCCCACCGATCGTTACAGCGACTTTCACGGCGCGATCGAGTGCCTGTTCGCGGACGCCAACGTCAGTGTTCCACCGGAGGCGCAGGGCGATCGACCCAAGGGGCGGAGGATTTTGGTCGAGTGACAGTGTTCCACCGGAGGCGCGCGGCACTCTCTTCGACCAGGCGGGGAGGCCTTAGCAGCCCGTGGTGAAAGTCGCGGATCCGGCCTGGTCCCGGCGAGATCGA
>CAYGCV010000151.1:0-9927 GCA_964348425.1 uncultured Vicinamibacteraceae bacterium | reverse complement strand
GCGTCGCTGGCGCCTATTCGCCGTTGCCGCGGCGGCCTGCAGCGTGGTCGCGGATGATCTCGCAGACGTCCTTGACGATGTTGCCCGAGCTGCGGACGTTGTCGCGGTCGCCCACGAGGCGGCCGCTGCCGTCCCAGACCAGGGCGTAGTGCCGCTCCTCGAACTCGAACCACACGGTGTAGTCCGCCAGCTCCTCGCGCGCCACGGGCACCACCGTGTCGCACTCGCTGCGACCGCCCAGGTTCATGATGTACTCGTAGCGCGTCGGGCCGTCGTCGCCCAGGGCGAAGTCCGCGATCGGGGCCACGAAGAGCGTCTGCGCGGACAGGTGCGGCACGAGCGCCACCGCGAACGCCGCCGCGAACACCGTGGTTGCCGTCATCTTCGTCATGGTCATGGCTGCCTCCCTCGCCTCCCATTCTAGGCGCGGATCACGAGCTGCCGACCCGCTGCAGCACGGCGGCGGTCAGCGCCGCGAGCGGCTGGGCGCCGTCGACGACCAGGTCGGCGTGGCGCCGGGTCGGCTCGACATGGCGCACGAACGCCGGCTGCACGGTGGCCTCCCACTGCGCCCGCACGGCCGCGGCGGTCCGTCCGCGCTCGCGCGTGTCGCGCGCCACGCGGCGGCGCAGGCAGGTTTGCGTGTCGGTGGCGACGAAGACGCGCGTCCCCAGCAGCGCCCGCACCGCCGCGTCGTACAGCGCCAGCCGGCCTTCCACGACCACGGCGCGACCGGGGACCAGGCGCTCGGTGCGGGGGCTGCGGACGTGGCGGCGGAAGTCGTAGACGGGCCGCTCGACGGGGCGTCCGGCGGCCAGGCGCCGGAGGTGGCCGCGCAGCAGCTCCCAGTCGAGCGCGTCGGGTCCGTCGTAGTCGAGACGAGCGCGGGCGGCGGGCGCGACGTTGCTGCGATCGAGGTAGTAGGCGTCGAGCGACAGCACGTCGCCGGGCGCGCCGAGCAGCGTGGCGGCCAGCTCGCGGGCCAGGGCCGTCTTGCCGGCGCCGGAGTGGCCGGCGATGCCGATCAGGTGCGGGGCAGGGGTCGCGGGCGCCCGCGGGTGGCGCGGCGCGCCGGGCGCGGTCATTGCAGCACGACGAGCTGGTCGGGGCTTGCCGCCCGGACGGCGGTCACGCCGATGGTTCGGTCGAAGCGGGTTCGTCCCGCAACCGGTTGATCAGCTCGTTGGTCACCGGCCGGCCGCGCGCGGGAAGCGGGTGGAAACCGTGGAATCCATCGCTTGCGGCAGTGGTGGCGGGCTCGCACGCCGCGGCGTCATCCCGCTTCAGCGCCTCTACCCGGTCGAGCTCGACGCCGTCGAAGACGGCTCCCCGCTCCCGGCACAGCTCCAGGAAGGCCCTGCCCGTCGTGGTCGTCTTGCTGGACATGCACGTAGTATGCACGGTGCATGCACTTGAGGTCACCATCGCCGCCCGCGATCAGCCGGCGGCATGCGATCAGCCGCCCGCCGTGACCGAGCGGATCCGTTCGTCCAGGTCCGGTGGCGCCACGAAGACGTGCAGCTTGCGGCCGCGCCGCCGCCTGTCGAGCAGCCCGATCTCCGCCAGGTGGAACAGGTCGGCGCGAGCCGTGGCGTATGCGACGTTGTGGCTGGTCATGTGGGACCGCGTCGTGTACTCCTCGCCCGGGTGACGTGCGGCGTGGGCGAGCAGCGCCAGTTGGCGGTGGTTGAGGTCGGTGCGGTGCCGGAGCATCTGCTCGACGCGTTGAACCTGCGCCACCTTCCTGTCGATATACCGGTCGAGCTCGTCGATCGCCCGTAGAATCACGTCCACCTGATGCAGGATGAAGTACGTCACGTCGTTGTCGTCGGTCTCCGTGTGGAGGAACGCCCGGGCGTACTGGGCGGGGGCCTCCTTGAGGAAGGGGCTGATCGACACGAACTCGAACATCCAGTAGCCGCGGTGCAGCATCGCCCAGTAGAAGAGCGCGCGGGCCGTGCGCCCGTTGCCGTCTGCGAACGGGTGGTCGTACCCCAGACAGAAATGAAGTGTGATGGCGCGTATCACCGGGTGCAGGAACGGTCCGGCGGTCGCTTGTTCGCCAGCGTCCGCGTTGGCGAACCCCACCATCGCGCGCAGCCTCTCCGGCAGTTGTTCCGCCGGCGGCGGGCGGTGGAGCACGAGTTCGGTGCGGCCGTCGCGTACCTCGACGCGATCGTCGGCCGGGCTCTGGAGCCGGCCGCCGGCATCCGGATCGTCGAGCGTGCCAAAGGCAACCGTGCGGTGCAGCGCCAACACTGCGTCAGCGGTCAGCGGGCGGTCGCTGATCTCACGAATCTGATGCATGGCGTGGTAGTTGTTCAGGATCATCCGCTCGCTCCGATGAAAGTGCATCAATGCCGCTCGGTATAGAATCATCATGACCTTGACGCGACCGGATCCCGTCGACGCCTCATCCGCTCCGGATCTCCTCGAGCACGGCGCGCCCGTGCGCGGCCAGCCCCAGACACTGGACACGCGGCTGTTCGTGCAGCTTCTGGCGTTCACCGAGTGCCTGGACACCACCCCCGTCGTGGCGGCGTTCGAGCGCAGCGGACTTCCCGGCGCGGTCTACGCGAACCTGAACGACCCGCGCGGCATTGCCGTGGTGACGATGGACGAGGATCCGGCGCTCTTCGCCGGTCCGGTGCGCGCCCTGCTCACGGCGCCCCCGTTCAGCGCCCTGACGCCCCTGCCGGCCTTCACGATGTTCGGGCGGACCTACGCGCAGGGCCGCGAGGCCGATCTCGAGGACTTTCTGCTCCACAAGGTCCGCCGCAGCGTGCTGAATCCGCGCACCCCCTGGGCGGTCTGGTATCCGCTGCGCCGCATCGGCGCGTACAACCGGCTGCCGCGCGCGGAGCAGGGGAGGATCATGATGGAGCACGGGATGCTCGGGCGCCGCTATGGCGAGGCCGGCTACGCCACCGACGTCCGGCTCGAGTGCCACGGCATCGACCGCGACGACAACGAGTTCGTCATCGGCCTGATCGGCGCCGAGCTCTACCCGCTGTCGAAGCTGGTCAAGGACATGCGGGCGACCCGGCAGACGTCCGAGTTCATCGCGTCGATGGGGCCCTTCTTCATCGGCAGGACCCTGTTTCAGGCGCCGCTCCCCGAGCGGGCGCGGGCGGGCGGAAGATGACGCCCGGCCGCGACGCGTTCGACCGGCTGCCGCTCCCCGACATGCACCCGCGCGGCCTGCTGCGCCATTTCGGGCCGGGCCTGATCCTCATGATGACCGGCGTCGGCACCAGCCACCTGGTGACCGCGCCGGTGGCCGGCGGGCGCTTCGAGTACGCGCTGCTCTGGTGCATCCCGGTGGCGTACATCTTCAAGTACTACGGTTTCGAGATGGCGTTCCGGTTCACCAACGCCACCGGCCGCAGCATGCTCGACGCCTACACCACGGCGCCCGGCAAGTGGCCGGTCTGGTACGTGCTGATCACCACCATCGTCCAGTGCGCCCTGGGCCAGGCGGGCCGGCTGGCGGCGGCGGCCGCGGTGCTCTACTACGTCGTCTCGCAGTACCTGGGCCTGGACCTGCCGGCCTGGACCTACGGCCTGGGGCTCGGCGTCGTCTCGGTCGGCATCATCCTGTACGGGCGCTACGCCGCGGTCGAGCTGGCCACCAAGGTGCTGGCCGGCATGCTGTTCGTCTCGACGGTCGGCGTGTACCTGTTCCAGCCGGCCCCGCTGTCGGCCATGGGCCACTTCTTCACCGTCGAGACGCCGATCGGCTCCTGGTTGACCATCGCCGCCTTCCTCGGCCTGCTGCCGACCGGCATCGACGTGTCGCTGCAGGCCTCCGAGTGGGGCAAGGCGAAGCGGGTGGGCATGGGGCGCATCCGCGAGCAGATGGAGGCGGACGGGCTGGCGCGGCGCTTCGATCCGTTCGCACCGCGCGCGGAGGACCTGACGGTGGACGTCTCGAAGCTGCCGGCGCACGCGCAGGAGTACTGCCGGCGCTGGTTCCGCATCGGGCTCTGGGACTTCTCGCTGGGCCACGTGGTGTCGTTCATCCTGGCCTCGGTCTTCCTGCTGCTGGCGGCCGTCTGGCTGTATCCGAGCGAGGTGGCGGGCAACGCCGTGATCGGCGAGATCGCCCGCATCTTCACCGACAGCATCGGCCCGGGGATGATGCTGGTGTTCCTGCTGGGCGCCTTCGCGGCCACCTTCTCGACCGCGTTCAACTACTTCGACGGCTGGCCCCGCGTCGTGGGGGCCTGCTGCCGCAACCTGTTCCGGAGCACGGCGGCGTTGCGGGGCATCGCCGCCGACGAGCTGACCGACGCCCACCGCGGGACGGCGACCTCCGAGTACAACATCTACCGCATCACGATGCTGTACTCGCTGGTGGCGTCCGTCCTCATCATGGTGGGGCTACCGCGCCCGGTATTCCTGGTGCTGGTCTCGTCGGCGCTCGCGCTCTTCATTGCGCCGGTCATGTACTTCCTGAACCTGTACTACTGCCTGACCGTGATCCCGAAGACCGACGCGGTGTTCTATCCGTCGCTGGCGGTCCGCGGCTTCGCGTGGTTCAGCCTGCTGGTGTTCACCGCCCTGACCGCGATCGTCATTGCGGCGCGCGTGTTCGACGTCACGTTGTTCGGAGCATGACGGGGTCGGCGGCTTGAAGGTCTGCGTCGTCGGAGCCGGCGCCATCGGCGGCTATCTGGCCGTGCGCCTCGCGCACGCGGGCCACGACGTCGCGGTCGTCGCCCGCGGTCCCCACCTCACGGCGATTCGCGAGCGGGGGCTGACGCTGATCGAGGCCGACCGGGAGCTGACGGCGGCGCCCGCGGCCGCCACCGACCGCATCCGCGACCTCGGCCCGCAGGACCTCGTGCTGCTGGCGCTCAAGGCCCACCAGATCGAGGCGGTCGTCGGCGAATTGCCGGCCCTGCTCGGCGCCGGGACGGTCCTGGTGACCCTGCAGAACGGCATCCCGTGGTGGTACTTCCAGAAGCTGGAGGGCGAGTTCGCGGGCCGCGTGGTCAGCGCCGTCGACCCGCGCGGCGTGCTGTTCCACGGCATCGACCCGGACCGCCTGATCGGCTGCATCGCCTACCCGGCGGCCGTCGTCGCCCGCCCCGGCGTCATCCGCCACATCGAGGGCAACCGGTTCCCCGTCGGCGAGCTCGACGGGCGCGAGACCGAGCGCGTGCGGCAGGTCTCGGCGGCATTCGCGGAGGCCGGCTTCAAGGCGCGCATCCTCGACGACATCCGCTCGGAGATCTGGCTGAAGCTGTGGGGCAACCTGACGTTCAATCCGATCAGCGCGCTGACGCACGCCACGCTGGTCGACATCTGCCGCTTCCCGCCGTCGCGGGAGCTGGCGGCGGCGATGATGGCCGAGGCGCAGGCGGTGGGCGAGCGCCTGGGCGCCGGGTTCCGGGTGCCGCTCGAGCGGCGCATCGCCGGGGCGGAGGCGGTCGGCAAGCACAAGACGTCGATGCTGCAGGACGTGGAGGCGGGCAAGCCGCTCGAGATCGACGGCATGCTCGGTGCGGTCGTCGAGCTCGCGGAGGTCACCGGGATCGCCGTGCCGACCCTGCGGGCGCTCTACGCGTGCGTGCGCCTCCTGGACCGGACGATCCGCGAAGAGGGGCTGCGGATAGCAGGCGCGCCCCGCCAGGAAATCGTGGCGGAGAGGTAGATGAAGGCGCTCGAGGGAGTTCGGGTTCTCGACATGACGCACGTGCAGTCCGGCCCGAGCTGCACGCAACTGCTGGCCTGGTTCGGCGCCGATGTCATCAAGGTGGAGCGGCCCGGCAACGGCGACGCCACGCGCCACCAGTTGCGCGACATTCCCGACGTCGACAGCCTCTACTTCACGATGCTGAACCACAACAAGCGCAGCCTCACGCTCGATACCAAGCGCGAGCGGGGCAAGGCGCTGTTCGCGCGGCTGCTGGAGCGGTCCGACGTGCTGACGGAGAACTTCGCACCGGGCGCGCTCGACCGCATGGGCTTCTCCTGGGAGCGCATCCAGGCGCTCAACCCGCGCCTGATCTACGCCTCCGTCAAGGGCTTCGGGCCGGGGCCGTACGAGAGCTACAAGGTCTACGAGAACATCGCGCAGTGCGCGGGCGGGGGCGCCAGCACGACCGGCTTCGACGACGGGCCGCCGACGGTGAGCGGCGCCCAGATCGGCGATTCCGGGACGGGGCTGCACCTGGCGCTCGGCATCGTGACGGCGCTCTACCATCGCGAGCGGACCGGCCGCGGCCAGCGCATCGTGTGCGCGATGCAGGACGCGGTGCTGAACCTGTGCCGCGTCAAGCTGCGCGACCAGCAGCGCCTGGGGCACGGGCCGCTGACGGAGTACCCGCAGTACCCCTACGGGACGTTCGGCGACGCCACCCCGCGCGCGGGCAACGCGTCCGGGGGCGGGCAGCCCGGCTCGGTGCTCAAGTGCAAGGGCTGGGAGGACGACCCGGACGCGTACGTCTACGTCATCGCGCAGGCGTCGGCATTCGACGGGCTGGCGCGCGTGGTCGGACGGGCGGACTGGCTCGAGGACCCGGAGTGGAACACGCCCGGCGCGCGGCTGGCCAAGCTCGATCAGGTCTTCGACGCCATCGAGCAGTGGACCCTGACGAAGACCAAGTTCGAGGTGATGGAGACCCTCACGCCGCTGAAGGTGCCGTGCGGGCCGGTGCTGTCGATGCGGGAGCTGGCCGAGGACCCGGCGCTGCGCGCCACGGCGACCATCGTCGAGGTCGACCACCCGGCCCGCGGGCGGCACCTGTCGGTGGGCTGTCCCATCAAGTTGTCGGACTCGCCGGTGGAGGTCACGCGCTCGCCGCTGCTCGGCGAGCACACGGAGGAGATCCTGACGGGGCTGCTCGGCCTGGACGAGGCGGCCGTCGCCGCCGCGAAGGCCGACGGTGCGATATAGCGCAGGAGCTGTGGACCATGAGACATGCCAACTTGCTCGCGCGCGTCGTCGTCATGCTGGCGCTGGCGGCCGGCGCCGGCGTTCCGGCCGCGTCCTTATCGGGGCTGGAGGTGTCGCACCACGCGCGCGCCCTGCACCCCGGCGAGGTGGTCGTGCTGGAGGTGCGGCCGTCGCTGACGCCGCTCGCGGTCGAGGCTACCGCCTTCGGCCGCGACGTGCGGTTCTTCGAGGACGAGTCGGACGGCGTCTGGCGCGGCCTCGTGGGCATCGACCTGACGGCGGAGCCGGGCGCGTACGACGTCGCGGTGCGGGCCGTGATCGGCGCCGGCGCGGCGGCGTACACCATCTACACGCTCGAGGTCGAGCCCAAGGAGTTCCCGACGCGCCACCTGCGCGTCAATCCGAACTACGTGGACCCGCCGCAGGCGGTGATCGACCGCATCCTGCGCGAGCAGGACGAGGTGGCCGCGATCTTCCTCGACGCCAGCCCCGAGCGGTTGTGGCGGGGCGGGTTCGCGGCGCCCGTGCCGGGCAGCCCGACCAGCAGCTTCGGCCGCCGCAGCGTCTACAACGGCCAGCCGCGCAGCCCGCACAGCGGGACCGACTTCCGGGCCGGCAGGGGCGTGCCGGTCAAGGCCCCGAACGCCGCGACGGTGGTCCTGACGGGCGATCTCTACTTCTCCGGCCAGGTGGTGATCCTCGACCACGGCTGGGGGCTGTACTCGTACTTCGCCCACCTCTCGGCGGTCGACGTCGCCGAGGGCGACGTGGTGACCCGCGGCCAGGTCGTCGGCAAGGTCGGCGCCACCGGGCGCGTCACCGGCCCGCACCTGCACTGGACCGTGCGCCTGAACGACGCCCGGGTCGACCCGCTGTCGCTGATGGAGCTGCTCGGGGACTGAGCCTCCGCGGGGTCCCGGCGCGGGCTGTGCCAAGGTGGGATGCGTGTCCCCCGAGCTGATCGCCGTGCTCACGATCGGCGTGACGCTGGCCGGCGGCCGGCTCGGCACGGTGCTGTGGCTCACCGCCCGCCTGGACAGGAACGTGCAGCAACTGCGTGCCGAGACCCACGCCGATCTGCAGCAGATCCGCGGAGAGATCCGGGCGCTCGAAACCCGCGTCAGCTCCATCGAGCAGGGTCATTTCGAGAGTAATCGTTGCGTCGAATCCCGGATCGATTTTCGGTGCGGTGAGGTGAACTGATACCCCAACTCGTGCCCAACTGCTTCTACCTTCAACTAGGCCAACCAAGTCTCGTGGTATGCAAACGCGTTCAAGGGTATGAGCCAGCACAAAAGCGCCGGGCTTCAGACAGTACGTGTCGCACTCTACATGGGTCCATAGATCTCCGGCCTTCCATAGCGAATGGTCGACGTTTATGGCTGAGATGTATGGTGGTGGATCGTTGAATGTCGTGAACTTGTGTCCCAGAAGTAAGTCAATGGAGACCTGAGCCACGCGGTCAGGCGCGATTCTGGGAGTGAATATCAGGTCGTTTTCGAGACGTTTGAGAATGTCCGGTCTGGATAGCAATGGTCTCCTCCAGCTTGAATTTCAACCACCGTATCGTCAATGGGTTCTCCAAAAGGTTGCACATAAACGCGGCCGTCTCCACTTACTTCCAGCACCAGTGCCCTTGCGAACATGCGCCCTTTGTCTTCGGCCAGCATCGTCTTTTGGATAAAGCCAGTCCAGGTCTTCACGGTGGCCGGAGGCACGACTCGAACCATCAGAGCGTTCAGGAAATCGTCGCCGGTAACTTCACAAGCCAGCCATACACGTTCACCAGGTATTAGTCCTTCTTGCTGCTTGGTTTTTCCTCTGCTTTCAGGAATGTCATTTGCATGTACCATTTGCAAACCTCTATTGACTTTAACCCAAAAGAAAGCCACTATAAAACATTCTGAATGCTCGGGTCAACAACTCCAGCAGTTGGCAGAAACGAGTGTGATTGGAGCATAACTCTTGAGGCCAGACAGGATCGCCCTGGCACTCCGGTTGTTGGCAATCCGTAGCTGCGGCTGCCAGTTCAACTCGGGGACAGGCGACTGGGACGGCCAAGCCGCTCGGGGTGCGGGCAGACTGGGTTCGGCTTGGTGACGGAACGTTCAGCGCTTGCGCTCCCGTCGGCGCTCGATCCCGGCCAGGAGGACCGCTGGCGGCGCGTGCGCGCCGGCGGCGTGGTCTGTCTGGATTACGACGGCACGCTGACGCCGATCGTCGAGCGTCCCGAGCTGGCGACGCTGCCCGCGGCGATGCGGGCGACGCTGCGGCGGCTGGCGGCGGCGCTGCCGGTGGCCATCGTGTCGGGGCGGGACATCGCGGTCGTGTCCGGGTTCGTCCAGCTCGACGGCCTGGCCTACGTGGGCAGCCACGGGCTCGACATCGCCGGGTTCCCCGGCAGCGGCCTGCGGAAGGAGCTGGGGCTCGAGTACCTGCCGGCGCTCGAGCGCGCCGAGCGGCGCCTGCGGCGCGAGACGGCGGCCGTCGCCGGCGCCATCGTGGAGCGCAAGCGGTTCAGCGTCTCGACGCACGTCCGCCTCGTCGCCCCGGCGGAGCGCGCCGGCGTCGACGCGGTCGTGGACCGGGTGCAGCGCGCGCACCCGTCGCTGCGGCGGGAGGGCGGCAAGCTGGTGCACGAGCTGCGGCCGGACATCGACTGGGACAAGGGCCGGGCGGTGCGCTGGCTGCTCGAGGCGCTGGGCCGCGACCTCGCGTCCGCCCTGTTCATCGGCGACGACCTGACCGACGAGACGGTCTTCCGCGTGCTGGCGGGACGGGGCACCGGCGTCGTCGTCGCGGACGCCGAGCGCCCCACCGCCGCGGAGTTGCGCCTCCGCAACCCCGGCGAGGTCCGCACGCTGCTCGAGCGGCTGGCCGGGGCGGACTAGTATCAGACGGGGCTGCGCCCCGAGCCCCCGGCATCCGCTTGCGGGGACCCCTTCGCCCCGCGCCTCTCCCGGCTTCAATCAGACGGGGCTGCGCCCCGAGCCCCCGGCATCCGCTTGCGGGGACCCCTTCGC
>CAYGCV010000150.1:0-9945 GCA_964348425.1 uncultured Vicinamibacteraceae bacterium | reverse complement strand
GCGCTGGTGGATGAAGTGGATGTCGAGCCCGTCGATGGTCGTCTTGAACTGGTCGAGCTCGTTCAGCCGCCGCTCCTGCGCCCGCCAGTCGAACTCGTCGCGCCAGTACTCGACGAGCTCGCGCAGGTAGGCCAAGGGGGTGCCGTAGTCCCAGTCGGCGTCGTCGATCTCGTCCGGGAAGCGGGTGGCCTCGAGGCGCGCCCGCAGGTCGGTGAGCACGGCTTCGGGCACCTCGATGGTGAACGGCACCACGGCCGCGTCGTCCGCCGCCTGCTGCGCGCGCGCGGGCAGCGCGAAGCTGCAGGCGATGACGGCTGCCAGTCCGCAGGGAGCGAGGCGCGACGGTTGCATGCTGGGCATGCCCGATTATATCGACGCGCGGGCGGCGGCGGGTCGGCGATCGCTCGTGCGCCTCGCCGCAGCGACGGCGTGCGGCGCGGGTCAGGAGGCGGCGTCGAAGACCGCGCCGACGTCGACCGTCAGGCCGTTCAACGAGGCCGATTCGGCCCGTGCGCCGCGCGGGAAGATGCCGTGCTCGGCGTAGGCCGCGCCGCGGAGCGCCAGGATGGTCAGCGTCTCGGTGCGCGGGTCGACGATCCAGTACTCCGGGATCCGAGCCTCGGCGTAGTCCGTGCGCTTGTCGACGAGATCGCGCTCGGGTCGATCCGGGCTGACGATCTCGACCACCAGATCCGCCCCGAGCCAGAAACGCTTCTGGCGCCGCGGGTCGCCGGCGTCGCGGAACAGCACGAGGTCGGGCTCACGGAACTTGCCCTCGCGAATGCGGAGCCGCAACGGTGCAAAGAGAACCTTCCCCCCGCGGGCACGCACGAAGACGAGCAGGATCTCGTAGAGCCGGGCCACCAGGCTCTGGTGCTCGTCGGTCGGCATCGGGAGAAGCTCGATCTGCCCGTCGGTCAGTTCGATCAAGCGGCTCGTGCAATCCGTGAGCCAGAGGTAGTCGTCCTGGTCCCATTGCCCCTGGCGGGGCGCAACCTGTTGCAGCAGGCGGCTCAACTGCTCCTGCGTGAGCGCGCACGGCTCACTTTGCGGCAATGCGGATGCCGTCGCCGAGGGCGATGTCCTGTGGGTCACGGTGGATCCTCGAAAGGCCGCGTCGTCACGCGTTCGTCAATGTCGAATTGTACCCGCTCGCGGTTGCGCGGCGGCCCTCGCGGCCGGCAGCGCCGCGCGGCGCCTGCCGATCCGGGGTGAACAGCGTCGCTTGTCCGAGCGGCGAATTACGAGTTGGTAGAAATCCAGGCGAGTTGCCACGCCTGAGGCTTCGATTTACGAATCGGTAAAATCTTCCGAGAGTTCTCACCTCCGCGGCGTAGAATTACGAATCGGTAAAACCTGACACGTGAAGCCATGTCGATGCCTCCCCACGTTGCGAATCAGGAAGAACCGGACCACTCGCCACCCGTACGGGTTCGATCGCCCGCGGCGCTGGGCCGCCTGGCGCGGCGCGAACGCAAGCGACAGGGATTGACCCTGGATACGGTGTACTCGGCGACCGGCCTGAGCACGCGTTTCCTCTCGGAGTTCGAACGCGGCAAGCCCAACGCGTCGCTGGGGCGAGTCATCCAGACGTTGCAGGCGCTGGGGCTGGAGATGATGGTGCTGTCGCGGGGTGACGCCGAACGGCTGATGGCGCGACAGGGCCGCTCCGGGTCGGCACCCGATGGCGGGACCGCGTCGTGAACGGGAGACGCGGCGCCGTCTGGCACCATGACCGGCTCGTCGGTTCGTTGCGGGAAGACGCGCATCGGGTCCTGCGTTTCACGTACGCGGACACCTGGCTGGACGGCGATGGGTTTCCCGTCTCCGTTCATCTCCCGCTGTCCGTGGGCGGCCGGGAGGTGGATGCGCACGCGTTCTTCGCGGGTCTGCTCCCCGAGGGCGGGGCGCGACAGCGCATCTGCCGACAACGCGGGGTTGCGTTCGAAGACGACGCGGGACTTCTGTTCGCCGTCGGCGAGGACTGCGCCGGAGCCCTCAGTGTCCTGCCGGCCGGCGTCGAGCCCGACGTCCAGCCGGCGCGGCCGGAGCCGCTGACGCACGCCCAGCTCGACCGGCTGGTCCGTTCCCGCGGCGGGCAGGCTGCCGCCGTACTCGGCGCAAGGCAGCGGTTCTCCCTGGCCGGCACGCAGGAGAAGCAACCCGTCATCTTCGACGGCGAGTCCTATGCGCTGCCGGACCGCGCGAATCCATCGAGCCACCTGCTGAAGTTCGAAACCGTGCGGTGGGTATGCGTTGCAGAGTGCCTCACCAACGACATCGCTCGGCGCGTCGGCCTGCCGGTCGTCGATACCGAGTTTCTCCGCGCCGGCGCGGACGACGGCGTGCCGTTCCTGCGCATCGAGCGCTACGACCGGGTCCGCGATGCCGGCGGCAGGCTCAGGCGATTGCACCAGGAAGATCTGCTTCAGGCGCTGGGTCTGTCCGCCGCGATCAAGTACCAACGCGACGGTGGGCCGTCGATCGGCAACGTCGCGGAGCTGCTGCGCGAGCATGCGGCCCGCCCGGTCGAGGCGCTCGCACGGTTGCGCGACTGGCAGATCTTCAACTGCCTCGTCGGCAACTGGGACGGTCACGCCAAGAACCTCGCGTTGCTGTACGCGCCGGGTCAGGCCGTCGCCGGGCTCGCGCCGTTCTATGATCTGATCTCCATCGAGTGCCTGAACCTCCTGCGCCCGGGAACCTGGTCCCGCGACATGGCGTTCTTCATCGGTGAACGTGATGTGCCCGAACAAGTCAGGGGTTCCGATTGGCTGGCCTTCGCTCGCGAGCTGGGAATGCCGCCGAGACGCCTGCTGGCACGCGTCGAGGACATGGCAACCCGACTGCCCGCCATCGCGCTTGCCGCCGGGGAAGCGTTCGCGGCGGTGCACGGCCGTGCGCCAGCCTGCGAGCGGCTCGCTGAAGAAGTCCGTCGTCGCTGTCGCTGGACCCTGGAGTCGCTCGGTGAGCGCTGACTTCCCGGTGTGCAGCGCGGATTCCGTGCCAGGTCGGCGCCGGCGCGGCTGGTATGATTGAATCCCCGTGCGGACATACTGCGGAATCGTCGGGGAACTGCGGACGGCCCGCGAGCGCGTAGAGAGCCGCCTGGGTCAATCCGCCCGGTAACGCCTCCCGCCTACCAGCGATGTTCATCGCGCGCGCCGCCACGGCCTGCATCCTCGCCATCCTGCCTGCCGCATCAGCCTGGGCGCAGATGAACGCCGGCGAGCTGAGCGGGGTGGTCCGGGACGAGTCCGGCGGCGTCCTGCCGGGCGCGGCCGTGACCGCCACCCACACGGACAGCGGCCTGACCGTGGAGCGGGTGAGCGACGTCGAGGGCCGCTTCTTCCTCTCGTCGCTGCCGATCGGCGAGTGGGAGGTGGCGGTCTCGCTGCCGGGCTTCCGGCGTGCGGTCCGGACCGGCATCGTCCTCGACATCGGGCGCACGCTCGAGCTGCGCTACACGCTGGAGCTGGGGCAGATCACGGAGGCCGTGACCGTCACCGCGCCCGCGCCGCTGCTGCAGGTTGCGACGGCCGAGATCAGCGACATCATCGAGACCGAGCAGGTCGAGCGCATCCCGCTCAACGGCCGCCAGTTCCTCCAGCTCGCGCAGCTCAGCCAGGCGGTGGTCATCCCCCCGTCGGGGACGCGGGGGGCCGCGCTGCAGCAGGCGGGGCCGTTGCCCAACGTGGGCGGTCAGCGCGCGGGTCACAACATCTACCTGCTCGACGGCGTGAAGGTCACCGACGAGCTGTTCAACAACCTCGTGATCAATCCGTCGGTCGATTCGATCAGCGAGGTCAAGATTCAGCAGTCGATGTACCCGCCGGAGTTCGGCGGGAAGGCGTCGGCCCTCATCAACGTCGCGACCAAGTCGGGCTACAACGTGTTCAGCGGCAGCGCGTTCACCTTCATGCGGGACGAGCGGTTCGACGCGCACAACTTCTTCGATCCGCCGGACGAGCCGGTGCCGCCGCTCGACCAGCACCAGTTCGGCGGCACCGTGGGCGGGCCGATCGTGCGCGACCGCACGTTCTTCTTCGTCAGCTTCGAGGGCCAGCGCACCGAGCGGTCGCTCACCCAGACGTTCTCGGTGCCGTCCGCGGCCGTGCGCGCGGGCGACTTCGCGGGCGGGGCGCCGCTGTGCGATCCGCTCAGCCGCGATCCGGCGACGGGATCGTGCGGCAGCTTCTTTCCCGGCAACCGCATCCCGGCGGGCCGGATCGATCCGCTCGCCGCGGCGTTTCTCGCCGGAACGCCGCTGCCGTCGCGCGCCGGCGAGGTGCAGAACCTCACGGCGGTGGAGACCCTCGACCGCGACATCGAGCAGTTCAGCGCCCGCCTCGATCACCGGTTCGGGACCAGCGACCAGATCTTCGTCCGGTTCAGCACGTTCGACGCGCTCGAGCTGCAGCCGTTCGGCACCAGCGTCCTGCAGGAATCGCTCGTGCCCGGCTTCGGGCGCACGCTCGGCACCTCCACGCGCAATCTCGCCGTGAGCTACACGCGGGCGTTCGGCTCGCGGATGCTCAACGAGCTGCGGTTCGGGTGGATGCAGGTCGACGGCGGGCAGCGCAGCCTCAACGCGGGCAACGACTTCGCGGCGCGCGCCGGCCTGCTGGGCGTCACGGGCGACCCGCGCGACGCCGGCTTTCCGCAGATCTCCACGGGCGGCCTGTACAGCGTGATGGGCGACCCCACCACCTTCGTGCACCGCGACAACGAGCACTTCGAGCTCTACGAGAATCTCCTGATCGACCGCGGGAGCCACCGCATCAAGCTGGGCGGCTACCTGTTCCACCTGCGGTTCAGGCCGGAGAACCCGGACACGGCGCGCGGCGCGTTCACGTATACCGGGCAGTTCAGCGGCAACGCGCTGGCCGACTTCCTGCTGGGCTATCCCGTGTCGGCGCGCTCGGGAATCGGCGGCCGCGGGGCGGAGGACGGCCGGACCACCTGGTTCCACACCTACGTGCAGGACGACTGGCGGGTGCGCGACAACCTCACGATCAACGCCGGCCTGCGCTACGAGATCAACGAGCACATGCGGGACGTGGGCAACCGCCTGTCGACCATCGACCTGTCGGTGCCGGGCGGACGCTACGTCATCGCCAGCGACGAGCAGGGCCAGATCGCGCCGTCGGCGCAGGCGCTGCTGCCGCTGATCCCGATTCCCTGGGTCACGTCGGCGGACATCGGCTGGGACAACAGCCTCCTGCGCCCCAGCCGGAAGCGGTTCGCTCCGCGGCTGGGCTTTGCCTGGATGCCCGGCGACGACGCCGACGTCGTGGTCCGCGGCGGCTACGGCATCTTCCTGAACCAGTGGGCCTACAGCGTGCAGACGGCGTTCGCGCGCAACCTGCCGTACTTCTTCCTCAAGCAGGTCGACGTCCCCATCGAGCAGCACGTGCCGCTGCTGGAGACCCGCGACATCCTCACCGCGGACGCCACGGGCACCATCGGCGGCTCGATCATGGACTACGACTACCAGGTCGAGTACACGCAGACGTGGAGCGGCGGCGTGCAGGCCGAGCTGCTGCCGGGCACCGCGTTCGACGTGTTCTACATGGGGTCGTACACCATCGGCGCGGACAACTCGACGATCCACAACGTGCCCGAGCCCGGCCCCGGCCCGCTGGCGCCGCGGCGCGACGTGCCCGAGCTGGCCGGCATCCGGGCGATCCGCTTCGACGGTAAGTCCATCTACCACGCGGTGACGTTCAAGGCGGTGCACCGGCTGCGCGACAACCTGTCGTTCGACGTGGCCTACACGCTGTCACGCTCGCGCGACGATGCGTCGAGCCCGGGCGCGACGGCCTACGAGGCGAACGTGCCGCAGGACGTCCGCAACATCTTTCCGGGCGAGAACGCGTTGTCGAGCTTCGACCGCCGCCACCAGTTCGTCGGCAGCGGGTCGTACGAGCTGCCGTTCTTCCGCGACCGCGGCGGATGGCTGGAGGGCGTGCTGGGCAACTGGCGCCTGACGGGCGTCGTCATGCTGCAGTCGGGCGCGCCGTTCACCGTGAACATCACCGAGGACCGCGCGAACATCGGCGCCGGTCCGGCGCAGCGGCCGGACGTGGTCGGCGACCCCAATCTGCCCGGCGGACAACGCTCGCCGGACCGCTGGTTCGACACCGGGGCCTTCAGGCTGCAGGCGCCGTTCACCTTCGGCAGCGCGGGCCGCAACCTGGTGTTCGCGCCCGGGCTGGCGAACGTCGACACCGCGCTGCAGAAGGTGTGGCATCTGGCGGGCGGCCAGCAGCTCGAATTCCGCTGGGAGGTGTTCAACCTGCTGAACCGGGCCAACTTCGACGTGCCCAACCGGTTCTTCGGATCGCCGAACTTCGGCCGGATATTCGGCGCCGCCGCGGCCCGCGAGATGCAGTTCGGTTTGCGGCTGCGGTTTTGAAGACAGGGTGTGTGCCATGCTGCGAAGACTTCGTCAATCCGGCCGGCGGCCGGTGTGGCTGCTCGCCGGGCTGCTGCTGGGCTGGGGCGCTGCGGACGGGGGGAGCCTGCGGGCCCAGGATCCCGAGGCGCCGCTCGTTCCGGAGGTCGGCCGGCCGGGCAAGGACGTCATGTGGGTCCCGTCGCCCGACCCGCTCGTGGACACGATGCTGGAGATTGCCGAGGTCACGGACCGGGACGTCGTGATGGACCTCGGCTCCGGCGACGGCCGGACGGTCATCGCGGCGGCCCTGCTGGGCGCGCGGGCAATCGGGGTCGAGTACGACCCGGAGCTGGTCGAGCTGTCGCGCGCCCGCGCGGCGGCGGCCGGCGTCGCCGGGCGGGCGACGTTCGTCGCCGCCGACCTGTTCGAGACCGACCTGTCGCAGGCGACCGTCATCACCATGTTCCTGCTGCCGGACCTGAACGCCCGGCTGCGCCCGCGGCTGCTCGATCTCGAGCCGGGCACGCGCGTCGTGTCGAACACCTGGGACCTGGAGGACTGGGAAGCGGACGAGACGGTCGTGCTCGACCCGTGTCCGGGCTTCTGCACGGCGCTGCTCTGGATCGTGCCGGCCCGCGTCGAGGGAACCTGGGAGCTGCCCGCGGGCGAGATCGTTCTCGAGCAGCAGTTCCAGATGGTCACCGGCACGCTGCGCACGAGCGCCGGGACGGTCGCCATCGAGGAAGGCCGGCTGCGCGGCGCGGAGCTCGCCTTCGAGGCCGGCGGCGCCAGCTATGCCGGGCGCGTCCGAGGCGACGCCATCACGGGCACGGTCGCTACCGGCGCGCGCACGTCCGACTGGCGGGCGACCCGGCTGCCGCGCTGACCGTGATCGATGAGACAAGGGGGCGAACCAGCGTGGCCACGGTGCCATCCGTCAAGTTCACCTACGAGGATTACCGCACGGCGCCGCAGGACAAGCGCTACGAGTTGCTGGATGGAGATCTGGTCATGGGCGCGGCGCCGAATCTCAGGCACCAGGACGTGCAGTCCCGCCTGGGGCGAAGACTGGCGCAGTTCATCGAGGAGCGGGCGCTGGGGAAGTTCTTCTTCGCCCCCTGCGACGTGGTCCTCTCCGACACCGACGTTGTGCAGCCGGACCTTCTGTTCGTCTCCAGGGAACGCGATCACCTGCTCAGCGGCGGCGACAACGTGAGGGGAGCGCCCGATCTGGTCATCGAGATCCTGTCCGCGGCCACGGCCGAACGGGATCGGGGCTACAAGCGCGCCCTCTACGCCAGGCACGGCGTGGCGGAATACTGGCTGGTCGATCCGGCGGCCGAGACCGTGTGGATCCATCGCCAGCGCGCCGGCGCGCTGGCGGTTGCGCACACCTTCGGTCGGGAGCAGACGCTGCGCTCGCCGCTGCTCGCCGGGTTCGAGCTCGATCTGGACGACATCTTCGCGTAGTCACGACCCGGCGGGCGCGAATTCCGTCAACCCTGGAACCGAGCGTCGCGCAGGATCTCCCCGGCCGCGTTGCGGCCGCAGGCGCCCATCACGCCGCCGCCCGGATGGCTCGCGGCGCCGCACAGGTAGAGTCCCCTCACCGGTGTCCGGTGGTCGGCCCAGCCGGGGACGGGGCGCATGAAGAAGAGCTGGTTCAGGTTCATCGCGCCCTGCATGATGTTGCCGCCGGTCAGGCCGAAGGTGCGCTCGAGGTCGAGCGGGCTCAGCACCTGGCGGTGCTCGATGGCGCCGGGCACGTTGGGGGCGTACGCCGCGAGCCGCTCGATGCAGCGGTCGGCGAACCCGTCCTTGACGTCGTCCCAGTGGGCGCCGCCGGCCAGGGTGTAGGGCGCGTACTGCACGAAGATCGACAGGATGTGCCGGCCCGCCGGGGCGATGGTGGCGTCGACGCTGGTGGGCAGGGTGATCTCCAGCACCGGGTCCGCGCTCGGCCGGCCCGCCCGCGCGTCGGCGTACGCCCGTTCCAGGTAGTCGAGCGTCTCGCCGATATGGATCGTGCCGCGGTGCTGCGGTCCGATGCCCGCGGACGGCAGGCAGCGGAAGCGCGGCGGCTCTGCCAGCGCGAGGTTGATCTTGGCGGAGGCGGACGAGTAGTCGATCCGCTCGACCGCCGCCAGGAAGTCGGCGGGCAGGTCGTCCGGGTCGAGCAGTCTGCGGAACGTGAGGTGCGCATCGACGCTGGAGGCCACCGTCCGGGCTGCCACCGTCGTGCTGTCCGCGAGGACGACGCCGCGGACCGCGCCGCCGGACGTGGCGATGCGCCGCACCTCCGCCTCGCGGCGGATGTCGACGCCGAGACTCGTGCACACCGTCTCGAGCGCGGCGGCCAGCCCGCCCATGCCGCCCTGGACGTAGCCCCACACGCCGCGCGCGCCGCCGGTGCGGCCCATCGCGTGGTGCAGCAGGACGTAGGCGGTGCCGGGCGCGGCGGGCGAGGCGAACGCCCCGATGATGGCATCGGTGGCCAGCGTCGCCCGCAGGACCTCGGCTTCGAACCAGCGTTCCAGGATGGGCCGGGCGGCGCCGGCCAGCAGCTCGAGCGCCGCCGGCAGGTCGGCGCCGAGCCGGCCGAGTTGGCGGTGGAGCCGCCACAGGCGGGCGGCATCGCGCAGGCGCGCCGCCGGGCGCGGCCGCCGCCCCGCCACCCGGCCGGGAAACGGGTTCGGCGCGGCGGCGGCAACGACGGGCTCCAGCACGTGCGCGACCCGATCGAGCAGGGCGTTGTACCTCGGGAACGCCTCGGCGTCGCGGCGGCTGAACTTCTCTATCTCGCGCCGGTTGCGCGCGGCGTCCGGACCCAGCAGCAGGTAGCGCCCGTCGAGCAGGGGCGTGAACGACGACGGATTGCGCGGCAGAATCGTCAGCCCGTGCTCCCCGAGCCGCAGGTCGCGGATGATCTCCGGCAGCAGCAGGCTGACGACGTAGGCGCCGGTTGACACCTTGTACCCGGGCCACAGCGGCTCGGTGGCGGCGCAGCCGCCGAGCACCGGCCGGCGCTCGAGGACACAGACCGACTTGCCGGCCCGCGCCAGATACGCGGCGGCGATCAGGCCGTTGTGCCCGCCGCCGATGACGATGCAGTCGTAGCCGCGGTCCTGACGCATGGCCGGTGGCGCCGCGAGGCGGCGCTGGCATTGTATGCCGGCGCCCGCCGCGACTTTGGGCCGGGCCTTCGAGTATGCGACACTCAGGCAGGCCACCCGGACCCGAGGCGAGCACATGACGCAGCTCTTCGAGAAGCATCCGACAGCCCCCGGCGGCGGCTCCGCGGCCACCGCCCGTTCCCGCATCCTGCCCGCCCTGCTGGCGGCGCTCGTGCTGCTCGCGCCGGTCTCCGCGGCGGGGCAGGAGGTGCAGGTCGTCGAGCATCGGCTCGCCAACGGGATGACGCTCCTGCTCGTCCCGCGGCCGGGCGATCCGAACATCGCCGCCGGCTGGGTCGCGAAGGTCGGGTCGGTCAACGAGCGGCCGGGCATCACCGGCGTGGCGCACCTCTTCGAGCACATGATGTTCAA
>CAYGCV010000149.1:0-9993 GCA_964348425.1 uncultured Vicinamibacteraceae bacterium | reverse complement strand
GTGGCGCGCCTGTCGTAGCCGTCGCGCAAGTAGTCGCACTGCTCGCGGACGTAGGCCAGCGGGATGCCCTGGCTCCAGTCGTCGACGGTCTCGGCCTCCGGGTAGCGGGTCCTGGCCAGCCGCGCGCGCAGGTCGTCGAGGTCGGCCTCGTCGATGTCGATGCGGTAGGGTTCGATGTCAGCGCTCATGCGTCTCGATCCTCGTCCTGCTGTCCCGATCGTCCGGTCAGGGGACCCTACCACAGAGCGCGGGAAGGGCGGTGGACGCCGGAATTCGTGCGATCGAGGGCCGCGGTGAGCAATAATCGACGTGCGGGCTACGGTCGCGAATCGCAGCGAGTGAACCGTGCGCGCGTCGGGCGTGCGCCGCGGGGCGCGTTCGGGCGGCACGCTTCGTGCTGGACGTGCTCGCATGCCGACGCTCGATGAACGGGTCGCATTTCTCGAGGGCAAGGTGGAGGAGCACAGCCGCGGCGTCGACGAGTTGCGCGCGCTCGTCATCCAGCTCGACGCCAAGGTCGACCGGCGCATCGACGGTCTCGACGGCCGCTTCGAGGCTATCGATCGGCGGTTCGAAGCCGTCGATCGGCGATTCGAGGCAGTCGACCGGCGATTCGCCGACCTGGACTCGCAAATCACCGCGCTGGACCGCAAGATGTCGCGGCAGTTCCTCTGGACGATGGGCGTGCTCACAACCGTGCTCGTCTCGATGATCGGCACGCTGCTGGGCGTCGTGCTGACGCCCGGCTGACGCGGCGCTCTCGAGGCTGGGCGGAACGGCCCCTGTGCCGGACGGCGCGGGGGCGGTAGGATCGACGCATCTCGTGGCGCCAACGCTGATGGCTCGCGACTTCCAGTCCGTTCGGCGGCAGAGCCCCCTCGCGGGGACCTCCACCCTGTTCGCGCTCGCGCTGCTGGCGGTCGCGGCGCCGGCGCTGGCGCATACCAACCGGGACGTCGGCGCCGGACTGCTCAGCGGGCTGCTGCACCCGCTGACCGGGCTGGATCACCTGCTCGCCATGGTGGCGGTCGGCATCTGGGGCACGCAGCTCGGGACCCCCGCCATCTGGCTGCTGCCGCTCACGTTTCCCCTGGTCATGTCGTTCGGGGGCGTGCTGGGCGTGCGGGCGGTGCCGCTGCCGGCGGTGGAGATCGGCGTGGCGGCCTCCGCCGCCGTGCTGGGCATCATGATCCTCCTGTCCGCCCGGCCGCTGCTCTCCGTGGCGGCGGGCATCGTGGGGGCGTTCGCCATCTTTCACGGCCATGCGCACGGCGCCGAGTTGCCGGCCGCTGCCGAGCCGCTCGCCTACGGCCTCGGCTTCGTGCTCGTGACGGGGCTGCTGCACGCCGCCGGCATCGCCGTCGGCCTGCTCGACCGCTGGCCGGCCGGGGCGCTGGCGCTCCGCGGCCTCGGCGCGGTCATCGGCGCCATCGGGCTCTACCTGCTCGGCGGCCTGTTGCTGTGACCGCGAAGCCCTCCGGCGCGGCCACCGTCGCGCTGGCTCCGCTCCTGCTGCTCCGCTGGCCCGCGCCGGCCGCGGCCCATCCGATGACCGGCGTCGGGGACTTCTACGCCGGCCTCCTGCACCCGCTGACCGCGGTCGAGATGGCACTGCCCCTGATTGCCCTCAGCCTGCTGGCCGGCCAGCAGCATCGCGACACGGCCATCCGGCTGATGGCGGCGGTGCCCGCGGCGCTCGGGCTCGGCGCGCTCCTGGGACTCGTGCTGCCGGCGCCGTCCGGCCTGCAGTACGCCAACATCGGCGCCATGGTGGTGCTGGGCGCGCTGATCGCGGCGGCACCCGCGCTGCCGGCGCTGGCGGTCCTCGTGCTCGCCGCCGTACCGGCCGCGACCGTGGGACTGGCCAACGGCGCGGATCTGGGCGGCCAGTTGTCGGCCGTCCGCTTCGTGCCCGGGCTGGCCCTCGCCGGCTTCCTCCTGGTGACGTACGGCGTGGGGTGCGCCCGCCGCCTGCGGGCGCCGTGGATGCAGATGGGGTTCCGCGTCGCCGGCAGTTGGATTGCGGCCGTCGGCATCCTCAGCCTCGCGCTCCCGGCCGGGGGCCAGCCGTGACGCCCGCGGGCATCCCGAGTGCCGAGGCCGCGGAACGGTCTGGTATCCTGTGCGCATCGTAGGCTACGGGAGGACTGCCTCATGACCCGCAACTGCCACGGACTGCTCGTCGCCGCGCCGGCGCTCGCGTTGCTGCTCGCGCCTGCCCCCCTGTCGGCCGGTCAGGCCCCGGGCGACGAGCCGGTAACGTTCACGAGGGACATCGCGCCGATCCTGCAGCAGAGCTGCCAGAGCTGCCATCGTCCCAACTCGCTGGCGCCGATGTCGCTGATGACCTATGAAGAGGTGCGTCCGTGGGCGCGGAGCATCAAGAACCGCACGGCGCTCCGCAACCGCATGGGCGTGATGCCGCCGTGGTTCCTGGAGAAGGACGTCGGCATCCAGGCGATCAAGGACGACATGTCCCTGACCGAGGCCGAGATCGCGACGATCGGCGCCTGGGTGGACAGCGGCGCGCCGCGCGGCAACCCAAACGACCTGCCGCCGCCGCTTGCCTTCGCGGGCCCCGGCGAATGGGAGATGGGCGAGCCCGACCTGGTCGTCGTGGGCCCGTCGGCGTCGCGGGCGGCGGACGATCCCGACTGGTGGGGCGCGCTGCCGCCGGTCGAGACCGGGCTGACCGAGGACCGCTACGTGCACACGATGCAGGTCAAGGAGGTCGGCGACAGCGCGCGGACGATCGGCGGGCGGTTCATCTATCACCACGCGTTCTTCTCGCTGATCGACGAGGACGGCAACCCGCTCGACAACGGCGACTGGCCGACCATCCACGACCTGCGCAACAACCCGCGCGGTTTCACGTTCGACCCGGAGGCGGGGCGCTTCGTCCCGGGCAACTCCCGGCTGCAGTGGGACAACGTCCATCTGCACTCGAACGGCGAGGACACCACCGCGCACCTCGAGGTCGCGTTCAGGTTCCACCCGCGGGGCTACGAGCCGACGAAGAAGATCGGGCGCATCGGCTTCGGCACCGCCGAGATCGACATCCTGCCGAACCGCGACGGACAGGTGCGGCACTTCTACCAGACGCTGCAGCAGAACGTGAAGCTGACCATGTACGCGCCGCACATGCACGCGGCCGGCGTCCGGATGTGCATGGAGGCGATCTGGGCCGGCCGGGTCGAGACGCTCAACTGCGCGGGCTACGATCACAACTGGCTGCGCTACTACCGCTACGAGGAGGACGCCGCGCCGCTGCTGCCGAAGGGCACCATCCTGCACGGCATCGGCTACTTCGACAGCACCGCGGCGAACCCGAACATCGTCGATCCGCGCAACTGGACCGGCTTCGGCCACCGGGCCATCGACAACATGCTGCTCGTGCTCGCGCCGGCGTTCATCCTGACCGACGAGGAGTTCGAGGCCGAGATGGCGAAGCGCCGCGAGCGGCTCGGCCTCGCCGAGGGGGACACCGTGCTCGGCTGCCCGCTGTGCGGCTTCGCCGAGCTGCCGGGCGGCAACCGGCGCGCGAACGACCAGTAGCGGCGACGGATACGCCATGCAGCCCTACCAACGCGCCGCTGCGGGCCTCATCGCCGCGGCGGCCGCCGCTACGCTGCTGACGCCCGCGGTTTCCGCGCAACCCGGCCGCGAGAGCGGCCAGAGCGTCACGCCCGTCTACGAGGGCTACGTCGAGAAGCCGGACGGGTCGTTCGACCTGCTCTTCGGCTACCTGAACCGCAACTGGGCCGAGCAGCCGGTGGTGCCGATCGGTCCCGACAACCACATCGAGCCGGGCGGCCCCGACCGCGGCCAGCCGACCCACTTCTTCCCGCGGCGCAACCGCTTCGTGTTCCGCGTCCCGGTGCCGGCCGACTTCGGCGACGGCGAGGTGGCCTGGACGCTGACGGTCAACGGCGTGACCTGGCAGGCGTTCGGCACCCTGCGGCAGGGCTACGCCGTCGACGACACCGTGCTGATGGCCAACTTCGGCGGCGGCGGGCCGGGCGGGTTCCACCCCAGCACCGTCGGCAACACCCCGCCGCTGTTGACGGTCGAGACGGATCGCGAGCTGACGGCCAGCGTCGGCCAGCCGGTCACGCTGCGCGCCGTGGCGACGGACGACGGCCGGCCGGGACGCCGGCCGATCCCGGACTTCTGGGTCGGCCGCAGCCGGTCCGTGCTGTTCGCCTCGACGGGCCTGCGCCTGTCCTGGATCCGCTACCGGGGCCCGGCCCCGGTCAGCTTCGACCCGCCGCAGACGAAGGTGTGGGAGGACTTCCGCGACGGGGGCGGCTCGCCCTGGTCGGCCGGCTGGGAGCCGCCCCCCGTGCCGCCCGACAACCGCTGGCTGGTGCGGGCCACCTTCAGCGAGCCGGGCACGTACGTGCTGCGGTGCATCGCCCACGACGGCGGCCTCCAGGCCTACGAGGACGTCACCGTGCAGGTGACCCCCTGACGAAGGAGCGGAAGCAGCGGCATGACCGACGCGGCGAAAGACCCTCGAGACCTCACGATAGCGGAGCTGTACGACCTGAGCGGGCAGGTGGCCGTCGTCACCGGTGCGGCCAAGGGCATCGGCCTGGCGATTGCCAACCGCTTCGCCGAGGCCGGCGCCACGCTGCTGCTGGCCGACATCGACGCCGAGACCGTGCGGTCGGCGCGCGACGCCGTCCGGCAGCGCGGCGGCACGGCCAGCGAGTGCGTGTCGGACGTCTCCACCGTGGCCGGCGCGGTCGAGCCGGTGCGGGCAGCGAAGGAGACCTACGGCCGCGTCGACCTGCTGGTCAACAACGCCGGCATCTACCCGATCGTCCCGTCCCTCGAGCTCTCCGAGCAGGTGTGGGACAGGACGCTCGACCTCAACCTCAAGGGGCTGTTCTTCGCCGCCCAGGCGGCGGCGCGCGAGATGGCCGACTCGGGCCGGGGCGGCGCCATCATCAACATCGCGTCGGTCGACGCGTTCAAGCCGCTTGGCAACCTCGTGCACTACGACGCGTCGAAGGGCGGCGTCGTCATGCTGACGAAGTCGCTGGCCAAGGAGCTGGGGCCGCGGGGCGTCCGCGTCAACGCCATCGCGCCCGGCGGCATCCAGACGCCCGGCGCGGAGCAGACGGAGCTGCCGCTGCCCCCCGGCGTCGACGCGGAGGAGATGCTGCGACGGATGCTCGCCGCGCTGCCGCTGGGCAGAATAGGCCAGCCTGACGACGTCGCGCGGCTAGCGCTCTTCCTCGCCAGCACGGCCTCGGCCTACATGACCGGCAGCACGGTGGTCGTCGACGGCGGGATGCTGATAGGCTGAGCCTCCGCGCAAGGTTGCGCGCCGCGCCATGCAGCCCCGAGCCCCGGCGCCGATCGACCGCCCGCGACCGCCCGCGGCGGTCGCGTCGGGCCGCGGCTCGGCAGCTTGGCGCGCGAGCCCTTCCTGCAGTTTCTCGCGCTCGGTCTGCTCGTCTTCCTGGCCAGGGGCTGGTCCGGCGGGACGCCGGAACGCTACCACGTCACGATCGGGCCGGCCGACGTGCGCCGCCTCGCGACCGGCTACGAGTGGCAGTTCGGGCGCCCGCCGACCGCCGCCGAGCTCGACCACCTGATCGACCGCCACATCGAGGAGGAGATCCTCTACCGCGAGGGCGTCGCGCTCGGCCTGGACCGGGACGACGAGATCGTCCGCCGGCGCGTCGTGCAGAAGCTGCAGTTCCTGCAGGAGGACACCGCGCTCGTGCCGGAGCCGGACGACGCCGCGCTCCACGCGTTCCGGGCCCGCCACGCGGACCGCTACCGCGAGCCGGCGCGCGCGACCTTCCGGCACCGGTACTTCTCGCCCGACGACGGCGGATCGCAGGCGGCGCGGGCACGGGCCGCGGCAGCGCTCGCGCCGCGCCCGAGCGGCGCCGCCGGACCGGCGCCCGGCGCCGGCGATGCGTTTCCGGGCCGCGACCGCTACGCGGCCATCGACGCGGCCGGCCTGGCGCGCATATTCGGCGATTCCGAGCTGTCGCGGACCCTCTTCGGGCTGCCGCCGGGCACGTGGCACGGCCCGCTTCAATCCGGCTACGGCTGGCACCTGGTGTACGTCGAGACCCTCGAGCCGGCCCGCGAGCCGCCGCTCGGCGACGTGCGCGACGAGGTCCGCACGGACTACATCGACGAGCAGCGACAGGCTGTCAACGCCGCCGCGCTGGCCGCGATCAAGGCCAGGTACGTGGTGCGCCGGACGGATCTGGAGGAATGAGTCCGCGACGCCGGGCGCTGGCCGCCGCCGCGTTGCTGGCGTGCGCGACCCCCGTCGCCGGCCACGAGGTGCGCCCGGCCTACCTCGAGATCACCGAGACGTCGGAGCCGGCCCCGCAGCGCGTCGAGATCCTCTGGAAGCAGCCGGTGATCGTCGACCGCGCCGTGCGGCTCGTTCCGCGCCTGTCGAACGGCTGGCTCGACGGCGCGCCGGCGGCGCAGCAGGTGAGCCTGAACCACCTCATTCGGGTCTGGCGCCCGGCGGGCGGCGCGGGCGCGGACCTCGAGGGCGTCACGATCACCATCGACGGCCTCGAGCGGACCATCACCGACGTGCTGGTCCGCGTCACGCTCGCGGACGGCCGGCGGCTGGAGCGGTTCCTGACCCCGGCCGAGCCGTCGCTGACCGTCTCGTTCGAGCGGACGGCCGCCGTCGCGGCGCCCGTCTACCTGCAGCTCGGCGTGGAGCACATCCTCACCGGCATCGACCACCTGGCGTTCGTGCTGCTCCTGCTCATCCTCATCGGGGGCGGACGCCGGCTGGTCGCCGCGGTCACGGCGTTCACCGCGGCCCACAGCCTGACGCTGGCGCTGACGACGCTCGGGGTCGTCCGGGTGCATGCGCCCGCGGTCGAGGCGGTCGTGGCCCTGAGCATCGTCTTCCTGGCCGTGGAGCTGGTGCAGGCGGCCGGCGGGCGCGCGGGGCTCACGAGCCGCAAGCCGTGGCTGGTGCCGTTCGCGTTCGGCCTGCTGCACGGCTTCGCCTTCGCCGGCGCGCTGGCCGAGATCGGCCTGCCGCGCGGCGAGATCGCCCTGTCGCTGCTGCTCTTCAACCTCGGCGTGGAGCTGGGCCAGCTCCTGTTCATCGCCGGCGTGCTCGCGGCGAGCTGGATCGTCTCGCGCCGCGCCTGGCGCATGCCGGCCTGGATGCGCCTGATTCCCCCCTACGCCGTCGGCGCGTTCGCGGCCGCCTGGTTCATCGAGCGGCTGCAGCCGTGACCCGCCACGACCCCGTCCGCATCCCCACGTGCTGCACGCGCCGCCGCCGGCATGCGACGCCAGCGTTTTCGTGTTTCCATATGTGCTATTGATACACACATGAGAATGCACATTGAACTCGACGATGCAATCGTCACCGAGATCGATGCCATCGCCGGCCTGCGGCGTCGCAGCGCGTTCGTGCGCGATGCGGTGCTCACCGCCGTCGACCGGCACCGTCGCACGAGTCGGCTGCGCGAGGCTGCCGGCATGCTGCGCGGCAGCGAGCACGACTGGGACGGCGACCCGGCGGCCTGGGTGAGCCGGCAGCGCAACGGCGATCCGCGGCGCGTTGGTTGACGACATGCTCGTGCTTCTCGATACGACGGTGCTGATCGACTACCTGCGCGGGAAGCCGGCGGTCGAGCGCGTCGACGCACTGCTCGCTCGTGGGGACACGCCATGCACGTCCCCGGTCAACGTCGAGGAGATTGTCCGGGGACTGCGCACATCGGAGGCCGCGGCGGCGGAGCGGCTCTTCGATGGTCTCCACATGGTGCCGATCGGGCGAGCGGAAGGGTGGCGGGCGGGCGAGTGGCGGCGCCAGTTCGCGGCGCGAGGGGCGACCCTGTCACAAGGAGACTGCCTGATTGCCGCCGCCGCCCACGCCGCGGCTGCCGTGCTCGCCACGGGAAATCCGCGTCACTTTCCGATGAGCGAAGTAGAGGTCCGGCACTGGCCCGTCGGGGAGTAGGCGCCGCTCGGCGGGAACCCGCACGCGGCGGTTGTGCGGGCGATCCAATCGGCCTACAATCCGCCGAGCGACAGGAGACTGGAAACCATGCGAAGCATGCTGAGCCGGATGCTGGTGTCGGCGCTGATGGCGTCCCTGGCGGCCGCGGTGCTGATCGCGCAGGGCGGCGGCGAGCAGCCCCAGTCGGTGACCCCGGCCGACGTCGAGGCCTGGAAGCAGGAGCTGTCCAACTGGGGCCGTTGGGGCGAGGACGACCAGCACGGCGCGCTCAACCTCATCACGCGCGCCAAGCGCCGGCAGGCGGCGGCCCTGGTGCAGGAGGGCTTCTCCGTCTCGCTCGCGCGCCGCGCGGACTACGAGAGCAACCCCGACACGGAGCTCGGCATCCCCGGCACGGGCCCCTACGAACGGAACATGGCCAGCCCCACGCTCGACTGGTTCGCGCTGCGCTACCACGGGTTCGCCCACACCCACATCGACTCGCTGGCCCACGGCACGGACAACGGCGTGTCGTACAACGGCTACGTGGACGACGACGAGGCGGTGCTCACGGGGGGCCATCCGCGAAACGCGATCGACGTGGCCGAGCACGGCATCTTCACGCGGGGCATCCTGATGGACATCCCGCGTCTGAAGGGCGTGCCCTACCTGGAGCCGGGGACCCGCATCTACCCCGCCGACCTCGAGGCCTGGGAGCAGCAGGCGGGCATGAAGGTCGCGTCCGGCGATGCGCTCTTCATCCGCACGGGACGCTGGGCGCGGCGGGCCGCCATGGGGCCGTGGAACGCGCGCGAGGGGGCGGCCGGCCTCGATGCGTCGGTCATCCCCTGGCTGCGGGAGCGCGACATCGCCATCCTGGCCGGGGAGGCGCCGCAGGACGCCATTCCGCCCGGCGGCGAGCTGACCGGCCTGCCCGTGCACGGCTTCGCGCTCGTCTACCTCGGCGTCCACCTCTTCGACAACGTGGCGCTCGACGACGTGGCCGAGGCCGCGGCCGCGCGCAACCGGTGGGAGTTCCTGCTGACGGTCGCGCCGCTGCGCATGGTCGGGGGCACCGGGTCGCCGATCAACCCGATCGCGACGTTCTGAGCGGCATGTGGGACCAATGGGCGCGCTCGACGGATGCGCGGCGATCGTGACCGGCGCCAGCCGGGGCATCGGCAAGGGCTGCGCGCTGGAGCTGGGCGCCGCTGGCGCGACGGTCTACGCCACGGGGCGCACGCTGCAGGAGGGCGACGCCCCGCTGCCCGGCAGCCTCGAGGCGACGGTGCGCGACGTCGAGGCGCTGCTCGGCGGACGCTGCGTCGGCGTGGCCTGCGACCACCGCGACGACGCGCAGGTCGCGGCGCTCTTCGAGCGCGTGGCCGCCGAGAGCGGACGCCTCGACGTGCTGGTGAACAACGCCTTCCTGATCCCGCCCGAGCTGACCTCCGGGCTGCCCTTCTGGGAGACGCCGCTGTCGAACTGGGACGACATGATCGACGTCGGCACGCGCTCGGCCTACGCCGCCACCTGGCACGCCGCCAGGCCGATGACGGCCGCCGGCCGCGGCCTGATCGTGAACATCAGCTCGTCGGGCGCGACCGGGTTCGCCTGGCACGTGGCCTACGGCGTGGGCAAGTGCGCGCTGGACCGGGTCACCGCCGACACTGCGCACCAGCTCCGCGACCACGGCGTGACTGTCGTCTCGCTGTGGCCGGGTCTGGTGCTCACCGAGCGGCTGCAGCAGGTGCCGAACCTGGATCAGGTATTCGACGTCAGCGGGGCGGAGACGCCGCGTTTCTGCGGGCGGGCGGTGGCCGCGCTGGCCGCCGACGCGGAGGCGCTGCGCTTCACCGGCCGCGCGGTAACCGCCCGCGAGCTCGCCGACGAGTACGGCTTCACGGACGTGGACGGCCGCCTGCCGAAGGGCCCGCTGTCCCACGACGACCGGGCGGACGCCGCGGGACACAGCAGCCTCTAGATGGGGCTGCGCCCCAAGCCCCCGGCGTCCGCTTGCGGGGGCCCCTTCGCCC
>CAYGCV010000148.1:0-9994 GCA_964348425.1 uncultured Vicinamibacteraceae bacterium | reverse complement strand
GCGCTGTGCGCGCCTTGCGGAGTCTGCACCGTTCTACGGCGCAGACTCCTGGCGTCCTGCGGCGGCGGTCGGGGCCGGTTCGTCTGCGCCCCGCAGGCGCTGCAGGTCGGCATCGACCATGGTGCGGACGAGGGTCCGGAAATCGACCGACGGCTGCCAGCCCAGCATCGCGCGGGCCTTCGACGCGTCGCCGACCAGGTGCTCGATGTCGGCCGGCCGCAGGAACCTCGCGTCCGTGCGCACGTGGTCGCGCCAGTCGAGGCCGGCGTGCGCGAACGCGATCTCGACCAGGTCGCGCACGGAGTGGCTGATGCCCGTCGCGACCACGTAGTCCGACGGCGCGTCCTGCTGCAGCATGGACCACATCGCGCGCACGTAGTCGCCGGCGAACCCCCAGTCCCGGCGCGCGTCGAGGTTGCCGAGCACCAGCGTGCGGGCGCGGCCGAGCTTGATGCACGCCACCCCGTGGCTGACCTTGCGCGTCACGAACTCGAGGCCGCGCCGCGGCGACTCGTGGTTGAACAGGATGCCCGAGACGGCGAACAGGTCGTAGCTCTCGCGGTAGTTCACCGTGATGTGGTGGGCGAACGCCTTCGCGGCGCCGTAGGGGCTGCGGGGATAGAACGGCGTCCGCTCGTTCTGCGGCGTCTCGCGGACGTTCCCGAACATCTCGCTCGACGACGCCTGGTAGTAGCGGATCGACGTGTCGACCCGGCGGAGCGCCTCGAGCAGGCGCGTCACGCCCTGGGCGTTGTACTCGCCCGTCAGCATCGGCTGATCCCAGGAGGCCGGGACGAACGACATGGCGGCGAGGTTGTAGATCTCGTGCGGCCGCACCTCTTCCACGAGCCGGATCAGCGAGAGCTGATCCAACAGATCGCCCGGGCGCAGGTCGATGCGATCGAGGAGGTGCTCGATGCGCCAGTGGTTCGGGGCGCTGAGGCGGCGCACGACGCCGACGACCTCGTACCCCTTGTCGAGCAGCAGCTCCGCCAGGTACGAACCGTCCTGCCCGCTGACACCGGTGATGATGGCCCGTTTCGACATGCCGTCCACGCCCGCGCACGGGCGTCCATAGCCGGCTAGTGTACGACGCGGCCGGCGGCGTGACACAATCGCCGTGCGAGCAGCGGCGATGGAGCGTGTCGATGTGGCGATCGTCGGCGGGGGCGTCGTGGGACTCGCCGCCGCCTGCGCCATCGCGGAACGCGGCCGCTCGACCTGCGTGCTGGAACGGCATCCGCGCCCGGGGCTGGAGTCGAGCACGCACAACAGCGGCGTCATCCACGCCGGGATCTACCACCCGGCGGGCTCGCTCAAGGCCCGCCTGTGCGTCGAGGGACGCGACGCGCTCTACAGGTTCTGCGCGCGGCACGACATCCCGCACGCACGCTGCGGCAAGCTCATCGTCTGCTCCCGGGCCACCGAGATCCCCGAGCTCGAGCGGCTCGCCGCGCGCGGGGCCGCGAACGGCGTCGACGATCTGACCGTCGTCGACCGCCGCTTCGTCCGCGCGCGCGAGCCCGCCATCGACGCCTGCGCGGCGCTGTGGTCACCGTCGACCGGCATCGTCGAGGCGGAGGCCCTGGTGCGCGCGCTGGCGCGGCTGGCCGCGGGCCGCGACGCGTATCTGCTGCCCGGCACGCCGGTCCGCGGCGGCAGCGCCGGCCGCGACGACATCGAGCTGCGCACCCCGCAGGAGACGATTGGCGCGCGGGTCGTGGTCAACGCCGCCGGCCTCCATGCCGACGAGCTGTCGGCCATGCTCGGCGGCGAGCCGTTCACGATCTACCCGGTCCGGGGGGAGTACGCCGAGCTTGCCCCCGGCCGGCGCCACCTGATCAATGGCCCCGTCTACCCGCTGCCCGACCCGAGCGGCCACGGCCTGGGCGTGCACTTCACCCGGACCACGTGGGGCACGGTCACGCTCGGGCCGACCGCGCGCTACCAGGCCGCGCGGGACGACTACGAGGCCGACCGGCTGCCGCTCGACCACTTCCTGCAGTCCGCACGCCGGCTGCTGCCCGCGCTCGCGCCGGACGACCTGCGCCCGGGCGGCACCGGGATTCGGGCCAAGGCCTGTCCGCCGGACGTGCCGTTTGCCGACTTCATCATCCGCCGCGACGCCCGCGTTCCCCGCCTCGTGCACGCCGCGGGCATCGACTCGCCCGGCCTGACCGCGTGTCTGGCCATCGGCCGGCTGGTGTCGGAGCTGGTAGAGGAGGCAATGGGCTGAGACGGCGCTTCGACCGGGAGAGTCTGCGCCGTAGAACGGCGTAGACTCTCCTGCAGGATTGGTGGGGCGCCGAGCGGAGCCGTCAGGCGACGATTGAACCGGGCAAGGGCGCAGTCGCGGCGGCTCAGGCGGCGCTGCCGTCACGGCGGCCGGCCAGGAAGCCCTCGAGCGCCCCTTCGAGCTTGGCCATGCGTTCCCGCAGGTCGGCAAGCTCGCGGAACACCCCGTCGAAGCGCTTGTCGACGCCGTCGAAGCGGGCGTCGACACCTTCGAAGCGCTTGTCGACGCCGTCCAAGCGCTTGTCGACCCCTTCGAAGCGCTTGTCGACGCCGTCGAAGCGCTTGTCAATGGCGTCGAAGCGGGCGTCGAGGCGCTTCTCGAGCTTGTCCGTCCGGCTGATGAGCTCGGAGCGGAGCCATGCGACGAGCGCGACCAGGAGGGCGGGCGTGAGCCACGGCGTCAAGGCTTCCACTGTGATAAGCGTAGCACGATGCACCGTGTGCAGCTACGGCGCGGACCCCTGGCCGGTCGCCCGCTCCGCCGCGTAGCGCCCCAGCGCGTCGGTCCAGGGCGGCATGTCGATGCCGGCCCCGGCGAGCTTGGCGTTGGACAGCGCGGAGAACGCCGGACGGCGGGCCCGCAGCGGGCGATCGGCCGCGGCGACGGGCACGATGCGGGCCTCGCGGTCGAGGCGGCGCGCCAGCTCGGTCGCCAGCTCGAGCCAGGTGGCCCGGCCGGAGCCGACGCAGTGGTAGACGCCGGGGGGCGGCGCGGCGGCCAGCAGCGCGGCCGTCGCGGCGGCCACGTCGGGCACGTAGCTCGGCGAGACCGTCCGGTCGGCGAACGCGTGGACCTCGCGCCCCGCCAGGATGGCGTCCGCCATGCGGTCGAGGCTGCTTGCGCGCACGCCGGGCCGCCCGCCCCCGAACAGGCTCGCCACCCGCAGGACGTACGCCTGCGCATCCCGCGCGAACCACTCGCCCACCAGCTTGGACATCGCGTAGACGCTCTGCGGGTTGGGGGCGTCCTCCTCGGTGTACGGCGCGGCCGCCCGGCCGTCGAAGACGAAGTCGGTGCCGTAGTGCACCAGCACGGCGCCCGCGTCGCGCGCGGCGCGGGCGAGGGTGCGCACGGCGAAGGCGTTCACCTCGAAGGCGGCCACGGGGTCGTCCTCCGCGCCGTCCACGTCGTTGCAGGCGGCGCAGTTGACGACGACGTCCGGTGTTACCGACCGCACGGCGGCGGCGACCTCCGCGGGTCGGGTGAGGTCGAGCGCGCCGCGGCCACGGGCCGCGACCCGGTGCCGGGCGCCGAGCACCGCCGCCAGCGTGGACCCGAGGCGCCCCTCGGCACCGGTGACGAGGATCGTCACCGCCCGCGGCCCTTCACCATCGCACGCGTCTCGCGGTCGATCTCGCGGCGCCGGATCGTTTCGCGCTTGTCGTGGGTCTTCTTGCCCTTGGCGATGCTCACGGCCACCTTGACCCGGCCGTTCCTGAAGTACATCCGCACCGGCACGAGCGTGCAGCCCCGCTCGACGGTCTTGCCGATCAGCTTGCGGATCTCCCCCTTGTTCAGCAGCAGCTTCCGCCGGCGCAGCGGCTCGTGGTCGGCGTACCCGCGATGGCTGTAGGGACTGATGTGCACGTTGTGGAGAAAGACCTCCCCGTTCTCCACGCGCCCGTAGCTGTCCCGCAGGTTGACGCGGCCTTCGCGAATGGCCTTGACCTCCGTGCCGAGCAGCACGATGCCCGCCTCGAAGGTGTCGAGCAGGTGGTAGTCGTGGCGCGCCTTGCGGTTGTCGGCGATGAGACGCTCGCCGGCCCGGCCGGTCATGGCTGGGCGGGCTCGCGGCACGCGGCGAGCTGCGCGGCGAGGCGCAGTGCCTCCACCATGCTGGACGGATCGGCCACGCCCCGGCCGGCGATGTCGTACGCGGTGCCGTGGTCGACCGAGGTGCGCACGATCGGCAGCCCCAGCGTCACGTTGACGGCGCGGCCGAACGCGACGAGCTTGACCGGAATCAGCCCCTGGTCGTGATAGCAGGCCACCACGGCGTCGAACTCGCCGCCGAGCGCACGCACGAACACCGTGTCGCCGGGCAGCGGGCCCTCGACGGCGATGCCGCGGGCCTGCAACGCTTCGACGGCGGGCCGCAGCACCCGCCCTTCCTCGTGTCCCATCAGCCCGTCCTCGCCCGCGTGCGGATTGACGCCCGCCAGCGCCAGGCGGGGCGTGCGGCATCCGAACCGCGGCAGCTCGGCGGCGGCGAGCTCGACCGTGCGCTCGACCCGCTGCCGCGTGAGCAGCGCCGGGACCTCCGCCAGGGGGACGTGCACGGTCGCCAGCACGACGCGCAGGCGGTCGGTGTGGAACATCATCGCCACGTCGGACGCCCCCGTCAGGTGCGCCAGCAGGTCGGTGTGGCCGCGCCAGGGCAGGCCGGCCAGCCGCCAGGCGGTCTTGTTGATGGGCGCGGTCGCCACGGCGTCGAGCCGCCCCGCGAGCGCGTCGGCCGCGGCCCGGCACACGGCGTCGAAGGCCGCCCGCCCGCCGGCCGCCGTCGCCACGCCCGGCTCGAACGCCGGCCGCGCGCCGGCGGCCGGCAGCGGACGATACAGCAGCGGCTCGCAGACGTCGGTGACGCGCGGGTCCCTGGCGGCCCGCTCCGCGATCTCCGGGCCGATGCCCGCGGGATCGCCGACGGTGAGGCCGATGCGGGGCAGCGCCATCAAGCCTCGCGGTCGCCGATAGCGGTCGGGTTCAGGAGCCCGCGGAGCACGTGCCGCAGCCCCCGCTCGCGCAGTCGCCGCCGCACCCGCCCCCGGCGCTGCTGCGGCTGCACGAGCCTTCGTGGGCACAGCCGGCGAACTGCTCGCCCGCCGCGTTGGGCAGCTCGTACCGCAGGCAGCACTTCAGCCGCCCGCACAGCCCGGAGAGCCGCGAGGGGTTGAGGCTGAGGTGCTGCCGCTTGGCCATCTTGATGGAGATCGGCTCGAAGCCCTTGAGCCAGGTGGTGCAGCAGAGCGGACGGCCGCACGTCCCGTAGCCGCCGAGCAGCTTCGCCTCGTCGCGGGCGCCGAGCTGGCGCATCTCGATCCGGCAGCGGAACTCGGCCGCCAGATCGCGCACGAGGTCCCGGAAGTCGACGCGGTCCTCGGCGGTGAAGTAGAAGACCAGCCGCGAGGCGTCGAACGGCTGCTCGACGCGCACCAGCTTCATGGCGAGGCCGCGCTCGCGTATCTTCATCAAGCCGATCCGATAGCCCTCCCGCTCGCGGTGCTGCTGCGCGAGACGGTTCGTGATGTCCTGCTTCGACGCCCGCCGCAGGACCCGGTCGGCGGAGGTCGCCGGCGGCGCCTTGCGCTCGGCGAGCTGCGGCAGCGGCGCCCTCACCGTGCCGTAGGCGCGTTGCGCGCCCCGCGCCACGACGACCGCGTCGCCCGGCTGCAGCGGCGGCTTGAAGCCGACTTCGGGAAGGAGAAAGTGGTGCAGCCGCCCGACCGGATCGAACTTGATGCTCACGAACGGCGGCTGTTCGGATTCGGCCATGCTCTCACCTGCTACAGGCGGCACGCGACCCAGTCGGCGACCACCTTCGGGCTGGCGTTCCGGGCGGTCGCCGCGAGCGCCTCGCCGACCGCCGCGAAGGCCCGCACGCCGCGGCGTGCGGCGACCGTCCGCGCCAGCGGCTCGAACCGGTCGTGCAGGTCCGCGTTGGCGAGGGCCGCCCGGTCCGCACCGCTCGCCAGCAGCGTGACGTCGCGCAGCATCGACGCCAGGAGCCGCAGCCGCCGCGTCAGCTCCTGGCGCTGGCCCCCGCCGCTCGCCTTGCCGCCGCCGCCCTTGGCGGCGAGCAGCGCCTTCGCGCCGTCGAGGCGCGATTTCGTGTCGGACCCCCTCGCCACGGCCTGCAGCAGAGCCAGCGCCGCGGCGCGCGCCGCCGCCAGCTCCCCCGACGCCAGCAGCAGGGCGCGCCCGACGCTGCCCCCGGCCGATGCTGCCGACGCCAGGGCGGTCGGCTGGTCGTAGCCGTGCTCGCGCACGAGGACGCCGGTCACCTCCGCCGTCCCGAGCTGCCCGAAGCTCAGGCGCTGGCAGCGCGACCGCACCGTGGCGAGCAGCGTGTCGGGACGCGCCGTGACGAGCACGAACTGCGAGGCGTCCGGCGGTTCCTCGAGGGTCTTGAGCAGCGCGTTCTGCGACTGCGGAACCAGTTGGTCGGCCGTGTCGATGACGATGACCCGGCGCCGGCCCTCGAAGGGCCGGTACCTGGCCTGGCCGACCGCGCGGCGTACCTCGTCGATGGTGATGGCCCCGCCGTCCACGGCTTCGACGGCGAGCACGTCGGGATGCGCGCCGCGGGCGATCCGCGTGCAGGCGGAGCAGCGGCCGCAGGCGTCCAGCGGCAGGGCGGGGCCGGAGCCGGACGCGCGCGGCAGGGACCCGCGCAGCGGGTCGGTGCAATTGAGCGCCTGGGCCAGCGCCGTGGCCGCCAGTCGCTTGCCGACCCCCTCAGGCCCCGCGAAGAGCAGGCTCGGCGGCAGCGACGCCCGGTCGACGGCCCGTGAGATCAACTGCACGAGCGCACGATGACCCGCGATGTCGCGAAAAGCCATGCACGAAACCGAATCGTAACACACGGGTCGCGGCGGGCCGGCGGGCCCCCGCGGCGGCGCGTCAGTTGCGGCGCGGGTGCGGCAGGTGCCGGAGAATCCAGCCGGCGGCCTCCAGCAGGTTCGCGGCGACGGCGTCCGCCGTCGCGCCCGGGGCGGGGTGGGCGGCCTGGCTCGCACCGTAGCCCGTCTTGACGAGAACGGCGGCGGTGCCGGCGGCGCGGGCCAGACGGACGTCGGTCCAGCGATCGCCGACGACGACCGAGCGGTCGAGATCGAGGACCAGGTCCGCCGCCGCCTGCCGGATCATGCCCGGCTCGGGCTTGTGGCAATCGCAGCGCCGGCGATACGCCGCCAGCGGGGCGTCGGGCAGATGGGGACAGTGGTAGTGGCCGTCGAGCCGCGCGCCGGCCCGGGCGAGATCCTGCTGCAGGCGGTCGCGGACCTCGACCACCACCTGCTCGCTGATCATCCCGCGCGCCACGCCCGCCTGGTTCGTCACCACGACGGCGGCATAGCCGGCTCGCCGCAGCAGGCGGACGGCCTCGACGCTCCAGGGATAGAGGCGCAACCGGTCGAGTCGGTCGACGTAGCCGACGTCCTCGATCAACGTCCCGTCCCGGTCGAGGAAGACGGCCGGCGAGCAACTCGACTGTACGCCTGACATGGCCTGACGGCGCCCGGCCGCCAGCGGGCGTGGACGCCCGCCGCCACCGCACCCGGACGCCCGCGCGTTGCAGCAGAGATGGCGGGGCCGACGAGACTCGAACTCGCGACCTCCGGCGTGACAGGCCGGCGTTCTAACCAGCTGAACTACGACCCCGCATCTGGACGCGCTGGACGCTGCACTCCACCCGGCGCCACGACCGCCGACGGCGGCTGGTGGGCGGTACAGGACTCGAACCTGTGACAGCCGGTGTGTAAGACCGGTGCTCTGCCACTGAGCTAACCGCCCGCTGCGCGACCCCGGAGCATTACATTATACGGCATCCTCGCGTCAGGCGGGTCGCAGCCACGCCTTCAGCGCGAGAATGCCGAGCGCCGCGACGAATCCCGCCAGCGCCTGGTGTTCGCGGTTCGCGACCATCCGCGCGAGGCTGAAGCGCCGCTTGGACACGGCCGCGGCGCCGGCCGCGTAGCGTTCGAACTCCGGGCCGAACACGTCGCGCAGGGTCGCCTCCTCCAGGCGCACGGCGGCCGCCAGGCTGATGGCGAGATACCCGAGCACCAGGCCCGCCGCCGGCAGATCGGCGGCCGCGACCGCGAACCCGACGCCGATGACGGCCGATCCGCAGTACAGGGGGTGGCGCAGGTAGCGGTACGGTCCCGAGCGGGTGATCTCCTGCCCCTTGCGCAGGTGGCCCGCCGCCCACACCCGGAGCGCCTCGCCGACGGCGGCCGCCAGCGCGCCGGCGCCGAGCGAGCGCCAGGTCGGTTGGGCCAGCCAGAGCGCGCCAGCGCCGACGAGGAAACCGGCCGACACGCGGCCACGGGCAATCAGGAACAGCCGGCGGTGGCGCGCGGCAGCGTCAGGCATCGTTCGCGGCGAGCCGGCGCGCCACAGCCCCCGCCACGTCCTCGACCGGAATGGACGCGAGGCAGGGTCGCTCCCGCGCGCAGCGCCGCACGACCACGCCCGGCGAGCCGGCCCGCCGCAGCCGGCAGCGGCACGGTTGGCCGGGCGACACGACGACGTCGCGCGGCGACCAGGGTCCGTTGCGCCGCGGATCGCTCGGCCCGTAGATGCCGACGGTCGGGGTGCCGACGGCGGCGGCGACATGGAGCGGACCTGTATCGCCCGCGACGACGACCGCGGCGGCCCGCGCCAGCGCCACGAGGCGACCCACGGTCGTGGCCGGCGCCGGCGCCGCGGCGCCGCCCGCGGCGTCGACCACCCGCTCGGCCAGCGCCCGCTCGCCCGGCCCCCACAGCACGACGGACCGCAGGCCGCGCGTGCTCGCCAGGCCGCGCGCCAGCGCCCCGAAGCGCGCGGGGGGCCAGCGCTTGCTGGCCCAGGCCGCGCCCGGGTTGATGAGCGCGAACGGCCGGGCGCGATCCGCGCCGAGCGCGTCCCGCGCCTCCCGGACCACGGCGGACGAGCGGTCCGCAATCGGAAACTCGACGGGCCGCGCCCGCACGCCCAGGCAGGCGACCAGGGCCAGGTTGCGCTCGATGACGTGGACCGGATTGCCCAGCCGCGGCGTCTCGGAGTACAGCCAGCCGGCCGGACGCTCCCGCCGGTGCGCCCGCTCGAGGCCGATCAGCCGCCGGGCGCCCGCCGACCGCGCCAGCAGCGCCGACTTCAGCAGGCCCTGGAGATCGAGCGCCACGTCGTAGCGGGTTTCCCGCAGCCCGCGCACGAGGCGCGGGAGGCGCGCCAAGCCGCGGGTCCGCGGCACGCCGATGCGCCGGTCGACGGCTGCCACGAGGTCGACGAGCTCGCGATAGCGGTCGTCGACCAGCCAGTCGATGCGCGCATCCGGGAAGGTGCGCCGCAGGCCGGCAACGGCCGGCACGGCATGCACGACGTCCCCCAGCGAGCTCAGCCGCACGACCAGGATGCGCATCGGCACGATTCAGGACTGCCGCGAGTCCGCGCCCGGCGGTTGCGGCCGGCGCGCGATGGCCGCGATCAGGTCGCGCGTCGAGTGCGCCTTGGGATCGCCCACGATGGCGGTCCGACCGCCGTAGCCGCGCACGATCGCCCGCTCGGGCACCGTCTCGACGGTGTAGTCGGTACCCTTGCAGTGCACGTCGGGACGCAGCACCCCCAGCAGCTCCGCGACGGTGGGTCCGGAGAAGACGACGACGTAGTCGACGGCGGCGAACGCCGCCACCAGCTCGGCCCGTTCGCCGGCCGGCAGCACGGGACGCCCCGGCCCCTTGAGCGCGGCCACCGACCGATCGTCGTTGACGGCCACCACCAGCCGGTCCGCCTCCGCGGCGGCGCCGGTCAGGTAGCGCACATGGCCGACGTGCACGACGTCGAAGCACCCGTTGGCCAGCGCGATGGTGCGCCCCCCGGCACGGTCCGCCGCGACCAGCCCCCGCAGCGCCGGCAGCGAAACGACTCGACCCATTATCGTTCTAGGAGTCTGCGCCGTAGGAGATTTGCGGCACGAAACGGGTCGTCAGTTCACGA
>CAYGCV010000147.1:6068-10052 GCA_964348425.1 uncultured Vicinamibacteraceae bacterium | reverse complement strand
AGGCGCGCACGGCGCGCCTCGGCGGGAGCGGCGCGGGGCAAAGGGGTCCCCGCAAGCGGACGCCGAAGCAAGAGAGTGGATCTCATGTTCATCACCAGGAAGTCGTTGCCGCGGCGGACGATGTTGCGGGGCATGGGCGCGACGCTGGCCCTGCCGCTGCTCGACGCCATGGTGCCGGCGCTGTCGGCCGTGTCGAAGACGGCCGCGCGGCCGGTGCGCCGGGCGGGTTTCGTCTACATCCCCAACGGGGCGGTCATCGACGAGGCGGCGCACGGCGTCGACGCTTGGTCGCCGAGCGGCGCAGGCTCGAGCTTCGAGCTCTCTCCGATCCTCGCGCCCCTGGCGCCGGTGCGCGACTGGCTCGTCGTGCTCTCCGGGCTCGATCATCCGATGGCGCGGTCGATGGGCGACGGGGCCGGCGACCACGCCCGGGGCACGGCGACGTGGCTGACCGGCGTGCACCCCAAGAAGACCGAGGGGATCGACGTGCGGGCCGGCACCACCGCCGACCAGTTCATCGCCGCGGAGTTCGGCCGCGAGACCCGGCTGCCGTCGCTGGAGGTCTCGCTGGAGTCGCCCGAGCGCGTCGGCAACTGCGAGGTGGGCTACAGTTGCCAGTACCTGTACACGATCTCCTGGCGCACGCCGACGACGCCGCTCCCGATGGAGAACAACCCGCGGGTGGTCTTCGAGCGTCTGTTCGGAGAGGGCGGCACGGCCGCCGAGCGGCTGGCCGAGGGCGAGCGCGACCGCAGCATCCTCGACTGGGTGACCGGCGACATCGCGGACCTGCGCCGGGAGCTCGGCGCAGCCGACCAGTTGCGCGTCACCGAGTACCTCGACAGCGTGCGCGAAGTCGAGCGCCGCATCCGGATGAGCGAGCGCGCGGGCGACACCCTGGCGCTGGAGTTGCCGCCGCTGCCGATGGGCATTCCCGACACCTTCGAGGACCACATCAAGCTGATGTACGACCTGCTGGCGCTGGCCTGGCAGGCCGACATCACCCGGGTCGGCGCGTTCCAGATCTCCTACGAGACCAGCTCGCGCACCTACCCGCAGATCGGGGTGGCCAACTCGCACCACTCGCTGTCGCACCACGCGCAGAACGAGGAGAACATCGCGAAGCTGATCAGGATCAACACGTACCACATCCAGATGCTCGAGTACTTCCTCGAGAAGCTGCGCGCGACGCCCGACGGCGACGGCAACCTGCTGGACCACGCGCTGGTGCTGTACGGCGGCAGCATGAGCGACGGCAACGACCACAGCCACTACCCGCTGCCGTGCCTGCTCGCCGGCGGGGCGGCGGGCCGGCTCAGGGGCGGCCGGCACCTGCGCTACACCGACCGGCCGGCGATGACGCGGGCGCTGCTCAACGTGCTGGACCTGATGGGCGTCCCGGCGGACGAATTCAGCGATGCCACGGGGGAGAACGCGCGGCTCGCGGATCTGTAGCCCGGCGGCGGCGCGCGGCGCGTTCCCTCGGGACGCAGGACGAACGATCATGAGACGCGGACTCTGCGGCGGATTGTGCGCCGGCATGCTGTTGCTGGCCGCCGCCGGCGCCCTGGCCGGCAACGCTGACGTCGCGCTGGTCGACGCCGCGGAGCGGCGCGACGCGCGGGCCGTCGAGGCGCTGCTGGCGGACGGCGCCGACGCGGGCGCCCGCGCACCCGACGGCACGACGGCGCTGCACTGGGCGGTCCACCACGACGACTTGGCGCTGGTGCGCCTGCTGCTGCGCGCCGGGGCGGATGCCGACGCGGCGAATCGCTACGGCGCGACGCCGCTGCTGCTGGCCGCCACCAACGGGAGCCCGGGCGCGGTGGCGGCTCTGCTCGGCGCCGGAGCCGACCCGGATGTCTTCGCGGCCGGCGAGACAACGCTGATGACCGCGGCGCGCACCGGCAGCGTGGACGTGGTGCGCCTGCTGCTCGCGCACGGCGCGGACCCCCACCTGACCGAAGCGCTCCGCGGGCAGACAGCCCTGATGTCGGCCGCGGGGGCCCGGAACGCGGCCGTGGTGGGGGAGCTGATCCGGCATGGCGCCGACGTGCACGTCCGCTCGAAGGGCGGCTTCAGCGCCCTGACGTTCGCCGTCCGCGCGGGCGCCGCCGACGCCGTGCGCGTGCTGCTCGAGGCGGGCGCCGACGTGAACGACAGGCTGCGCGACGGCACGAGCGCCCTGATGCTGGCGATCGTCAACGGGCACTACGACCTGGCCGCGTATCTGCTCGACGCCGGTGCGAACCCGAATGCCATCGACGCCGGACGGACCGCGCTGCACATCCTGGTCCAGACCCACAACTGGGACGGCCTCGACAAGGCGGCCGTCATCGAGACCGGCGACATCGGCTACCTGGGTTTGATGCGGAAGCTGCTGGCGCACGGGGCCGATCCGAATGCCGGCATGACCCGGGACCGGACCGTACGGTTTCCCGAGGGGATAACCGCGAGCGGGCAGTCGTTCGCGGTGAACGTGATCGGCGCGACGCCGTTCTGGTGGGCGGCCCGCTCCGCGGACCTGCCCGCCATGCGCCTGCTGCTGGCGCACGGCGCCGACCCGCTGCTGGCGACCGTCGAGAACACGACGCCGCTGGCGATGGCCGCGGGCGTCGGCTATCTGGACGGCCAGACGCCGGGCTCGGAGGAGGACGCGCTCGAGGCCGTCCGCATGATTCTGGATCTCGGCGCCGACATCAACGCCGGCAGCGAGTGCGGCCACGACGCCCTGGCGGACGCTTCGCCCTATCGCGGACTCTGCTGCGGCTGGACGCCGCTGCACGGCGCGGCGTCGCGGGGCGCCGATTCCGTCATCCGGTTGCTCGTCGAGCAGGGGGCGCGGCTCGACGCGCGGGATGCCCGCGGGCGGACGCCGCTGGATCTCGCGGAAGGGCACGTCCTGTACATCAGCGTCTACATTCGCGAGAGCTCGGCGCGCCTGCTGCGCGAGCTGATGCGGGAACAGCGGGTCGAGAGGTGACGAGGTGACGAAGCCGAGACGCAACGCACTGGCAGGTGGCTTGATCGTGGTCGCGCTCGCCGCGGCGTTCCCGGGCGGCGCGGTCAACGGCCAGCAGCCCGAGGAGGTGACCGCCGCCGTCGTGGAGCGCTGGATGGACGAGCTGTCGAACTGGGGCCGCTGGGGGGACGACGATCAGCTCGGCGCCCTCAACCTCATCACGCCGGCGAAGCGCCAGGAGGCGCTGGCGCTGGCCACCGAGGGGCTGGTCGTCTCGCTGGCGCGGCAGCCGCAGGTGCTGCCCACGTCGGCCACGCCGGAGGGCGAGCGGCCGGCCAACGCGTTCTGGCACCGTGACTTCCTGATCCCGCAGAACGGTATCGCGATCGAGAACATCTCGATCTTCTATCACGGCGAGGTGCACACGCACCTCGACGCGCTCTGCCACTTCGGCTACCAGGGCCGGCTCTACAACGGCGTCCCGTTCGCCGAGGCGGTCAACGCGGAGAGCGGATGCACGCAGATGGGCATCCACAACCTGCAGGAGGCCATCGTCAGCCGCGGCGTCCTGCTCGACATCCCGCGCCTGAGGGGCGTTCCGTACCTGGAGCCCGGCACGGCCGTGACGCCGGAAGACATCCTGGCGTGGGAGGAGCAGGCGGGCGTCAGGGTCGGCCCGGGCGACGTGGTCCTGCTGCACACCGGCCGCTGGCTGCGCCCGCCGGACCAGCAGGTGCCCACCGCGGGTTGGCACCCGGCCGTCGTGCCCTGGTTCAAGGAGCGCGACATCGCCGTCATGGGCAGCGACGGCACGCAGGATGCCGTCGTGTTCGACGACTTCCGGTTCCCCGTGCACGTGCCCGCGCTGGTGGCGCTGGGCGTGCACGTGATCGACGCGGCCGACCTGACGGCCGTCGCGGAGTTGGCCGCGAAGCTGAACCGCTGGGAGTTCCTGTTCGTGGCCGCGCCGATACGCATACCGGGGAACACGGGCTCGCCGTTCAACCCGCTCGCGATTTTCT
>CAYGCV010000147.1:3074-5968 GCA_964348425.1 uncultured Vicinamibacteraceae bacterium | reverse complement strand
GCCGGGGTGGAGCAGGTCGTGCAGGAAGCATGTCCAGGTTGATCGACTACGACGAGTTCCGGCGCGACGTCCAGCGCCGCAAGCGGGAGCGCTGGGCGAAGATCCTTGCCACGGAGCCGCCGGGGCGGGCTGCGGGCCGGCGTCCGCGCGACCCGGAGCAGGAGCGGCTGCTGCTGCGGCTCGACCGTCTCCGACTTGCACGGCGAGACTCACGCCGCGCGTAGGCGGCAAGTGACGCCGGCGGCGGTCAGCCGGCGGTGGGCGAGCCTTGCCCGGGCGCCGGCAGCGACGGAGGCAGAAGCCGGCGCCCCGCGGCCAGGAGTCGATCGCTCCAGGCGACCCGCTCGAGCCAGGCCTCCGGCATGCCGCTCAGGCCGTAGAGGGCGCCGGCGAGCTGCCCCGCCACCGCCGCTACCGTATCGGCGTCGTCGGCCAGGTTGGCCGCGAGCAGCACGGCGCCGCGGAAGTCCGCGGTGCGGGCGACCGACCAGATGGCGGCCTCGAGCGTGTGAACGACGTAGCCGCTGGAGCTGATCGTGTTCCGTGCCCGTCCCCGCCAGCTTCCGGCCAGGATCCGGACGATCGCCGGCGCCCCGTCGAATGTTCTCGGGGCCAGCAGCTCTGCGCGCGGCGAGCCGGCGATGGCCTCGGCAAGCAGCTCCGCGAACGCCCGGCAGGCGTCCACCGCCTCTTCTGCCGCGTGGGTCGTCCGTGACTGGTCCGCGGCGGCGGCGATCAGGCGCGGCCGGTCGTGCAGGAAGCGGAGGGCGACCGGGGCGAGCCGCATCAGCGAGCCGTTGCCCGCGGTCCGCGGGTCGGTCGAGCCGGCGCGCGGCTCGCCCGTCTCCCGGTAGCGGGCCAGCGCCTCGCGCGTGGTGGTTCCGATGTCGAAGCACCAGCCGACGGGCGAATAGGCGCCCTGCTGCCACCACCTGACGAAGCGGTCCATCAGATCCCGGCAGTCGACCGCGTCGTTCGCCGTGGCCGCCAGGCTGTCGGCCAGCGCCAGCGCCATCGAGGTGTCGTCGGTCCAGGTGCCCGGCGGCAGATCGAACGGGCCGCCGCCGACCATGTCCTCGAGGCGGGGCTGCGCCTCGCGGGAGCAGAACTCGAGCGTCGTACCGATCGCATCGCCCACCGCCAGGCCGAGGAAGGCCCCGAGTGCCCGGTCCCGGATACTGTCCTCCGTTCGGGATGGAACGACCGTCGCGCGCGGCCCGCACGCCGCCACGTGAGCCTCCTGCGCGATGGTCTCGATGGCCTGTGGCGACCGGGCGTCGCGCACCTGGCGGATGGCTTCGCCCGGGTCCGCGCCCAGCTCGACGAGCAGGCGGGCGGCAACCGTGCCGGCGCGGCCCAGGCCGCCCTTGCAGTGGACGAGGACGTCGAATCCCGCGCGGAGGCGGTCGCGGATGGCCTCGCCCGCGACCACCCACGCGTTCTCGAAGTCGGGTCCCGGCGGCTCCCCGTCCTGTATGGGCAGGTGCCACCACTCCATGTGCCGTTTCCGTACAGCCCCGGGCAGGTCGCCCACGGCCAGGTAGTCGAGCTCCTGATCGGTGATCAGGCTCACGACCGCGGTCGCTCCCCAGGCCGCGATCACATCCAGGTCGAGATGGAGGTCCCGCGCCACTGGCCCGGTCCACGCGGCGGGGTCTGTCTTGCCGGGGCACAAGGTGATGCCGATGCGGCCGGAGTCGCCTCCGGCGGGCACGGCGGCGATGCGGAGCGGGTCGTTGCGGCTGGTTCTCGGGATCGACACGATTCGCTACTCTGGGTCTGGCAGCTTAGTGCACCCATGATGTTCTATATTCCAGATTTCGGAATATAGAACATCGAGATGAGTCCTTCGTCTCTCCTTCGCCAAGACGTCGTCGTGTTGGCCAAGCTATTGAGCTACCCAGGGCCACACCCGTCCCTCGCGCGGATGGCGGTCGACCTGATCCTGAGCGCGTCCCAAGTCCACGCCGCTCTGCACCGACTGGCGGTTGCGCGGCTGGTCTTCAGGGAAGACCGCGGCAGTCGGCCGAATGCAAGGGCTGCGGAGGAGTTCCTGGTACACGGGGTGAAGTACATGTTCCCTGCGATCCGGGGCGGCGTCACGCGCGGAATCCTCACCTCGTACGCGGCACCGCCGCTGAACCGGCAGATCTCGAGTGGACCCGATCTCCCGCCGGTCTGGTCGCTCGCTACAGGTCAACACCGAGGTGTATCACTCCAGCCGCTGCACAAGTCGGTGCCTCTCGCCGCGCAAGCGGATCAGCGCCTCTACGAGTTGCTGGCCCTCGTGGACGCGCTCCGGGACGGGCGCGCGCGAGAGAGGCACCTCGCAGAGCGTGAAATCGCGAACCGTGTACGAGAGCGTCTCCATGCATGATCCCAACCTCCGGCTGTTGGAGGCTGCAGCGCGCCTATTGGAACCCTTGCTGGACGAAGTCGTGTTCGTGGGGGGCTGCGTGACTGGACTCTTGATCACCAGTCACGATCTCGAGGATGCGATGACCGTCATCGACGGACGCGACGAGCTGGTCGCCGAGGTGTTGAACGCACCGCACGACGTGCGAGCCTACATTGGCAACGAGTTCGCGAAGCTGCTCCGTACGAGGGACTTCGTCGATGCGATGCCCGGGTTCCTGCCGCCAGATGAAGATAGTCAGGCTCGTCTCCGCGTGCTGCAGCAGCGAGTCGCAGCCTTGGCTGCCTGACCAGGCTGCGGCTGGTTCTCAAGGCCCGAGCTCGTCGGCCGCGACCTCGCGGTCGGCGCGTTCCTGCACGGATCCCGGGATGCCCAGGCGGGTGTCGGCACCCAGCCGTTGGAGCAGGCCCGCGGTCTCCGGGTAGGCCTGGAACTGGAACGACTGCTTCGACCCCTCGGCCAGGCGGAACGGGGTGCG
>CAYGCV010000147.1:0-2974 GCA_964348425.1 uncultured Vicinamibacteraceae bacterium | reverse complement strand
CCCGCCGCGGCCATGAGCGGCGTCGTGCCGTCGTCGGTCGTCAGGTGCGGATCGGCGCCGGCGGCCAGCAGCGCGCGGATGATGGCCGCGCTGCTCTCCGGCGGCCGGATGCCGCCCTCGCTGTCGAGCACGTAGGCCCCGTCGCTGGCGGCGCCGAAGGCCGCCACCCACAACGGCGTCGCGCCGCGCAGGTCGCCGGTGCCGCAGGCGAACCGCTCGAACGCCCCCTTCGTCGGATGGCCGATGTACGTCATCAGCAGCGTCGTCGTGGTGATGCGCCCGTTGGGGTCGGCCCCGCGCGCGAGGAGCGCCTCCACCAGCGGCAGCCGGCGTTCGAGGGCCAGGGGCGAGGCGCCGGGAACGAGCGTCTTCACGGAGAAGCCCGGGCTGCCGTGCCGCCGGTTCCAGTGCAGCGTCCAGGGGTCGACGTCGCCCGCCGCCGCGTGCAGCGCGGGTACCCCGTCGAGGGTCCCGTTCGGGTCGGCGCCGCGCTCGAGCAGGAACCGGGCGAGCTCGTCGTGGCCCTTGACGATGGCCAGCGGGAGCGCGTGCGCGCCGTCCGAGCCCGGGGCGTTCACGTCGGCGCCGCCGTCGACGAGCAGCGCGGCGGTCTCGATGTCGCCCGTGTACGCCGCGGTCAGCAGCGGCGTCATCCCCTTGCTCGACGACGCCTCGACGTCGGCGCCGCCGGCCAGCAGCTCGGCCACGATGTCCCCGTGGGGGGCCGCCACCGCCCACATCAGCGCCGTGGCCGCCGTCTCGACCGTGGCGGCGTTGACGTCCGCGCCGTGCGCCAGCAGGGCCCGGACGACCTCGACGCTGCCGGTGCGCGCGGCCACCATCAGCGGGGTCAGGCCGCTCGTCTGCGCGGCGCCCGCGTCGGCGCCCGCCGCGAGCAGGGCCTCGACCATGCGGAGGCTCGCGTTCTCGCTGGCGCGGACGAGCGGCACGACGCCGTCGTCGTCGGCCGCGTTCGGGTCGGCGCCGGCGGCCAGCAGCAGCCCGGCGGCCTCGTGATCGTCCCAGTGCGCCGCCCACAGCAGCGCCGTCGCGCCGTCCGCGCGGGGCGTGTTGGCGTCGGCGCCCGCTGCGAGCAGCGCCCGGACGGCCGCCGTGTCCTGCCGCGCCGCCGCGTCGACCAGCCGCAGGGCGGGCGGCGCCGCGGCGGCCAGGCCGGCGGCCGCCGTGCACAGCACGGCGTGGAGAAACGACCATCTTCCGACGCGCCCCATGCAGGTGGCAGTCATCGCGTCCCCCTCGCGCAGCCTCATCTAGATGGGGCTGCGCCCCGCACCCCCGGCGTCCGCTTGCGGGGGCCCTTCGCCCCGCGCCGCTTCCGCCGAGGCGCGCTGTGCGCGCCTTTGGCGCAGCAACCGGTTGCCCGCATTATACGCAGCACCCGCCGCGTGCCTGCGCCGCGATCCGGTTGTGCCGGGCGTCCGGGTCTTCGATAATGGGCGCACGGCGAAAGCCACGCGGCGGGAGGGAACGATATGTCACGGTTGCTTGGCTGCGCGGCCTGTCTTCTCGCGTTCGTGTGGAGCGGCATCGCGCCGGCCGCCGCCGCACCGGAACGCGATCTCCTCGACCGCTACTGCGTCGCCTGCCACAACGAGCGCCTGCGGACCGCCGGCCTGCTGCTCGATCGGCTCGACATCGGGCAGGTGGCGGCCAATGCGGAGGTGCTCGAGAAGGTCGTGCGCAAGCTGCGCGGCGGCCAGATGCCGCCGGCGGGACGGCCGCGTCCGGATGCGGCCGCCGTCGAGACGTTCGTCACGGCGCTCGAGACGGCCCTCGACCGCGCGGGCGCGGTGGCGCCCAATCCCGGCCGCGTCGCGTCCCGGCGGCTGAACCGCGTGGAGTACGTCAACGCGATCCGCGACCTCCTGGGGCTCGAGATCGACGGCAGCGAGCTGCTCCCGAGCGACATGGCCGGGTTCGGCTTCGACAACAACGCCGACGTGCTGTCGATGACCCCCGCGCTCATGGCGCGCTACATCGCGGCGGCAACCAGGATTAGCCGCGCCGCCGTCGGCAGCCCCGACAACCGCCCGGCGCGCCAGGTGTACTCGCTGGGCTTCGAGGCGCAGGACGCGCGGATGAGCGAGCAGATGCCGTTCGCCACCCACGGCGGGCTGGCGGTGCGCCATCTGTTTCCGCTGGACGGAGACTACGTCTTCGCCGTGCGCATGAAGCGCAACGCGGCCGTCGACACGATCGACGGCATCGCGGAGGACGAGCACGAGATCCAGCTCCGCGTGGACCACAGGTTGGTCACGCGCTGGCGGATCGGCGGCGAGTTCCCGGGCCCGGATCCCGGGCGGGTGATCGCCCCGCGCGAGGACGACATCGCCGGCCAGCGCCTGCACGAGTACCGGCTGACCGCCGACGACGTGCTGGAGATTCGGGTGCCCGTCGAGGCCGGTCAGCGGCTCGTGTCGGTTGCGTTCACCGACTCCGCGCCCTCGCCGCTCGGCCTGCGCGGCAAGCCCGGCATCGACCGGCTGTTCGTGTCCGGCCCGTTCGACGGGACGGTGCCGGACGACACGCCGAGCCGCCGGCGGATCTTCACCTGCCGGCCGACCGGCGGTCACGACGAGGAGGCGTGCGCCCGCGAGATCATCGCGGGGCTGGCCCGGCGCGCCTACCGCCGACCCGTGACGAGCGCCGACGTCGACCCCCTCCTGCGCGTCTATCGCGAGGGGCGCCGGGCCCGCGACTTCGACTTCGGCATCGAGCGGGGCCTCGAGGCCCTGCTCTCGATGCCGGAGTTCCTGCTGCGCGTCGAGCAGCGGCCGGCCGCTGCCCCGCCCGGGGCGGGCCATGCCCGGCCGGCCCTTGCGCTGGGCCCCCGCCGGGCGGTGTTCCGCTGGCGCCGCCTTCCTGACGACGAGCTCATCGACCTGGCGGCGGGCGGGGAGCTGAGCGAGCCGGACGTGCTCGCGGAGCAGGTGCGGCGGATGCTCGCCGACCG
>CAYGCV010000146.1:0-10054 GCA_964348425.1 uncultured Vicinamibacteraceae bacterium | reverse complement strand
CAAGACGTAGGTTCCCGGCTCGGCGAACGTAGCCGACGCCTTCCCCATCCCGTCCGACGGCGCCGCGGGCGAGATCCAGCAGGAGGCCCACGGCGAGTTCGAGCCGTCCCGCATGTCCTCCCACACGGAGATCTGCGGCGGGTCGAACGCCACCTCCGCGCCGTCGCCGCGGTACACGAACCACGACACCCACAGGCCGGACGCGCTGTCCGGCGTCACGCGCAGGAAGAACGGAATCTTCGGCAGCGGCCTCGGCGTCGGAATCCCGTCGTCGCTCGCGAACGCGCTGAGCTGGAGCGGCTCGCCGACCGCCACGCGGCGCGTCGCCGGACCGCCGACCCGCAGCTCGGGCGGCTGGTTGCCGGCGAGCTCGAACTGCCCGCCGCCGCCGCCGCCCGCGCCCTTGTTGTTCATGATGACGGTGTCATCGACGAAGTAGTCGACGAGCAGCGTCCCGTACGCGCGCTCGGTCACGCCGTTGCTCGTCAGCGTCCAGACCAGCTCCTGGTCGCCGAAGTCGGCCGGCACCCGCACCTTGAAGATGAAACGGTTGCGGCGCGGGTAGAAGTACGCGGGCTGGCCCCGGTCGGGACCGCCCGGCTCGATGCGATTGTCCGGACCGACCGGCACGGAGATCGCCTCGGCCCAGTTCCGGTTGAAGTACCCGAACAGCAGATTGAACGACCCGTCCGGGTTCTCCTGCCAGCCCTCGTAGGCGGGCGCGACGTTCTGCCCCCGCGGCGGCGCAATCTGCGCCTGCACCGCCGGCAAGCCGGCGAGCAGCACGGCCATCCCCAACACGAGCCCAAGCGCTGCCGTCAGCCTCGTCATCCTGTTCCCCATGCCGCCACTCTCTCGGCCGGCGCCGCTACTGCTGGTCCTGCCCGGCCGCTCCGACCGCGACATCGCCGCAAAGCGGGCAACCCAGGACGTACTCGCCGCCCTTGAGGTTCAGCACCTCCCGCCGCTCGGCCAGCTCCTGGGCGAACTGCTCGTCGCTCAGGTACATGCCCTGGGTCAGGTTGATCATCATCTGATCGATCGACCGGTGGCCCAGACCGGACCAGTTGCGCCCGTCGGCGACGTTCCGGTTCGCCGGCGTCGTGTCGAAGTAGCCGCTGATGCGCAGGATGGTGCCCTTCGGGATCAGCGGGGCCGCGTGGTCGGCGTACGTGTAGGCCCGCACCCAACTGTGGTTGTAGCCCGAGCAGCTCAACGTCTCGCTGAGCCCGTTGGGATAGAAGGCGTCCAGGCACATCCGCACGCCGGCCGCGTGCAGATGCGGCTCGAACAGGGCCAGCTTCGCGTGCCGCTGCAACGTCTGGAGCGCCTCGACCCGCTGGTCGGCCTGGTTGCCGCGCACGTCGATGTTGAGCGTGCCGGCGAACAGCGGCTGGTTGACGTACTCCGGCTCGTAGCCCCGCGGGTGGAACTTGAAGCCGATGTCCAGCCGGGTCTTGGTGTGCGAGCCGGTGGAATGGAGATGCGCCGAGGTGAACGCGATGCGCGAGCCGGCCCGGAGCAGTTGCCCGGCCCGGGGATCGAGGTAGTCGGCGTTGCGGCCAACCTCGTGCACCGGCCAGAACCCCTGCCCCGCGGCCTCCGCGAGCACGCGCAGGTACTCGTCCGGATCCTCCTGCTGCAGGCGCGCCAGGTCCTCGGGGCTCGGCTCGTCGTCGTGGACCGCGGACCAGACCATGTGGTGAATGGCGAAGTTCGAGCCCACCGTGGCCCGCTTCGTGCTCGGCTCGCGGTCGTTGATCTCCTTCTGCTCGATGGCCGCCACGTAGCGGTCCTCGGTCAACCCGACCGGCGTCTCGCCGATGGGCCCCCACCAGTCCGGGTCGGACGCGCCGACCTCGACGGTCGGCGACGAGATGATCAGGTCCGGCTCGCCGATGGCCCACTGATCGAGGCCCAGGAACTCGATGGGCGGCGGCATGTCGGCCGGGTTGCCGAGCGGGGCGCCGTTGTCCACCCAGCTCGCAATCGCCTCGATCTCGGCGTCGCTGAGTGACGGGTCGTTCTTGAAGTCCTGGATGCCGATGTCCTTCTCGATGTACCACGGCGGCATGGCTTCCGGCTCGTTGCGGAGGCCGGTGCGGTACTTGATGCTCCGCGCCCAGGGCCGCACCTCTTCATACGTGATGAGCGACATCGGCGCGCCGCCGTCCGGGCGGTGGCAGTTCTGGCAGCTCCGCTGCAGAATCGGCGCGACATCCTTCGTGAACGTGACCTCGTGGCTCGCCGCGTCCTGCGCGGCTGCCGACAGCGGCGCAGCGAGCAGCAACGCCCCGGCCGCCGCGAAGAGCCGCGGCCACACCCGCATCGAACTCCGCCGTTTCGTCATCAAGCATCCCCCTCGCAGAATCACGCTGCCTGAACGGAGACAGACCCCGCCGCGGATCAAGCCAGCGATGTTACCACAGTCGTCCGCCGACGGTATCAGCGAACCGTCACCGTCAGGTCGGCCGGCGTCAGCCGCATCGCGTCGCTGGCGTACGCGCGCAGCGTGTAGGTTCCCGGGACCTCGAACGTCGCGGTCGCCTCGAAGGTCGCCGACGTCCAGCCGTCGCCCGCCAGGGCGGTCGACACCGCGCTGCGCGGGCCGACGGACGGGTAGCGCCGCGCCTGGGTGCCGGTCGGCTCCACCTCCCGCTCCGCGACGGCGCGCTGGAAGTCCGGCGGCTCGATGACGGCGCCGGCCGGGCCGCGATAGACGACCCAGTGCACCGACAGCCCGTTGCGCGCCGGCCGCGGCCGCTGGTACCACTTGATGTTGTCCGGCACGAGGGGCGCGCCCGGCGGCGGGACCAGCGCCGGCACCCCCGCACGCGACTGCCCGGTGTCCCGCGCGGCCCGCTGCGACGGCAGCTTGCTCGGCAGCTCGTCGTCCTCGACGACGGCCGTCAGCCGCAGGGGCTCGCCGACCGCCACGGTGGCGCTCGCCGCCTCGACCGCCAGCCGCGGCGCACGGTTCGCGTACCACTCGTCCTTGCCCCGCCCGAACCCGATGCCGGTGTTCTTGATGATCGTGTCCTCGTCGATCTCCCACTCCGGCTGGAGCCAGGCGGTGGCGGTCTGCTCGCTGCCGTGGTGCCGGACCGTCCACACCAGCCCGTCCTCGAACGCGGTCCCCATGTCGGCGGGCGCCTGCACCGAGAACTGGAAGCGGTGCGTGCGCGGATAGAAGTACGCCGGCTGTCCGCGGTCCGGATCGCCCGGCGAGAAGTAGTTGTCGGGTCCCACCGGAATGCCCGGCTGCTCCCGGTAGTTGCGGTTCAGGTAGCCGAAGTGCAGGGTGTAGCCGCCGTCGGGATTCCGCTGCCAGCCCTCGTAGATGGGCTGCACGTCCTGGCCCGTGTCGAACCGCTGCTGCGGCTGGGCGGCGAGGGGGATGTCGCGCCGATCCACCTGCGCGTCCGCCGGCCGCACCGCCGGTCCGGAGAGCACGATCAGCACCGCAACGACCACCGGCATGCCGAGCACGACGCGGGCTCTCACCACGGCCTCCTAGTTGTCGGAGCTCGCGCGCCGGCGCGCCTCGAGCTCGGCCCGGTACTCCTCCTCGCTGAGGTCGTACCAGTTGATCCAGCCGAACGCCATCTCGTCGATCGTGCGGTTGCCGCTGCCGGCCCAGTTGGCCGGGTCGTGGTTCCCGCGATTCGCGGCGGTGTTGTCGTGGTAGCTGATCACGTGCATGGTGGTGCCGGCCGGGTAGATGGGCTGCGCGTCGTCGGCGTAGTTGTAGACGATGTGCCAGTTGAAGTCGAAGTTGGCGCAGCTCACCATCTCGGTGGTGGCGTCGGGGTAGATCAGCTCCAGGCACTGCCGGGTGCCGAGGAAGTGCATGTGCGGCTGGAAGCCGGTCAGCCGGCCGGGCAGGTACATCCTGGTGTAGCCGTCGTGCCGGGTCACCTGGCCGGCCGGGATGTCGAGCTCGCCGGCCAGCCCGAGCTGGCGCGACCAGAGCACGTGGTCGGGCTCGTAGCCCGCCGGGTAGAACTTCAGGCCCAGCTCGGTCCGGTCCACGACCTCCTCGCCGACCGAGTGGTAGTGGAAGCTGAAGCGCACCTGCGCGTCGGCCGGGAACAGCTTGCCCGTCCCGTCCGGATACTGGTCGGCGTTCTTGCCCACCGCGTACTCGTTCAGGAACAGGTCGTTGGAGCTGTCGTCGGCCTGCGGATTCGGGTCCGTGACCGCGTAGGTCAGGGCGTGGTGCACCACGCGCAGGTCGCCCGCCCGGGTCTGGATGGCCTGGAGGTAGCGATCCTCCGTCACGCCGGACGGCACGATGTAGTCGCCCCACCAGTCGCCGGCTTCGGCCGGCACCGTGTGCGGCGGCGACGTCACGATGACGTCGGGCTCGATGGTCCACGCGCCGAAGTCCTGGAATTCGACCGGCGGCGGCAGATCCGCCGGGTTGCCGCGCGGCGCCCCGCCGTCGACCCAGCGCACGATGGTGGCGATCTCCGCGTCGCTCAGCGAGCGATCGTCCTTGAAGTGCTGGATGCCGACCTTCTTGTCGATGTGCCACGGCGGCATCTCGCGGGCCACCACCTTGTTCCTGATGGACCGCGCCCAGGGACGGACCTCCGCGTAAGTCATCAGCGACATCGGCGCCATGTTGTTCTCGCGGTGGCACACCTGGCACGACCGCTGCAGGATGGGCACCACGTCCCGCGTGAACACGACCTGCCCGGCGTCCTGCGCCGCCGCGCCGCCGGCCGCGACAACGCCGGACGCCGCGACGGCCGCAATCGCTGCAAGGGTTGGACCGATTCTCACTCTCGTCCTCCAGTCGTCACGTCCGCCGCTCGGGAAACGACATCTCATTATCTCACCAATGCGTGCGGAAGCGTACCGGGACGTGGGGTCTACCGGCACTCCCTGGACAGCACCTCGGCCTCGATGACCACGCCGCAGATGTGGGTGGTGTACTCGAACGGATCGCCGTCGAAGAGGGCGAGATCGGCGTCCTTGCCGACCTCGATCGAGCCGACGCGCTCGTCGATGCCGAGAATGCGGGCGGCGTCCAGCGTGACCGCCGCGAGCGCGCGCTCCGGACCCAGCCCGTTGGCGGCCGCGATGGCCGCTTCCCACAGCAGCACGCGCGTCTTGGGCACGTAGCCTTCGAAGCCGGTCTGAATGGCGAACGGGATGCCGGCGGCGGCGAGCGCGGCGGCGGTCTCGAACGAACCGTTGCGGACGCGGCTCATGGGGGGATGGAGCACCACCGGCACGCCGGCGGCGCGGATCTCGTCCAGCAGCAGGTAGGACTCGGCCGCGCCGTCGAGCACCAGGTCGAAGCCGAACTCGCGCCGCAGCCGCAGCGCCGCCCCGATCTCGGTGACGGTGTTGGCGGTGACCAGCAGTGAGAGCTCGCCGGCGAGCACCCGGCCCAGGGCCTCCCGGGCCAGATCGCGGGCGGGCGGCGCCGGGGCGTCCTGCCCGCCTTCCTCCGCCCGCCGCACCTGCTCCGCGTACGCCTGGGCGCCGAGCAGCGCGGCGCGCAGCATCGCCACGCCCTTGGCCGCCGTGCCCGGCGACTGGAAGTTCGAGGAAACGGCTCGGCCGAGGGTGGCGGCCAGCATCCGCACCGGCACGACCGTCGCCTCCTCCACGGTGCGCCCCCGGGTCTTGACGATCATGGTCTGCCCGCTGACGAGCGCGCCCGGGCCGTGGCCCGTGTGGAGCGTCGTGACCCCGTAGGAGCGGACCCAGTCGACGAGCGTCTCGGTGGCGTCATAGGCGTCGACCGCGCGCAGCTCCGGCTGGATCGGCGCCGACCTGTCCAGTTGATCCTGATCCCGCACCTGGCCGGCGTCGCTGTTCAGCGCGCCCGACAGGCCGACGACGGAGTGCGCATCGACCAGGCCGGGCGTGACGACGGCGGCTTCGAGCACCTCGACGCCGTCGGGAACGGACGCCTCGGCCGCGGGGCCCACCCATTCGATGCTGCCGTCGGCGGCGGCGATCACGACAGCGTTCTCGAGCGGCGCCCCGGAGACCGTATGGAGGACGCCCGCCCGCACGGCCACCTGGCCCGCGGCCGGCGCCGCCAACCCGCCCGCCAGGACGGCGGCGAGCACGAGCGGAACCGCCATCGCCCGCATCACCCCTCCCCTGCCAGCAGGCGGCGCAGCGCCTGCTCCTCGTCGGCGGTGGTGCGGTAGACGTCGTAGCCGCCCACCGCGTAGCGGCGGTGCTCGGGATCCGACCGGTCGTAGATGAGCTGCCCCTCGACCCAGGTCTGCTCGACCGTCGCGTACACGCTCAGCGGATCGCCCGACAGCACCACGAAGTCGGCGTCCTTGCCGGCCTCGAGGGAGCCGACGCGGTCCGCGAGCCCCAGCATCCGGGCCGGCGCCAGGGTCAACGCCTCCAGGGCCCCGGCGCGCGACATGCCGTTGCGCACCGAGAGCGCCGCGGCGCGCCGCAGCAGCCGCGAGTCGGTGATGAAGTCGTCCGTGTTGAAGGCCACGTCGACGCCTGCGCGCTCCAGGATCGCGCCGGCCTCCAGCGACCAGTCGAGGGTCTCCTCCTTGCCGCCGGGCGCGTCGATGAAGGTGATCGACACCGGCACCCCGGCCGCCGCGAGCTCGCCGGCCAGCTTCCACGCCTCGGTGCCGTGCTGGATGACGACCCGGAAGCCGAACTCCTCGCGCAGCCGCAGCACGGTGGCGATGTCGTTGTGGCGGTGGGTGTGGTGCTGGACGATGCGCTCGCCGGAGAGCACCTCCGCCAGCGCCTCCATGCGCAGATCGCGCGCGGCCGGCGGGTCGCCGTCCGCCCGGCTCGCCTGCCGCTCCACGTAGGCCTGCGCCTCGTGGTAGAGGCCGCGCACCAGGGCCGCCGACCTGGCCCGCGTGCCCGGGAAGGGCGGGTCGCGCAGCGAGTTCGTGCCGTTCGCCATCTTCATCCCGCCGCACACGTCGGTCAGCGGGTCGTCGCAGAACAGCCAGTCCTCGATGGTGCGGCCACCCGCGCGGAGCTTGAGGTAGACGGTCTGGCCCGACATCAGGTGGCCCGACCCGGGCATCACGTTCACGGTCGTGATGCCCCCGGCGCGGGCGCGCCAGAAGCTGTCGGAGGTCACGTCGATGGAGTCCAGCGCGCGCACGTCGGGATGCAGCGGCGAGGAGCGGTCGCCCCCCGACACGGAACCGACGTGGGAGTGGCTGTCGACCACGCCGGGCATCAGCACGCGCCCCGTCAGGTCGTGCTCGACCGCGCCCGGCGGCGACGCCAGATCCGTCCCGCCTACGGCGACGATCGCACCGCCCTGGACGATCAGGACGCCGGATTCGATCGGCGGCGCGGCAATCGGCAGCAGGTAGGCGCCCCGGAAGACGTGCGGCGCATCCTGGCCCGCCGCCGGCGCGGGCTGCGACGCGGCCAGGGCCGGGACGAGCACGAGTACGCCGAACGCTCGCTGCATACCGGTTCCTCGCTGGCGCGGGTGGCGGCGGACGACCCGTGTCGGGTACGCCGTCCCCCAGTATAGACGCGCCGGCGAGGCCGGCGCGGAACGGGCGCGCGCGGCGTATTGCAAATGCGCCGGGGCGCGGGTAGTCTCAGGGAGAATCGGGAGCTGACATGGCTGACTACAAGCTGATCGGCAAGCCGTACTCGACGGCGGATCTGGTGGCGAAGGTGACCGGCCGCGCCAAGTACGCGGAGGACTTCCGGGCCGAGGGCATGCTGTTCGCGAAGCTGCTCGTGAGCCCGATGCCGCACGGCCGGGTCCGGCGCATCGACACGCGCGCCGCGGAGGCCCTGCCCGGGGTGGCGGCCATCCTGACCGCCGCGGATCTGCCGCCGGTGGATGCGCCCAACGAGGCCGCGCTCACCGACGAGCCGCGCTACGAAGGCGAGCCGATTCTGGCCGTGGCCGCGGTCGACGAGACGACGGCCGCGGAAGCCGTCGAGCGCATCCGGCTCGACCTCGAGCCGCTGCCGTTCGTGCTCGACCCGCTCGACAGCCTGCGCCCGGGCGGGCCGAACGCCCGCCTCGACGGCAACACGATGAGCGGCACGGACGTCACGACGGTCAAGTGGGAGGACGCCGACTGGGCCGCCGCCGAGCGGGGCGAGTTCCCGGCGGGCGGCGCCGCCAGCGACGAGTGGCAGGTGGGCGACGTCGAGGCCGGCCTTGCGGAGGCGGACCTCGTGCTCGACGAGACGGTGTTCCACCAGTCCATGTCGCACCAGCCGCTGGAGTCGCGCAGCGCCATGGCGTACTGGCAGCACGGCAAGTGCTATCTGCACGCCTCCACCCAGAGCACGGCCCGCACGCACGGCCCGGCGGCGCGCCTCATCGGCATCGCGCCCGAGGATCTGGTCCTGGTCGCCGAGTACTGCGGCGGCGGGTTCGGCAGCAAGGCGTTCGGGTCGATCCAGATGGCCATTCCCGCGCTGCTGTCGCGCAAGGCCGGCAAGCCGGTCATGATGCGCATCACCCGCCAGGAAGAGCACTTCATCGGCCGCGCAAGGCCCGGGATACAGGGGCGCATCAAGGTCGGGTTCCGCCGCGACGGGCGGGTCACGGCGATCGACATGTTCCTGGTGCAGGACGCCGGCCCGTACGGCCGGTCGGGCGACCACATGCAGGCGGCCGACTACGCGTCGCTGATGTACCAGCCGCTCAGCCACCGCATGCGCGGCGTGTCCATCTACACGAACACCCCGCCGCGCTCGGCGCAGCGGGCGCCCGGCGGACTCCAGACCGTGTCGATGATGGCGCCCATGATGCACAAGGCCGCCCGGCGCCTGAATCTCGACCCGCTCGATCTGATCCGGATCAACGCGCCGGCGGGACAGGCCGCCTTCGGACAGCCGCGCCAGGGCCGGCGTCCCAACGTGTCCAGCGCGTTCGTGCGCGAGGCGGCCGACGCCGCCGCCGAGGCGTTCGACTGGCCCGCCATGCGGGCCCGCAGCGGCCGGCGGCAGGGCACGCGGGTGACCGGCATCGGGGTGGCGCTGAGCGCGTTCGCGGCCGGCGCCTCCGGCATGGACGGCCTGCTCGTCATCCGCCCCGACGGACGGGTCCACATCCACCAGGGGATCGGCAACCTCGGCACCGAGTCGGTCTTCGACACGGCCCGGGCCGCCATGGAAGCGCTGCAGACCGACTGGGAGCACGCCGAGGTCGTCTGGGGCAACACCGCGAAGCACCTGCCCTGGAGCTCGATCCAGGCCGGCACGATGACCACGCATGCGCACACGCGCGCCAACTACGCGGCCGGGCACGACGCGCGGCGCAAGCTGCAGGAGATTGCCGCGCGCGATCTGGGCGGCGCCCCCGACGACTACGAGGTGGCAGACGGCCGCGTGTTCCGGTCCGGCAACCGCTCGCGGGGCCTGAGCTTCGCCCGCGCGGCGCGCCGGGCCGTCGAGCTCGGCGGCCGCTACGACGGCCACGAGCTGCCCGACGACATCAACGCCATGACCGTCACGTCGGCGACAGCCCTGGCCGGCAGCGGGCTGCTGGGCGTCGCGAAGGACAACTACGCCACGGGCGGGCGGGTCCAGTCTTACTGCATCGGCTTCGCCGAAGTGGAGGTCGACCTCGAGACCGGCGCCATCGCCCTGCTGGACTACCGCGTGTCGACCGACTGCGGGACGATCGTCAATCCGCGCACGCTCGCCGCCCAGCTTCACGGGGGCGGCATCCAGGGCTTCAGCGAGGCGCTCGGACGCAAGTGGGTCTACGATCGCCGCTGGGGACTGCAGGTGTCCAAGCGGTTCTACTCCAACCGCCCGCCCACGCTGCTCGACGTCCCGCACGAGCGCGAGATGCAGTGGGCCGCGGCCAACCTGCCGGACCCGTTCAACCCGCTGGGCGCGCGCGGCATCGGCGAACCGTCGCACGGCGCCGGCGCCGGGGCCGTCCTGTGCGCGATCGCCGACGCGCTCGGCGACGGGTACTTCAACCGGACCCCGGTGATGAGCGACATGATCCTGACCCGGCTGGAGAACCTGCCCGAGCCGTTCCCGGCGCTGACCGCTCACGCGTAGTTCAGACGGGGCTGCGCCCCGAACCCCCGGCGTC
>CAYGCV010000145.1:0-10130 GCA_964348425.1 uncultured Vicinamibacteraceae bacterium | reverse complement strand
CGGGGACCCCTGCGCCCCGCGCCGCTCCCGCCGAGGCGCGCCGTGCGCGCCTTGCGGAGCCTGCTCCGTTCTACGGCGCAGACTCCTGGCGCTCAGGGAACGTCCGCCAGGACGTGGTCCCCAGCACCAGGTCGACCACCTCGCCGTAGCTGGCGATGCCGGCCTCGACGCGGTTCGCCCGCAGATACCGATCGTAGACGCGGCTGGCGTTGCGCTGCACGACCGGGACGGCGCCGCGCAGCCGCAGCGCCACCGCGCGCAGGTCGGCGGCCGGCCCGGCGGCCAGACGCCCCCATACCCGGCCGCGGCCTTCCTCGTCGAGGTGACGCACGACGCGCGGCAGCAGGTACAGCCACGCGCTGTAGCGCGACGCGTCATCGCCGGCCAGGCACGTCAGCCAGCCCACGAAGCTCGCCTCGGACTCGGCCGCGTAGCCGGCGAGATGGGCCCACTCGTGCGCGACGACGTAGGGCCGCTCGAACGGCAGCACGGCGCCGTTGACCAGGATCTCGAGCGTGAACGGACTGACCATCCCGTCGATGCCGGCCCAGCGGAAGTACGGCGCCAGCAGCGTCGCCTTCGGGGGCCCGGCGACCGCGATCCGGTCGCTGCCCAGCCGCCGCTGCACGCGCTCGAAGGCCGGCCCCAGACGAGCCGGAAGCGCGTCCAGCTCGGGCCACCCGGCTGGCGGTACCGCCGGGTACAGGTCGTTGAGCCGGTCGGCGGTCTCGACACCCAGCTCCCGCAGCGCCTGCGGGGTGACGCGCTGGGCATCGTGGCCGAGCTTCACCGCGAGCGGCTCGCGACGGTAGTTGAACCCCCACACCACGAGGAAGGCCAGGTAGAGGGTCGCGGCGAGCGCGATTGTGCGCAGCCCGGCGGCCAGGACCGCCCTCAGCCTGCCGCCGGCGCCGGCGCGTCGCAGCGCGGCGATCCACCAGACGCCGACCCACGCCGCGGCCCCGGCGAGGAGCAGGTCGAACAGGGCGAACGGAACGGCGCCGGACAACGGCGTGAGCAGGTTCTGGAGCGGCGGGTAGAAACGGCGCGAGTAGAGCGCCTCGACCCAGGACGAGGGCGTGGGCGCCACGGCCAGCAGGCCGGCCGCGACGATGAGCGCCGCGCGAGCGTGCCGCACGCCGGTCATTCTCGCACGCCCGCGCCCTCGCACGCCCGCGCCGTGCGGACCGCCGCGCCTGGCCTGGCGCCTGCTAGACTGTGCAGATGGCCGGGCAGGACGCGGAGAGCTGGGGCCGTTCGACCGTCGACACGGCGTGCCCGCTCGACTGTCCCGATACGTGCAGCCTCGCCGTGTCGGTGGAGAAGGGCCGCATCGTCCGCATCGACGGGTCGGCGCGCCACGACGTGACCGCGGGGTTCATCTGCGGCAAGGTGCGCCGCTTCGGCGAGCGGGTGTACGGCGAGGACCGGCTGCGGCACGCCGGCCTGCGCAGCGGTCCGAAGGGACAGGGCCGGTTCAGGCACGTCGGCTGGGAGCAGGCGCTCGACGTGGTGGCCAGGCAGATGCTGGCGATCCGCGAGCGTTGGGGCGCCGAGGCCATCCTGCCGTTCTCGTACGGCGGCTCGAACGGCCTCGTCACGCAGGACACCGCCGACGCGCAGCTCTTTCGCCGCCTGGGCGCCAGCCGCCTGGCGCGCACCATCTGCGCCGCACCCACCGGGGCCGTCAACGGCGCACTCTACGGCCGCATGCCGGGCGTCGCCTATGCCGACTACCGGCACGCGCGCCTCATCGTCGTCTGGGGCGCCAACCCATCCGTATCCGGCATCCATCTGGTGCCGCACATCCGCGCGGCGATGAACGACGGCGCCGCGCTGGTCGTCATCGATCCGCGCCGCACCGCGCTGGCCAGGCAGGCGGACATCCATCTCGCGGTGCGGCCGGGCACCGATGTCGCGGTCGCGCTGGCGCTGCACCGGTTCCTCTTCGAGAACGGTCTGGCGGACGAGGCGTTCCTCGCCGCCCGCACCCGCGGCGCCGAGGCGCTGCGCGAGCGGGCCGCGGAATGGACCGTCGAGCGTGCCGCCGCCGTGGCCGACGTCGACGCCGAGCTGATCGAGCGCGTGGCGGAGCTGTACGCGGAGACGTCGCCGGCGGTGATCCGCTGCGGCTGGGGGCTGGAGCGGAACCGGAACGGCGGCAGCGCGGCGGCGGCCGTGCTGGCCCTGCCGGCGGTCGGCGGCAAGTTCGGCGTGCGCGGCGGCGGCTTCACGATGAGCAACTCGGGCGCCTGGCCCCTCGACCCGGAGGCGTGGATCGCGGCGGACGAGCCGGACACCCGGCTGGTCAACATGAACCGGCTGGGCCGGGCGCTCACCGAGTACCGCGACCCGCCGGTGCAGATGCTGTTCGTCTACAACGCCAATCCGGCTGTCACCGTGCCCGACCAGAACCGCGTGCTGCGGGGCCTCGGACGGGACGACCTGTTCACCGTGGTCTTCGATCAGGTCATGACCGACACGGCGCGCTGGGCCGACGTCGTCCTGCCGGCCACGACCTTCCTGGAGCACTACGACATCGCCCGCAGCTACGGGGCGGTCAACCTCCAGCTCGTGCAGCCGGTCATCGAGCCCGTGGGCGATTCGCGGCCGAACGTCGAGGTGTTCGCCGCGCTCGCGGCGCGGCTGGGCCTCCCCGGCGGCGGCGCGCCCGAGACCGATCCCGAGGCGCTGATGCACGTCACCGGCGCCATGCCGGAGCCGGTGCGCGAGAGCCTGCTGCAGCGCGGGACCGCCGAGCCGCCGTGCCCCGCGCGGCCGGTGCAGTTCGGGGACGTCTTTCCGCGGACGGCCGACGGCAGGGTCGATCTGTTCCCGGAGACGCTCGAGCGCTGCGCCCCCGCCGGTCTGTACGTCTATCGGGGGGAGGCCCCGGCGGAGGACCATCCCCTGGTCCTCCTCTCGCCCGCCAGCGAGAAGACGATCACGTCGACCCTCGGCGAGCTCAGGCCCCGTCTGGCCGCGCTGCAGATCCACCCGCGGGACGCTGCCGCGCGCGACCTCGCCAGCGGCGACACGGCGCGCGTCTTCAATGCGCTGGGCGAGATCCATTGCCCGGTCATGCTCAATCCCGACATGAAGCCCGGCACCGTGGGGTTGCCCAAGGGCTTGTGGCGGAAGAGCACCATGAACGGATCGACCGCCAACGCCCTGGTCTCGGATGCGCCGACCGACATCGGCGGCGGCGCCTGCTTCAACGATGTCCGCGTCGAGGTGACGCGGGTGGTGACGGCCACCCTCGGCGGCCGGGACATCTCCATCTGGACGACGGCGACCGAACGGACCCACTAGACATGACTGCTGAGCACGACGACAGGCCGGCGGGCGGCGCGGGCGGGCGAACCGTCAGGTGCGTCATGTTCAAGAAGGAGCTGCCCGGCCTGAGCGAGCCGCCCTGGCCCGGGGAGCTCGGGCGGCGGATCTACGAGAACGTGTCGGCCGACGCGTGGAAGGTCTGGGAAGAGCGCATGAAGATGCTGCTCAACGAGTACCGGCTCCTGCCGTGGCAGAAGGAGGCCCAGCAGCTCGTCGCCAGGTCGATGGAAGAGTTCTTCTTCGGCGAGGATGCGGCGCTCCCGCCGGACTACGTCCCGCCGCAGCCCAAGCAGTAGCGTTTCCGGGGCAACGCCCCGCCAGCCCGGCGGAGACGCGGGGGCCGCCGCCCCCGCGTCTGTCCGAACGTTGTCCGTCAGCTACGCGTTGGCGAGCTCCAGGCCGCTCTTGATCGGCGCAATGCCGGGCAGCTCCCATTCCTCCCACATCGTGTCGACCATGCCCTGGATGTAGTCGATGTCCTCGTCGATCAGGTGGGCGAAGCGCCCCTGCTTCATCAGGTACTCGCGCACCGGGATGCGGCCCTTCTTGTGCGGGTCGTAGGTGTAGGTGACCTTGCCGTCGAGGATCTCGTAGAGCGGGAAGATGCCGGAGCGGATCCCCAGCTCGCCGAGCTCCCGCGAGTAGCCGGGGTGGAAATCCCAGCCCTTGGGGCACGGGTCGAAGGTGTGGATGAACGTGGGGCCGCCGACGTTCAGGGCCTTGCGGGTCTTGTTCATGAAGTCGAGCACCGGGAACGTCGCGCTCGCCGTGGCCACGTAGCGGCAGGTCGGGTGCCCGACGGCGAGCATCGGGGCCAGGTTCTTCTTCCAGCGGGCGTGCATGATCCGCCGCACGCTGCCGGGCGGCGTGAACGTGGTCTGCGCGCCGTAGGTGGTCAGCCCGGTGGCCTGGATGTCGGTGTTCGCGGCCGACTCGTTGTCGTAGAGGATGATGAGCAGGTCGTAGTCGGTCTGCAGGGCGCCCGACATGCCGGACAGGCCCATGTCGCCGCCGCCGAGGTCGCCGCTGAAGTTGATCACGTTGATCTTCTCCTTGGCGATCTTCCCCTTGCGCATGAGCGCCCGCAGGCCGGCCGCCATGCCGACCGCGGAGGCGCCGCCGGCGCCGAGCTGCGTGTGCATCCACGGAATGATCCAGGGCGTGGTCTGATAGCTCGTGTTGGCGACGTACATGCAGCCGGTCGCGCCCGTCGCGACCGTGCGCGGACCGGACGCCTTGGCGAAGTCGCGCATGACCAGGGCCGACTCGCAGCCCTGGCAGGTGCGGTGCCCCGACGTGTAGAACTCCTCCAGCGGAGCGTCCTTGGCCTTCCTCAGATGCTCGTAGTCGATCACCGGCAGCGTAGTTGCCATCTCCGTCATCCTTCCTTGCTGTGGGACCGCCGTCCCACTCCGGCGCCCGCGAGGCCGGCCGGAGCCGGAGCCGCCGCGGCACCCTACCGCTCGTCACCTGCAGACTACTCGCGCAGACCCGTCCAGCTGACGATCTCCTCCGGCATGTCGCCCCGCCCGGCGGCCAGCGTCTCCTCGTACATCTTGATGCATTCCTCGATCGAGATGTCGCGTCCGCCGAGGCCGCCCATGTAGTTGATGACGTTGGGGCGCTCGCGCAGCGGATAGAGGCAGGACCGCACCTCGTGCATGAGGATCCCGCCGTTGTCGGGCGACCCGTGCGCGAAGTCGCGATCGATGACGCCCACGCCCTTGAACCGGCCGAGGCACGCGCGCAGCTCCTCGCTGGGGAACGGGCGGAACCAGCGCAGGTTGACGTAGCCCACCTTGTGCCCCTGCGCCCGCATGCGGCGGCACGCCGTCCGCGTCGGCATGGCCACCGCGCCGATGCCGATCAGCACCGCCTCCGCGTCCTCCGTCATGAACTCGGAGAAGTACGGATTGTCGTAGCGCTGGCCGAAGATCCCGTTGAACTCCTCGTACGCCTCCTTGATCACGCGCCGGGCCCGGCGGGCGGCTTCCCAGTTCTGGCGCCGCAGCTCCATCACCCAGTCCTCGTTCACCTGCGGCGCGATGGAGACCGGATTGTCGGGATGCATCCGCCGCTCGCCCAAGTCGAACGGCGGCAGGAAGCGCTTGACGGCGTCCTCGGTCGGCACCTTCACCATGTGCTGCGAGTGCGTCAGGAAGGCGCCGTCCATCGCCAGCGCCATCGGCATGCGGACCCGCTTGTCCTCGGCGACGCGGTAGCCGATGAACACGTGCTCGAGGGCCTCCTGCGCCGTGCTCGCCCAGCAGAGCAGCCAGCCCATGTCGCGGAGCGACATGGCGTCGTTGTGCTCCACGCCGAACGCGCCCGGATCGTCGAGCGCCCGGTTGCCGACCAGGAAGAGCGGCGGGAGGCGATCCGTGGCCGTGACGACCAGCGCCTCGAACCCGTACATCCAGCCCGTCCCGCTGCTGCCGGCGAACGCGCGCGCGCCGACCGAGCTGGCGTGCTTGACGATCTCGAACTGCGAGTGCTCGCTGTCGGCGACGATGTACTCCGAGTCGAGCTCGCCGTTCGCGATCAACTGCGAGAGCTGATCCATCACCTCCGTATAGGGTCGGATCGGGTAGGCGGCAATCACGTCGACGTCAGCCAGCTTCACGGCGTGCGAGACGGCCTGACAGCCGGTAAGCAGCTCCTCGCGGTCCCACACCTCTACTGCTTGCGCAATCGTCACGATCCCTCCTTACGCGACAGGTCCGTCACCCCTTGGCCGGGACGGTCGTTCCTTCGCTCTTCTCCACGCCGGTCCCGGTCACGTGCGCATAGCGGATGCGGGTCTTGCCCTTCTTTTGCTCCGCCCACTTGACGTAGTCGGCGGGATCGCGCTTGTGGTGCTCCCACGGGCTGTCGGTGTTCTCGAACTCGAGCTCGTCGACCATGACGATGCATTCCTTGACCGGACAGACCAGGGCGCACTTGTGACAACCCGTGCACACCTCGTAGTTGACGTCGTACAGGCCGTCATCCGTCGGGTCGAAGCACTCGTCCGGACAGTCCGCCCAGCACAGGGTGCACTTGATGCACAGATCGAAGCGGACGACCGGCCGCTCGGTCTTGGACGTGCCGTGCTTGAAGCCGTCGTTGCGGTTCTGGCCGCGCGGCCCGAGCTGGAACCCGCGCGGGACGGCCGGCACCACGACGCCGCCCTCCTCGAACTCGTGCCACTTCGGCAGCACCGGGATCTCGTGCGGCCACTCGATGCCCTGATCGGTGTTGACCACCTTGATGCGGCGCAACGTCGCCTCGTAGGCTTCGCGCGCGGCCTGCGCACGGTGCTCCTCGCCGGACCTCTCCAGGAGGAACTCCTCCACCGCCTCGATGCCGATGACGCCCGGGTCGACGGCCGCGATCGCGCCGAGACAGCGCTCCCGGGTCAGGTCGTCCTTGTAGACCCACAGCCCGGCCAGGCTCGGGTCGCCGTCCAGGGTCGCCAGGCGATAGGGATACGGTTTCCGCTCCAGGAAGCGGATGAGGTCGTCGTGCTCGCGCCGCGAGACCATCAGCAGGCAGCCCTTGTGCCCGACCTTCTCGTTGACCGGACGGATGCCGTGCCAGCCCCAGGGCTCCACGCCCTTGGCCATCGTGTCGTCGACGACCAGCGACACGTCGGCCGCGTCGATGTCCAGCTTCGCCCCGCACTCGGCCTCGAGCTCCTCCTCGGAGAGATCCGGCGAGACGAAGGCGAAGTACTTGCACGGTATCCCGTTGCGCTCCGGCGCGTCGCTGTAGCGGCCGTTCGAGAAGGCGACCCGCCCCATCCGGCTGGCTATCATCACGATGTCGCCGCCGATGTACTTGCCGAGATTCTTCTGAAAAATCCCGCGATACTGGACCTCTACGCGCTTGATCATAAAGCCGCCTCTCCCGCTGTCCCGCTGATTGGCGCCTGGGACGCTCCCCGCTCCGCGGGACCGCCAGGCCGTTCAGGCCGACCCGCTGCCGCGAGCCGGGCCGCGCATCATCGGAGCTTCGATTCGAGATTGTGCGATCCGATCATCTTGTGTATCTCGAACATGCTCACGTTGCCGTGGTGCTCGACGATCTTCGCGTCGATGACCTTCCAGAGGTGCGTCTCCGTCCACTTCACCGGCTTGCCGGTGGGAGGCACGCCCATGAAGGGCCCCCGGTGAACGCCGCCGTCCACCTCCACCGCCGTTGCAATCCAGTGCTCGTTCGAAATCTCGGCGACGACACGATAGCGCAGATCCGGGAACGCCTTGCGGGCCGCCATCATCGCCTTCAGCAGCCCGTCCCGGTCCGGCGTCTCGACCAGCGGCATGTGGTCGACGAAACCCGGTGCCAGCACCTCGTCAGCCGCCGCCAGATTGCCCTTGCCCAGAACCTCCTTGTACAGCCGCCGCACGGCCGCCCTGTTCTGCACGCTCATGGGTTACCTTCCACCCGGCACCGACCGACCCGGGAGCCGACACCGAGCGACCGCTCTCCCACCGGCCTGGACGAGCGAGGCAATCAGGATTCTAGCGGACTGACCGGCATAGCTCAACTTGGTTCGGCGTTCGGCAGGACGGGCACCAGCTCAGCCGGAACCTGCCGCCAGCCGGCGGATCGGCCCGCTGGCCAGCAGCAGCACCACGCCGGCGCCGATGGCGACGAGCCCGATGGCGCCGAACAACTGCGGCAGCGGCAGGCTCTCGATCAGGCCGGCCGCCAGCCCGGCGAGCAGGTTGCCGAGCGCCGAGGCCATGAACCAGATGCCCATCATCTGGCCGACGAGCCGCTTGGGGGACAGCTTCGTGATGCTGCTCAGCCCGACCGGGCTCAGGCACAGCTCCCCCGTGGTATGGAAGAAGTAGGTCACGACGAGCCACATCGGACTGACGCCGCCGTCCTCCGCAGCGAAGGTGGCCCCCCAGGCCAGCACCAGGAAGCCGAGTCCGAGCTGGACGAGGCCGAACGTGAACTTCACGGGAATCGAGGGGTTGCGCGCCCCGAGGCCGAGCCAGAGCGCACCGAACAGCGGGGCCAGCATGATGATGAACAGGGGGTTGACCGACTGCAGCCAGGTGGCCGGCAGCTCCCAGCCGAGCACGTTCCGATCCGTCAGCCGCTCGGCGAACAGGTTCATCGACGAGCCGGCCTGCTCGAAGCCGGCCCAGAAGACCGCGGCCGCGATCAGCAGCACGGGGATGACCGCCACGCGCCGGCGCTCCTCCGGGTCGAGCCCACCCAGCAGGAATACGTACGCGAAGTAGAGAATCACCAGGACGGTGATCATCACGCTGGCAGCCTGCGCGACGCCGACCATCGACAGGGTCAGCACGCCGGCCAGATGCAGCGCGGCCAGCACCACCGCGAGCGCCGCCAGCGCGGCGCTGCCGCCCGCCAGCGAGCGCAGCGCGCCCGCCTGCTCGCCGGCGTGCTGCGCGCGCAGCACGCCGGCCTCGCCCAGTCGCCGCCAGCCCCACACGTACTGCACGACGCCGAGCAGCATGCCCACGCCGGCGGCGCCGAACCCGAGGTGCCAGTTGATCTCCTCGCCGAGGTAGCCGCAGATGAGCGGGCCCGCGAGCGCCCCGATGTTGATCCCCATGTAGTAGATGGAGAATCCGGCGTCCCGCCGCGCGCCGCCCTCGGGGTACAGGTCGCCCACGATCGCGCTCACGTTCGGCTTGAGCAGGCCGGTGCCGAGCACGATCAGCAGCAGGCCGAGATAGAAGGCGGTCAACGTGGGAATCGCGAGCGTGAAGTGCCCGGCCGCGATGACGATGCCGCCGTAGAGCACCGCGTTGCGCTGCCCCGTCAGCCGGTCGGCGATCCAGCCGCCCGGCAGTGCGACGGCGTAGACCGCGAACGTGTACAGCCCGTAGACGGCGGTGGCCGTGACGTCGGTCATGCCGAGACCGCCGCGCGCCACGAGATCCGTCATGAAGAGGACGAGGAGCGCGCGCATGCCGTAGTAGCTGAACCGCTCCCACATCTCGGTGAAGAAGAGGGTCGCCAGACCGCCGGGATGGCCGAACCACTCGGTTCCGTCTCGCTGCATGGGCTGCTCCTGCGCCGCTGTCTCTTCCGGGCCCCGTTCGATGATGATGGATGATAACGTGAGCAGCCGCGCCGGCGGCGTTGCGCGCCGGGCGGCGATGCACCATGCCTCTCGACGAGTACCGGCGCAAGCGCGACTTCTCGCGGACGCCGGAGCCGCGGGGCGACGCACGGCGGCGCGGGCGGGGGCGCGACGACGCGCCCTACTTCTGCGTCCAGAAGCACCTGGCCAGCAGCCTGCACTACGACCTGCGACTCGAGCACGAGGGCGAGCTGCTCTCGTGGGCCGTGCCGAAGGGTCCGTCGCTGAATCCGGCCGACAAGCGGATGGCGGTGCGGACCGAGGACCACCCGTTCGACTACGGCGACTTCGAGGGCGTGATTCCGGCCGGCTACGGCGCCGGCGTCGTCATGCTGTGGGACTACGGCACCTGGGCGCCGGCGAGCGCCGACGTCGGCCGGGCGCTGGCGCAGGGCGACCTGAAGTTCAGCCTGGACGGCTACAAGCTGAAGGGCTCGTGGGCGCTCGTCCGCACGCGGGACCGCTCGACCACCCCGCCCCGGCAGCGCGGGCGGAACTGGCTGCTGATCAAGCACCGGGACTTCTGGTCCGGCGCACTCGACATCACCGAGTTCGCGCCGCTCAGCGTCAAGAGCGAAGGCATGCGCAGTATATACAAATTGTGAGCATGCGTACTAATCGACGCGGTGACTACACAACGCGCTAACGCACGCATTCGGTCGAAAGCGAGTAAGCGATTGTTCAG
>CAYGCV010000144.1:0-10140 GCA_964348425.1 uncultured Vicinamibacteraceae bacterium | reverse complement strand
TGGGGGAGTGTGCGCCGTTCTGCGGCGCAGACTCCTTAGGATAGCCGATTCGGCGTCGGGACGGCATCGGAAGCGCGACGCGGCCGTTCGCGGCGGGCTGCTAGACTCCACCCGTGAGGAAGGTGCTCATCGCCGTCGGCGCGGCGGCGGCTGTCGCGGGCCTTGCGAGAATTGCCGCGGTGCCCTCGCCCGCGCCCCTGCCGGACGTGGCGCCGCCGGGGGCGTGGGTGCTGATGACGCCCCAGGCCCTGACCTCTCCCACGGCCCGGTTCCGGCCCCGGCCGTCGCTGCGCGGGCTCGGCTGGCAGGTCGTCGACTACGTGTCGGCGCTCGGCGTCCTGATTGTCGATGTCGAGACCCACCGGCTGAACGAGGCGCTGGGCATCGCGCGCGCGCTGGTCCACCCGCTCGAGGACAGCTATATCGAGGTGCTGGTGTACTTCCAGGCGCCGGGTACCGGGCTGGCCGCGAAGCGCGTGCAGTGGACATCCGCCGGCGGCTACATCGAGCTCGACATCGCGCCGCACTGACCGCCGGCCGCCTACCTGATGAGGACGGTGTCCGGAAACTGCGAGTACCACCCGAACCAGAACGCCCGCTGGGCGGCGACGCGCGGCAGGCGCCGCTCGGGGTCGCCGTCGGCCACCAGGGCCTCTTCCGCCACCCGCCATACCCCGCCCGCGGCGTCGGCCACGCGCCCGTCGTCGAGCAACCGGGTGAAGCGGTCGGCGCCGGCGGCATAGACGCGGTTGGCGCCCCGCGCACTGGTGACCACCACGAGCCGCCGGCCGGCATGCTCCGTCTCGTAGACCCGGTTGTCGCGGAGGAAGCCGGCGGCGATCGCCAGCGGATGACGCGCGCCGGCGGCGTCCGTGAGCAGCATCACCACCACCTCGTCCTTGTTCCGCAACCGATCGTCGACTTGCGGCACCTGGAACATCAGCCGGTCGGTGCCGAAGTAGTCGCGGTAGGCGGCGCCTTCCGAGTAGTCGCGCCGGTGCCCCGTTTCCAGGGACAGGACGGTCGTCTCCGGGTGGAGGCGCCGCCATTCCTCCCAGGTCGTGGTCACGACCGAGCGGTGCCGCAGGCGCAGGCCGCTGCCGACCAGCGGGCCGACCACGGGCACCCCCTCGAACGTGTTCCACAGGCTCTTCGTCTCATCGTCGAACATGAGCTTGTTCGACCGGTACAGGAACCCGCTGGTGCCGATGGTGATGTGCCGGCCGTCGACGACGCTCTCGTACGGGATGACCGTCCCGCACAGCGTGCAGTAGACGATCGTCAGCTCCACGCCCCCGAGCCGATCGAGCGCCATCTCGTGCCACGCCAGGATGCGCTTGGGGTAGGCGCGGGCCTCCCCGTTGACCGCGATGCCGAAGACGACGTGGTCGTCGTCGAGGTAGTCGGCAGCGGCGGCCGGCAGCGTCCGCGGATACGCCAGCGGCGGGATGCCGTTGACGACCACGCCGCCCCAGTCGATCTCGTCCAGCCTGATCGTCGCCTCCACGCCACGCGGAAAGAAGCTCCGGAAGCGCGTGTCGACCGCGGCGTACCACTCGCCCTTGAACAGCGCGTAGTCCGGATGCGGATCGTACGGCTGCTCCCAGATCCAGTGCTGGAGCCGGTCCACCTCGCCCCCGAAGCGCTCACCCGTCTGCTGCTCGACGAACCGCATCAGGCGCCGCCAGACGCGGGTCGACGGGTGCTCCCGGCGCAGCGTGAGCTCGAACGCCGGCTCGGTGCGCGTGGGATCCAGCGTGCCGAGCGTGGGTGCGGGGGGCGCCGGTGGCCGCAGGAGCCGCAGCATGTCGCGCACGATCGGCGCGTAGCCGTCGCGCCAGGCGGCCGCGATCTGCTCGAGCGCTTCCTCCGCGGCGTCGTCGTCCGGATTCGCGGCCTCGAAGAACAGGCGGATGTCCGGGTCCTCCCCCGCGGGAGGCTGGGCCGCGGCGGCCGGCGGCAGCCCGCCCGCCAGCAGCGTCGACAGCAGCGCCGCCGCCAGGGCGCTCAGCGGGGTCCCGCGTGGAAACGACGGGCGTTTGTAGTACGCTGCCTGCCTCATGGTCGTGGGCGCTCCTCCCCTGGTCCCGCTCTTCTCGGCCGATCGGATCCAACGCCGAGTCGAGGAGCTCGCGGCCGACATCGAAGCGAGCACGCCCCCCGAGGTTACCATCCATCTGGTCGGGATGCTCGCCGGCGGGTTCATCTTTCTCGCCGACCTGGCGCGCGCGTTTTCCCGGCCGGTCACGATCGACTTCGCGCGGGGCGCGAGCTACGGCAACGGGAAGCAGTCCTCCGGCGTCACGTACTGGAGCCTCGAGCCGCGCGATCTGCGCGGCCGGCACGTGCTGATCGTCGAGGACATCGTCGACACGGGGACGACGCTGAACGCCCTCCGCGGCCGCCTGCTGGCCCAGCGTCCGGCCTGGCTGCGCACCGTCTGCCTCCTGGACAAGCCGTCCCGGCGGCGGCGGGAGGTCCCGATCGACTTCGTCGGGTTCACGATCGACGACGTCTTCGTCGTCGGCTACGGCCTCGACCACGCGGAAAACTACCGGCATCTGCCGTACATCGCGGTGGCGCCCTGACCGCCGGCGCGGCGCAGCCACTCGTGTATAGTGGCTTCGCCATGGCCAAGCGAGTCTCTCCGTCCCGGCGCGCTCCGCGCGCTGCGGCGGAGGCCGACGGCAGAGCGAGCGGCACGCGGCGGGCAGCCGGCGCGCGGGCCGGCGAGGATCCGGGCGAGGCCGCCGCCCCCGCGGACTGGCGCACCGGGATCACGCTGATCGAGCCGAACCGCATTCTCGTCCGGGGCTACCGCCTCGACGACCTGATGGGCAGGCTGTCGTTCGCCGAGGCGGTCTATCTGCTGCTCAGCGGCGAGCTGCCGTCGCCTGCCGTCGGGCGCCTGATGGATGCGCTTCTCGTGTCATCGATCGATCACGGGGCGACGCCGCCGTCCACGCTGGCCGCCCGCAACGTCGCCACGACCGGAGCCCCGATCCGCGCGGCGGCGGCCGCCGGCGTCCTGGCGTTCGGATCGTCACTGGGCGGGGGCGGCAGCATCGAGGCCTGCCTGCGGTTCCTGACCGACGGGCTGGCCCTGGTCGGCGACTGGGTGTCGCCCGACGACGCCGCCCGGCGGCTGGTCAACCAGGCGCTGGAGGACGGCGCACCGCCGCCCGGCTTCGGGCATCGGTTTCACACGCGGGATCCCCGCGCCGCCCGCCTCCTGCAGCTCGCGCTCGAGCTCGAGCTCGACAGCGCCCACGTGCAGCTCATCCGCTCGGTCGAGCGCGTGCTCGCCGAGCGCCATCAGGACGCGGCCGATGCGCCCCCGCACATCAACGAGGAGGGGGCCATCGCGGCCATCTGCGGCGACCTGGGCTTCGATGCCGAGGCGGCGAGCGCCCTGTTCATGATCTCGCGCCTGCCGGGCATCGTCGCGCACGCCATCGAGGAGCAGGGACGCCACGCGCCGATGCGGCTCATCGACCCGACCGGGCACGTCTACGACGGATCCGACGAGCGCCGCCTGCCCGAAACGCGCCGGTAGACCGGTCAGGGCTACCGACGCGGGCGTGTCATCTACGATTCGAGCGGCACGGACATGCTGCGCGTCTACCTCGAGAAATCGAGGCGTGGTTCGAGACGCCATGACGCATCTACGGCGCCGTTCAGGGTATCGGCGAACGCGCGCGGCGAATGCCCCGAGGGCGAGCACGATACGCCGGGTGATTCGCGCCTCGAGCATGCCGATGCGGGCGTCAGGCACCGGTAGCGACGGCGGGCCCGTCGCGCCAGACCTGGCGAACTGAAACCCTGCGGGCCGGGTCCTTGCAGATGGTCGACTACACCACCTGTCTGGCGTACACTGCCTAGTCTGTGGCCATTCAGACCTGTCTTCCGCTGCGTGGCGGCCCCTCCCTGATGCAGTATCTCATTGCCGATCAGCAGTTTAGTGCTCACCATGAGTGCATGGCATGTTCCTTGCTTTGGACCAGGCCGTTGTGGCTATTGACAGAGCAGTGCGGGAGTTTCTTGATCGCGTACTGGCAGAGGAACCCAACCTGCCACTGCCAGCATGGGTCGAGTGGGCGGAATCACACGGCGGTCTTGATGCCGACCGGGACGCAGTCGACGGCTACGCCCGGGAACCGGTCGAAGACGACGCGGGCGAAAACGTCCGCGCGGACGTGGATCGCCAGCGGGCGTTGCGAGGAATCGACTGTGCGGGCATCTCTCGAGCCCGGCAAGGGAGCAGGGCAGGGGAGAGTCCAAGATCGCGCCAGCTTGACCGCGGCGTCCGGAGCGGCCGACGACCGCACCGTCTCGACCTCGGCCGCCACGTCGCGATGGAGCAGCGCCTGCATGTGCTGGATGAGGTCTGCTGTGGGCGGCAATCGGAGCCGCAGGCGACGTTTCCGGGCGACGACCGGCCGGATGCCATGGTCAGGGCTGCCGCGCCATCAGCTCGCTGAGCAGCGCCGCCGTGTGGGGCGCCTCCTTGTAGGTCGCGGTCCGGAAGACGCCCTGCGCGATCCGCAGCGGGGTCCAGCCGGCCTCGTTCTCCGTGTGGAAGGTGTCGGCCCCGTGATCGACGAGGAGCTGCACGATGGAGTTCGCGCCCCGGTAGGCTGCCCCGTGCAGCGCCGTCTCGCCATTCAGCGCCACGGCGTTCACGTCGCCGCCCAGCTCGAGCGCGATCTCGACGCAGGCGAGCGCCTCCGCCTCGGTCCCCGGATCCTCGCCCGGCGAGTGGATGCCGAGCCCGGAGGCCACCATCAGCAGCGTCGCGCCGTCCTCGTTGGTGAGCGTGGGATCGGCGCCCAGCTCGAGCAGGACGCGCATCAGCGGGGCGTCCGCGAGGCGCGCGGCCATCAGGAGCGGCGTGGCGCCGACGCGGTTGAGCGCGTTGCGGTAGCCGTTGCGCGGCTCGGCCGTCATCCGGGCGTCGACATCGGCGCCGCGGGCGACCAGCTCCCGCGCGAAGCTCAGGCTGTCGAGATTGCCGGTGGTGACGGGACCGGGCGGGTTGAAGCCGAAGTTCGGCCGGCGCACCCAGGTCATGGCGTGCAGCGCCGTCCACCCCTGCCCCGCGGCGTTCGGGTCGGCGCCGGCATCGACCAGCAGGACGCCGAGCTCCCAGTGCGCGTTGGTGGCCGCCAGCACCACCGTGCCCGTGCCGTCGGGCAACCGGTCGTTCGGGTCCGCCCCCGCCTCGAGCAGGGTCCGCACGACCTCGACGTGGCCGGCGCGCACCGCGAACAGCAGCGCCGTGAAGCCGTGCGGCGCCGGCCCCTCGAGGCCCGTCCGCAACGGGCTCTCGGGAACGACCGTGCGCGCCTCGACGTCGGCGCCCGCGGCGACGAGGGCGCGCACCGCGTCGGCATGCCCCTCCGTCGCGGCCCACATCAACGCCGTCTGGCCGTCGTGCTGGACCGCGTCGATGTCGGCGCCGCGCGCCAGCAGCACCTCGATGGCGTCGACCCGCCCGGTGCGCGCGGCCATCATCAGCACCGTCTCCCCCGCGGCCACGGTCGTGCCCGGATCGACGCCCGCGTCGAGCAGCAGCTCGAGCATCGGCGCGCTGCCGTTGACGGCGGCCAGCCACACCGGCGGGATGCCGAACGCGTTGACGGCCCGGGCGTCGGCGCCGCCGCCCATCAGCAGCTCCGCCAGCTCGAGGTCGTCCAGACGCACGGCCCAGTGCAGCGGCGTGGTGCCGTCGGCCTCCGGCGCATTCGCGTCGGCGCCGCCGTCCAGCAGGGCGCGGACCACGCTCGCGTCCGCCCGCTTGACCGCCTCCGCCAACGGATTCTCGCGAGCGGCGGCGGCTGGCGCCGCGACGGCCGAGGCGCAGAGGCACGCGAGCGCCAGCACCCGGACGACCCGTGACCCGGAGCACGCATTCCCTGTTCTCATACTCTGGATCCTACCAGTCCCCGCGGGGGGCGCGCAGCGTCGAAGCCGCGGCTGCGGCGCCGGACGGGCACGCCGGGAAGTGGTAGAGTTAGGCCATGCTGAGAGGGGTGTTGGCGCTTGCCGCTGGTCTCGTGGCGCTGGGTCCGGCGGCCTCCGGACACCTGCTGGCGGCGGGTGGATCCCAGGCGCGGGCCGACCACGCCGCGGGGGACGCGGCGGCCCTGCTGGAACGCTACTGCGTCACCTGCCACAACGACAGCCTGCGCACGGCCGGGCTCACGCTGGAGGCCCTCGATCCCGCCAACCCGGACACCCGAGCGGAGATCTGGGAAAAGGTCGTGCTGAAGCTGCGGGCCGGGATGATGCCTCCGCCCGGCCGGCCGCGCCCGGATGCGGCGACGTACGAGCGCCTGGCCGCCTTCCTCGAGGCCGGACTCGACCACGCTGCCGCGGCCGATCCCGACCCGGGACGCAGCGACGCGCTGCGCCGCCTCAACGCCACCGAGTACCAGAACGCGATCCGCGATCTGCTGGACCTCGAGATCGACGTCGCGGATCTGCTGCCGGCCGACGATTCGAGCGCCGGATTCGACAACGTGGGCTTGGGCGGCCTCGATGCGGGGCGGATGGAGCGCTACCTCGGCGCGGCGCAGAAGATCAGCCGGCTGGCCGTCGGCGCGCCCGTGCGCTCGGCGGTCGCCGACACGTTCATCGTCCCGTCGGACCTGAACCAGGACCGTCACGTGGAGGGACTGCCGTTCGGCACGCGCGGCGGCGCCGCGTTCCGCTACAACTTCCCGGTCGACGCCGAGTACGAAGTGCGCGTCGAGCTCGGCAAGAGCTGGAACAGCAACCGGGTCGGGGGACTGCGGGAGCCGCACGACGTCGTCATCACCCTGGACGGGGAGCCGGTGCAGGTCCTCACCATCGAGCCCCGATCGCGGCGCGACCCGTCGCGCGCGTCGCTGGATCTCTACAATCAGCCCGACCGCAGCGCCGACGCCGACCTGGCGGTGCGCGTGCCGGTCGCGGCCGGCGCCCACACCGTGGGCGCGGCGTTCGTCAGCCAGGGCTCCGCCGTCGTCGAGCGGCACCGGCAGCCGTTCCTCAAGGTGCACATCACCGTCGGCGGGGACCAGCGCACGCAGCCGGCCGTCTACTCGATCACGATCACCGGCCCCTTCGACGCGACGGGACCGGGCGACACGCCGAGCCGGCGCCGCATCTTCACCTGCCGGCCGGCGCCCGGCGGGCCGGACGAGCGCGCCTGCGCCGAGGACATCCTGACGACCCTGGCGCGCCGGGCCTATCGCCGGCCGGTGCCCCCCCGCGCTCTCGACACGCTGCTCGACTTCTACGCCGAGGGACGCGCGGCGGGCGGCTTCGAGGCAGGCATCGAGATGGCCCTGCGCCGGCTGCTCGTCAGCCCGGAGTTCCTGTTCCGCATCGAGCGCGATCCGGGGGGCGCGACCGCGGACGCCGCGTACCGCGTCACCGACCTCGAGCTCGCGTCGCGGCTCTCGTTCTTCCTCTGGAGCAGCCTGCCGGACGACGAGCTGCTGGCGGTCGCCGGCGACGGCACGCTGCGGGAGCCCGGCGTGCTTGAGCGCCAGGTGCGGCGCATGCTGGCGGATCCCCGCGCCGCTTCGCTCGTGACGAACTTCGCGGCGCAGTGGCTCTACCTGCGCAACCTGCCGGCGGTCTCGCCCGACTTCATCGTGTTTCCCGATTTCGACGAGACGCTGCGCCGGGCGCTCCGGCGGGAGACCGAGCTGTTCGTCGACAGCATCATTCGGGAAGACCGGAGCGTGCTCGACCTGCTGAGCGCGGACTACACCTTCGTCAACGAACGGCTCGCCAAGCACTACGGGATGCCGAACGTCTACGGGAGCCACTTCAGGCGCATCGCCCTGCCGGCCGGCAGTCCGCGCGGCGGGTTGCTCGGCCAGGGGAGCATCCTGGCGGTGACCTCCTACGCCACCCGCACGTCGCCCGTCGTGCGGGGCAAGTGGATCCTCGAGAACCTGCTTGGCACGCCGCCTCCCCCGCCGCCGGCCAACGTGCCGCCGCTGAGCGAGGAAGGATCGGACGCCGTGCTGTCGATGCGCGAGCGCATGGTCCAGCACCGGCGGAACCCGGTTTGCGCGGCGTGCCATGCGATAATGGACCCCGTCGGCCTGTCGCTCGAGAACTTCGACGCGATCGGCCGCTGGCGGGAGCGCACCGACGGGTTCGAGTCGCTCGACGTGACCGGGAGCTTTCCGGACGGCACGACGTTCGCGGGAGCCGCGGGGCTCCGCGACGCCCTGCTGGACAGATCGGATCAGTTCGTGCGAACGCTGGCGAGCAAGCTGCTGACGTACGGCCTGGGCCGCGCGGTCGAGCACCACGACATGCCGGCAATCCGGGCGATCGAGCGTGAGGCGGCCGCGGAGGGATACCGCTTCTCGTCGCTCATTCTCGGCGTGGTCAAGAGCACGCCGTTCCAGATGAGGCGAGCACAGCAATCATGATCATCACGAAGAAGCATCTGCCCCGGCGAACGTTCCTGCGCGGCGTCGGCGCGACCGTCGCGCTGCCGCTGCTCGACTCGATGGTCCCGGCCCTGTCGGCCATGGCCCGGACGTCGGCCAACCCCGTGCGCCGGCTCGGCTTCATCTACTTCCCGCACGGTTCCGTGTCGTGGGCCACGGGTTCCCAGAACCAGTGGACGCCGCCCGGCGAGGCCGGCCCGCTCGCGCTCTCGCCCATCCTCCAGCCGCTCGCGGCGGTGCAGGACCAGCTCATCGTCCTCACCAACATGGAGCACCGCAACGCGCAGGGCAACGGAACGGACGGCAACGCGGAGCACACGCGCTCGAACGCCAGTTGGCTGAGCGCCGCCCGGCCGAAGATGACCGAGGGCGCCGACGTCCTGCTGGCCACGACGGCCGATCAGATTGCCGCGCAGCGCCTCTGCCGCGACACGCGGCTGCCGTCGCTGGAGCTGACGCTGGAGAACAGCTTCCTGGTGGGCAACTGCGACAACGGCTACAACTGCGTGTACGTCAACACGCTGTCGTGGTCGTCGCCGACGACGCCCCTGCCCATGGAGAACAACCCGCGGCTCGTGTTCGAGCGCCTGTTCGGCGAGGGCGGGACCGCCGACCAGCGCCGCGCCGAGATGCGCAAGGACCGCAGCATCCTCGACTCGGTGACGGACGACATGGCGCGCCTGATGCGCAGCCTCGGCGCCGGCGACCGGACACGCGTCAGCAACTACGTCGACGCGGTGCGGGAGGTCGAGCGGCGCATCCAGCGCGCGGAGGAGCAGGCCGGGCAGTCCACGCTGGCGCTGCCGGATCGGCCGGTCGGCATTCCGGAATCGTACGACGAGCACGTGAAGCTGATGTTCGATCTGCTCGTGCTGACCTGGCAGGCGGACATCACGCGCGTCTTCAGCATGCAGCTCGGCCGCGAGCAGAGCGCCCGCACCTTCCCGTGGATCGGCGTGAACGAGGGCCACCACGGCACCTCGCACCACCAGGACAAGCCGGAGAAGATCGCGGCGATCGCCCGCATCAACACGTACTACAGCCAGTTGCTGGCGTACTTCGCCGAGCGGCTCGCCGCGACGCCCGACGGCAGCGGCAGCCTGCTCGACCACTCGATGGTGCTGCACGGCAGCGGCATGAGCAACGGCAACCTGCACGACCACAAGAACCTGCCGCTGCTGCTGCTGGGCGGCGGCGCGGGCCGGCTGCGCAGCGGGCGGCACATCCGGTTCAGGGAGCTGACGCCGATGGCCAATCTGCTCCTGGGCCTGCTCGACAAGGCCGGCGTGCCCGCGGACAGCTTCGGCGACAGCAACGGCCGCGTGGACCTGGAGCCGTTGTCGCTCGCGACCGACGTGTAGCCAGCGGGCGGACGACAGACGCACGGAGCCGGGCTCCCCCGCCGCGTATCGCGGGAGGGACCGAAGAGGAGGATCCGATGAGCAAGGGATGGCTGGCCGTCGCATTCGCAGTGTTCGCCTGCATGGCGCTGGTACCGGCGTTCGCCGCCGCCCAGCCGGCCGGCGAGTCGTTCCGCACGGCGTGGGGCGACCCGGACCTGCAGGGCATCTGGAACAACTCGACCCTGACGCCGTTCCAGCGTCCCGTCGAGCAGGCCGACCAGGAGTTCCTGACCGAACCGCCTCGACCGGTCAGTAACACGCTATAGTTTCAATAACTT
>CAYGCV010000143.1:0-10156 GCA_964348425.1 uncultured Vicinamibacteraceae bacterium | reverse complement strand
TGGAGGCTGAGAACGACCATGAGGACAGCTTGCGTCGAGAGTACCGAGGAACATGCGCGCCGCCGCGGCCTGCTGGCCGGCCTGCTGGCCGCGGCGCTGGTCGCCGGGGCCTGCGGCCCGCCGGAGGCGGTCGAGATCGTCGGCTGGGACGCCAGCGACGAGAGCAATGTCGAGCGGATCGACCACAGTGCCTGGCAGGACATCCTGGACGGCTATCTGGCCCCCGATGCGGCGGGCGTCAATCTCGTCGACTACGAGGGACTTGCGGCCAACGCCGCGGACAGCGCCCGGCTGGCGGGCTACCTCGACTACCTGCAGGGCCTCGACCCCCGCGACTACCCCCGCGCGGAGCAGATGGCCTACTGGATCAATCTCTACAACGCGCTGACCGTGAAGGTCGTGCTCGATGCCTATCCGGTGGACACGATCCGCGACATCCACGAAGGCGTGGTCCCGTACACCGGCCCCTGGGGCGACGTACACGCCAACGTCGCCGGCCAGGATCTGACCCTGGACGGCATCGAGCACGGCATCCTGCGGCCCCTCTGGCGCGACAAGCGGATTCACTACGCGGTGAACTGCGCCGCCTACGGCTGCCCGCATCTGCTGCAGACGGCCTTCACCGCGGAGAATACCGAGATGCTGCTCGAGGCCGGCGCGCGCGACTACGTGAACAACTTCCGGGGCGTGGACGTCGTGGACGAGGACTTCATCGTTCTCTCGAGCATCTACGAGTGGTACCCCGAGGACTTCGGCGACACCGAGGAGGCCGTCGTGGCGCACCTGCTGGAGTACGCCGACGACGAGCTCGCGGCGCAGCTCGAGGTTTTCGAGGGAGCCGTCGAGCACGACTACGACTGGAGTCTGAACCGGCAGCAGCACTGAAACGTATTTGTTGATTGAGGGCTTTTCGTTCGGGGTTCTGCAACGACACGTGATGGGAGGAGAGCGAGGATGACGCGAAACATCTGTCTGGGCGTGCTGCTGGCCGCCGGCATCGGTCTGTTTCACCTCTCGGCCGAGGCCTCCGGCTCGATCGGGCCGGGCGCCGGCAAGGTGAGTCCCCGCGCGGCGTACTCGCAGGGCAAGGCGCTGACCTTCAACGAGCTGGCCTGCGACGGCTGTCCGTTGCAGAGGAACGAGCTCGACCGCGACCGGGCCCGCAGCCTGACGGCCAGCCTCGAGGCGGTGTACGAGGGCGGCGAGACCGGCACTGCCGACGACGCGGCCGTCCGGGCGCTCTGCGGCGGCGCGACGGCGGCGGACGACGAGGACTGCGCTCTCAGGATGGAGCTGGTGCACTACTTCCTCACCCGTCGCTACAAGCTGTAGCTCGAGTCCATGCTTCGGGATGGACCCATGCAAGGAAAGACACGACCCATGTATCGCACCCGCTCGTCGCTCGCGGCCGTGCTGGCCTGCACGGCCCTGTTCTCCTCGCTGTCGATTCAATCGGCTCAGGCTCAGAACACCCCCTGGATCGCGGAGCCCGAGACCGGCGCTGTCAGCGTCTCGTTCGTGTCCCAGCGCGCCATCGACTTCTACCGGGCGGACACGCAGACCAAGGGTCCGCTCGGCGCGACCGGGGCGCACCTGGCGCAGAGCACGCTGTGGTTCGGCGTCAACTACGCCTTCACGGATGCGCTGGCCCTCGACGTGCAGTCGGCCTGGGCCCGCAGCTTCGTGCCCGGACCGGTCGGCCCGACCCCGTCGGAGAGCCTCGCCGGCATCGGGGACTCCAACGTCGCCCTCACCTGGCGCGTCGTCGACGAGCTGATCATCAATGCGCCGAGCGTCGCGCTGCGCGTCGGCTTGACCGCCGCCGGCGCCTACGACACCGGCTACATCAACTCGCTGGGCGACGGGGCCCACGGGGTGGAGGCATCGGTCATCGTCGGCAGGTTCTGGGACCATTTCGGCTTCTCGACGGAGCTGGGCTACCGGCACCGCGGCAGCGCCGGGATCAACGAGCAGGCCATTGGCGGGACGACCGGTGAAGTCGACGTCCCGTCGGACGTCTTCTACAACCTGTCGGGCTACTTTCCCGCCGGCGACGCGGTGACGGTCGGCGTCGACTACCGGCTGGTCAACGCAACGTCCGGCATCGACATCGGCGGCCCGGGCTTCTCGCCGGCGCGGTTTCCGGCGCTGGAGGAGGACGCGCACATCCTGGGCGGACGGCTGCTCGCCAACGTCACCGACAGGCTCAGCCTGAACTTCTTCGCGGGACGGGTGGTCGCCGGCCGGAACACCGCCCGCTCGACGGTCTTCGGCCTCGGCGCGAGCTTCGGCTTCGGGGGCGGCGGGCTGGGCTTCTAGCTCCCGCCCACCCGCGGCGCAAGGAAAAAGAGCCGGGTCCGGGGCAGCCCCCGGGCCCGGCTCTTCGTTCGAGTCGGATGCGCCGACGAGCGGCCGGCGCGGCGTGCGTTACAGCGGGTCGCTCTGCGCGCCTTCCTTGAGGGCCCACACCCGGTTGCGGGTCAGGATGTACATCACGCCGTCGCTGACGACCGGGGTGCTGTAGACGGCGGCGCCCAGGGTGTATTCCCCGATCACCTCCAGCTCCCGGCCGGCCCGCAACACCACGATGTCGCCGTCCTCGTCGCCGAGGTAGACCTTGCCGTCGGCCGCGAAGGGCGAGGCCCAGACCGCGGCGAAGGTGTCGTACGTCCAGAAGTACTCCCCGGTCTGGGCGTCGAGCGCATGGAGGAATCCCGAGAGACTCGAGATGTAGACGATGCCGTCCTGGATGGCGGCGGTGGACATCGTGCGGTAGAAGTCCTCGCCGCCGCGGTGCCAGACGACGTGCGTGTCGGTGACGTCGCCGGTGCCGGTCGCGTCGATCACCCAGAAGTGCCCGGGCGCCTCGCCGTGCTCCGGATCCTGGCCGACGCCGATGTACACCTTGTCGTCGTGGATGACGGGCGTCGAGAGGATGTTGTTCCGGGTCCCGCGGCCGCCGAGCGCCCAGATCGAGTCCTTCGGATTGCAGTCGAACTGCCAGATGATCTCGCCGGTGGCGGCGTCGAGGCTGTAGACGATGCCGTCGCCGCCGGCGAAGATGACCTGCCCCTGGCCGTTGATCTCGGCATAGGCCGGGTTCGTCCAACTGCCGTGCAGCACGTTCTCGCCGACCACGGCGTTCTCCCACACGAGCTCGCCCGTGTTCTTGTTCAGCGCGATGAAGTTCGGCGAGAAGGGCGAGGGGACGTTGACGTGCCCCTCGTCGACGCCGTTGCTGGTCACCGTGTACAGCATGTCGCCGATGACGAGGGGCGAGCCGGTGGCCAGGTTGTGCGGGAAGACGTCCAGCTCGCCGATCATGTCGTACGACCAGATGACGTCGCCGGCGATCTCCGACGTGTCCGCCTCCGCGGTGAACGGGCCGTCGTTCTCGCCGTCCTTGAAGCCCTCGGCGTCGACGCAGACGACATGCGCCTCGTTCGAGACGTAGTAGATGCGGTCGCCCTCCATGTACGCGGTGGAGCAGACGCCCTGCAGCGGCCAGTCGTTGACGCGCCCCGCGGGCAGCTTGTCGTGCACCATCTGCCAGAGGAACTCGCCGGTCTCGGACTCGAAGGCCATGACCACGCCCTTGTCGCCCTCGATGGCGGGGTCGCGCCGGCCCTCGTTGTTGGTGCCGACGAACACGCGACCGTTGGCGACCACCGGGCCCCCGTAGGCCTGCGACCCGACGGGCTGGGACCAGAGCACGTTCATGCCGGTCAGCACGTCCCACTCGGCGGGCAGACCGGTTTCGTCCGACGCCATGTTCCGCGCCGGCGTGTTGCCGAACATGCCGACGTCCTGCGCCTCGGCCGCGTGGCCTCCCGCCAGCAGCAGCACCGCCAGACCTGTTGTCAGTCCGTGTCGAGTCATTGGTTCTCCATCACCCTTACGTTGTCGTAGAAAATATCGACCGGCGAGTAGGCGATCAACCCGGGACTGCCCCCGTCGACCGGCACGGGGTCCTCGACCGTGATCGTCCAGTCCGCCGGCTCGGGATCGTCGCGCGGCCACACCTTGCCCCGAATCGTGGCGCGCTCGCCGTCCTGGTCCACCCGCAGCTTGAGCGTGTACCAGACGTTCGGCTCCCACTCGAACGGCACCCGTTCGTCGATCCGCAGCTCGGCGGCCCACGACTGCACTTGCAGGCGCTGTGCGTTGCCCTGCATGTCCAGCGTATAGCCGCTGTTGATCAACCCGAGGTCGGCCCGCCGCCGGCCCCGCAGGGTGGCCATGGCGTCGGCCTGGATCGTGTAGCCGGACATGTCCGTCGGCCCCAGGTAGAGGGCATGGCGATGGATGCCGGTGCGCGACGGCCCCTTCCGCAGCATCTGCTGGCCGCCTTCGTCCACGCCCCGCAGGTTGCCGCCGCCGCCGATCCAGGCCCGCGGCCGGCCGTTCTCGAAGTTCTCCGTCCACGGCAGCGGACCGAAGACGCGCACCTGGGCGCTGCCGGTCAGGCCGCCGGCGGTCGCCGTCACCTTGCCGTTCGCGTTCGGCGAGCCGTCCGGGGTGGCCAGCGCGCCCGCCGCCGACAGTTGCGCGCCCGCCAGGCCGTCGAGCGCCCACGCGGCGTCGCGCTCGCCGAGCGCGACGCCGTTGGCATCGAAGGCGAGCACGCGGAACGAGACCGAGTCCCCGGCCGAGAGGATGACCTCCGCCGGCACGACCTGCAGGCTGGCCGCCTCGCCCGCAGGCAACTCCGCGCCCAACCCCGGCGCCGGCGTGTCCCGCGCCTCGAACGGCGCGCTCGGGTCGCCGATGCTGTAGATGCCGGACTCCGCGGTCAGGTACAGCCGGCCGTACGCGGGTGCGAACGAGCCGTAGATCTCGGCGTAGCGCCCGTCCTCGACGGCCAGCTCCTCGTGGTCGAGCACGGTGGCCCCTTCGGCCGCCGGCTGGAGGATGGTGACGTTGCCGTTCACCTCGGTGACGTACAGCTTGCCGTCCGCCCAGACCGGCGACGACTTGCCGACCGTCCCGATGCTGGTCGTCCAGAGCTCCTCGCCGCTGCCGGCGTCGAGCGCGCTGAGGTTGGCCGAGTTGTCGATGACGTACAACCGGTCGTCGTGGTACGCGGGCGTCGAGAAGCCCACCGCCAGCTCGTCGGCGCGCCACAGCTCGTGCGTGGCGGTCACGTCGCCGCTGCCGGTCGCGTCGATGGCCACCACGCGCCCCATGTAGCCGCTGTCGACGTTCTCCTCGCTGTGCGCCGCGTAGACGGTCGTGCCCTCGACGACGGGCGAGACGTTGATGCCGCGCTGCGAGAGATGGAACTCCCAGACCTTCTCGCCGGTGCGCGCGAGCAGCGCGTAGATGTGGCCGTCGGCGTTGCCGTCGATCAGCAGCCGCCGGCCCTCGACGACGGCGACGATCGGCACCGACTGCGTGTTCATGTCGGCGACGTTGCCGCCCGGCGTGGAGATCCACAGCACCTCGCCGGTCCGCTTGTCGAAGGCGACGTAGCGGTGGCGGGGCGGCCCGGCGTAGTCGCCCCACAGGCCGCCGATGACCGAGAGGATCAGCCGGTCCTCGTCGATGACGGGCGTCGACGTCCGGCCGCCGTAGCCCGAGGCGCGGCCGAGCTCCTCGGCCAGACGCCAGCTCCAGACGATGCCGCCGTCCCGGTCGAACACGTTCAGGTGTCCGTCGATGTTCAGGGCGTACAGGTACCCGGTCTCGGGATCGCCGGTGACGCTCCCCCAGCCGACGCGGTTGAACGGCACGGTCGTGTTCGCGACGCTGAACTTGTGCTCCCACAGCTTCGCGCCGTCCTCGGCGTTCCAGCAGGCGACGATCTCCTGCTTCGAGACCCCGTCGCCAGTGCGTCCGTTCGCGCAGGCGCGCCCGTCGAACACCGCCGGCGTCGAGCGGCCGATCCAGCGGTCCGACCAGACCAGGTTCTCGCCGTCCTTCGACCAGCTCGATACGAGCGACCCCTGGTCGGAGACGCCGTTCTGTCCATGGCCGCGCCAACTGGGCCAGTCCTGTCCCGAGGCGGTCCCCGGCGCCAGGAGCGCCGGCCAGACGAGCAGGCAGGCCACGGGCACGAGGAAGCTGCGTGTAGCCTTGGTCATCCGTTCATTCCTTGCTGAGATAGAAGGCCGATGATATCACGCGCGCGGGCGGCTACTCGCGCCGCAGCTTGATGCGGTAGGGCCGGCCGCCGCGCAGGAAGTTCACCACCGTGTCGGCCCGCGAGCCGACGCGGCCGAGGTTCTCGACGGCCGCTCGGGCATCCGGGACGTCGACCCCGCCCACGCGGTAGATCAGGTCGCCGACCGCGAAGCCGGCGACGCTCGAGACGCCGCCGGGCGGCACATCCGTCACCAGCGCACCCTCCCGCACCTGCAGGTTCTCGGGTCCGGCGCGGGCGGACAGGGCGTCCGTCGGCAGGGCGTCGCACAGCGTCAGGCCGACAGCCGCCGCCTCGGCGTGCGGCTCATCGCCGCAGGCGTAGAGGTCGGCGGCGTTCTCCTGGGCCGCCAGCGCGCCGGCGGCCAGCGCGCCGGTCAGCAGGAGAACGCCGAGCGGAATGGCCGTTCTGCGGCGCAGACGCCTAGCCCTCCTTTTCCTCGTACTGCTCCCGGAGCTTCGCCACGATCGTCGGGTCGGCCAGCGTCGTCACGTCGCCGAGCGCCTTGCGGGCCGCGATGTCGCGCAGCAGGCGCCGCATGATCTTGCCCGAGCGCGTCTTCGGCAGGTCGGCGGTCCAGATGATCTCGTCCGGACGGGCGATGGCGCCGATCTTGGTCGCGACGTGCTGCTTGAGCTCGGCCAGCTTGTCGTCTGTGGCCGTCACCCCCTCCTTCAGGGTGACGAACGCGCAGACGGCCTGTCCCTTGATCTCGTGCTCCTTGCCGACGACGGCCGCCTCGGCGACCTGCTGGTGGTCGACGAGGGCGCTCTCCACCTCCATCGTGCCGACGCGGTGGCCGGCGACGTTCAGCACGTCGTCGACGCGGCCCAGCAGCCAGAAGTAGCCGTCCTCGTCCACCTTGGCGCCGTCGCCGGTGACGTAGACGTCATGGCCCCAGCGGTTCCAGTAGGTGGCGACGAAGCGGTCGTGGTCGCCGTAGATCGTGCGCAGCATCGAGGGCCAGGGCCGCGTCTGGACCAGGTAGCCGCCGCCCACCTGCACCGGATCTCCGGCTTCGGTGACGATCTGCGGCTTGAGGCCCGGGAACGGCCGCGACGCGGAGCCGGGCTTGAGCGGGGTGATGCCGGGCAGCGGGGCGATCAGGATGCTGCCCGTCTCCGTCTGCCACCAGGTGTCGACGATGGGGCAGCGCTCGCCGCCGACGTGCTGGTAGTACCACATCCACGCCTCGGGATTGATCGGCTCGCCGACCGAGCCGAGCAGGCGCAGCGAGCTCAGGTCGTGCTTGCGGACGTGGTCGGGACCCCACTTCATGAACGCCCGGATGGCGGTGGGCGCCGTGTAGAAGACGGTCACCTTGTGCCGCGCGACCATGTCCCAGAAGCGGTCGCGGCCGGGGCTGTCGGGCGCGCCCTCGTACATGACGCAGGTGGCGCCGTTGGCCAGGGGCCCGTAGACCAGGTAGCTGTGGCCGGTCACCCAGCCGATGTCGGCGGTGCACCAGTAAATGTCGTCCTCCTTGAGGTCGAAGACCCACTTGGAGGTCGCGTAGGTGCCGACCAGGTAGCCCCCCGTCGTGTGCGCGATGCCCTTCGGCTTGCCCGTGGTGCCGGAGGTGTACAGCGTGAACAGCAGATCCTCGGCGTCGTTCTCGCGCGGCGGGCAGAAGTCGGAGACCTGGGCCATCAGCTCGTGGTACCAGTGGTCGCGGCCCTCGACGACGCTGAACGGCGTGTCCAGGCCCTCGCGCTTGACCAGCAGCACGTTCTCGACGCTGGGCGAGCCGTCGAGCGCGTCGTCCGAGATCTGCTTGAGCGGCACGACGCCGCCGCGGCGATAGCCGCCGTCGGCGGTCACCAGCAGCTTCGCCTGCATGTCGTTGATGCGGTCGCGCAGCGACTCCGCGCTGAAGCCGCCGAACACGACGCTGTGCACGGCGCCGATGCGCGCACAGGCCAGCAGCACGATCGGCAGCTCGGGGATCATCGGCAGATAGACCGCGACGCGGTCGCCGTGGCCCACGCCCAGGCGCTTGAGCACGTTGGCGCACTTCTGGACCTCGACGTGCAGCTCACCGTAGGTCAGCGTCTTCTGGTCGCCCGGCTCGCCCTCCCAGACGATGGCGCGCTTGTCGCGGCAACTGCCCAGGGCGTGGCGATCGACGCAGTTGACGCTGGCGTTGATCTTGCCGCCGAGGAACCACTTCGCGTCGGGCGGCTGCCAGTCGAGCACCCGGTCCCACGGCCGGCTCCACTCGAGCTCCTTCGCGAAGTCGGCCCAGAACCCCTCCGGGTCCGCGTCGGCGCGCTCGTAGACGGCGGGGTCGTTGACGTTGGCGTTCCGCCGGAACTCCTCCGGCGGCTCGAAGACACGGTCCTCGGTCAGCAACGCGTCGAACCCGGCCGGCACCTTCTCGTCAGTCACAGTCTGTCCTCCTGATGTCCACCCGCGCCCGCCCGGGGCGCAGGCTACTGCAGCCGTTTCGTCGCGACCAGCACGTCCCGGGTCTGTCCGTCGGGCGTGATCGAGTAGTCCCACAGCACGGCTTCGCGCTGGAAACCCAGTTGCCGGAACACGGCCTGCGCGGCCGACTGGTCCAGGGTCATGCGCGCGGTCAGCAGTTGCAGGCCGAGATGCCTGGCGATGGCGTCGATCTCGCCGGCCAGCAGGCGGGCCAGCCCGCGCCGCCGGGCAGCGGGCGAGATCTGGATCCGGATCTCGCCGAGGTGCCGGGTCCAGGCGGCCGCGTTGTGCAGCAGGGTGCCCTCGCCGACCACCCGATCGTCCCGGCGGGCCAGCACGGTCACCGTGCGGCCCGCCCTGATCGACTCGACCCAGCGCTCGACGACCGGCTGCTCGGTGATGTTCACGCGCAGGAACATGAGGTCGTCCGGCGCCAGGGTGTTGGCGAAGGCCAGCACGGCCGCGACGTCGTCCGCGCCCATGAGCCGCAACTGGACCCGCCACTCGTCCGTGAGCTCGACGTCGCGCGGATAGCGCTGCGCGAGCCACTGCAGCACGCCCTCGGCGTTGCCGCCCGCGCCGGCTGGTGCTTTCGGCATGCCCGTTCAGCGCCGCCGCTCGCCCGCGCGGCGCGGCGGAGAATCGGCGGCGGCGTCTTGCGCAGCGAGGGCGCGACGCGCGTCCAGCATCCGGAAATAATACCAGCGCCGGCGCCCCGTGCGGCGCGGCGGGGTAATATTCACGACGTTGCGAATCGACCTCAACTGCGACGTCGGCGAATCGTTCGGGCGCTACCAGCTCGGCGACGACGAAGGCGTCCTGCGCCACGTGACGTCGGCGAACGTCGCCTGCGGCCTGCACGCCGGCGATCCGTCGGTCATGCGCCGCACGGTGCGCCTGGCGGCCCGGCTCGGCGTTGCCGTGGGCGCGCATCCCGGATTCCCGGACCTGGTCGGGTTCGGGCGCCGCGAGATCCAGGCGGCGCCAGGCGAAGTCGAAGACCTGGTCCTGTACCAGATAGCGGCGCTGGCCGGCATGGTGGCCGCCGAGGGCGGGCGGCTCCAGCACGTCAAGCCGCACGGCGCCCTTTACAACATGGCTTCCCGCGAGCGGACGCTGGCTGCTGCCGTGGCCCGCGCGGTCGCGGCGGCCGACCCCGGATTGACGCTCGTCGGCCTCTCGGGCAGTTGCCTGCTGGATGCCGGCCTGGCTGCCGGCCTCGAGGTGGCGTCGGAGGCGTTTGCCGATCGCGCCTACGAGGCGAGCGGCGCGCTGCGGTCGCGCTCGCGGCCCGCCGCCGTCGTGCACGATCCGGCGGTCGTCGTCGACCGCGTCCTGCAGATGATCCGCTCCGGCGTCGTCACGGCCGCAACCGGCGAGCCGGTCCGGGTCCGGGCGGACACCGTGTGCATCCATGGCGACACGCCGGGCGCCGCCGCGCTGGCCGCCGCCGTGCGCAGCGGCCTCGAGGCCGCCGGCGTGCAGGTGGCCGCGCTCCGCCCGGCCGAGCCCTGAAAACCGTCGCCAGCGGCTCCGGCCGCCGCCCGCCAAGCGTCAAGGCGCGCACGGCGCGCCTCGGCGGGAGCG
>CAYGCV010000142.1:0-10158 GCA_964348425.1 uncultured Vicinamibacteraceae bacterium | reverse complement strand
CGTCCGGCGCGGCCGACCTGCTGGTAGTAGGCAACGATGGAACCGGGCGCCTGGTAGTGCACGACGAATCCAAGATCCGGCTTGTCGTAACCCATTCCCAAGGCCGTGGTTGCAACCAGTGCTCTCAGCTCGTTGCGAGCCAGCGCGAGTTCCAGCCGGCGACGGTAGGCATTGGAATCCTCATAACCCTCGCGGGTGACGCCGCTGTAATAGGGTCGGGCAAGGACGCCTCCTCGAGCTTGGCCGCATCGATTCAGCCAATCCGCAACCTGCTCCGCATCTCGCCTGGTCAGCGTGTAGATGATCCCGGTCCCCGGCAGCTCGTCAATATGGTCCGCAAGCCATGCGAGACGCTCGGCCTGCGTCGGCATGCGGATGGTCTGTAGAGACAACGTGTCGCGCATCAGCGCGCCGCGCTGCACGGCGGTCTGGCCGAGCTGCGCCTGAGCGTCCGCAATCACGCGGTCGTTGGCCGTCGCAGTCGTGCCCAGGATCGGCACGGTGTCCGGCATCCGCTGGAGCACGTTAACGAGACGCCGGTAGTCAGGACGGAAGTCGTGACCCCAGTCGGAAATGCAGTGCACTTCGTCCACCACCAGCAGCCCGATGCGCGCGCAGACAGGTAGCAGCACGTCCTCTACGAATTGATCGTTTGCCAACCGCTCGGGGGACACGAGCATGGCGTCGGCTTCGTCGTCCAGCACTGCCCGCTGAACGGCCTGCCACTCGTCCCTGTTCGTGGAGTTGATGGTGACCGCGCGGATGCCGAGGCGTTCGGCAGCCTCGATCTGATTCCGCATGAGAGCCAGCAGCGGCGACACGATCAGCGTCGGCCCCTGATCAAGGTCTCTGAGCATGCGTGTCGCGATGAAGTAGACCGAGCTCTTGCCCCAGCCGGTCCGCTGAACAACGAGCAACCGTGCCCTGCCGTTCACGATGGAGTCGATCGCCTCCCACTGCCCGTCGCGGAACAAGGCGGTGTCATCGGCGATCTGGCACCTGAGGAGCGCGAGGGCCGTGGAGCGGTCAGTCAAGGTGGGTAAGTAGCAGCAGGGCGCACATGAGTGTCTTGAGATCACCGACCGCCGAACACGTCCGGATGACGTGGAGCGCCATTGGATCAGCTCAGCCGGCGGCAGGACGACATCGTGATACTCTCGGGTTGCGACAACGGGTTCTGATCGTGAGCTTCGCGGAGCGCGGCCACCACGTCCGGATCATCAGCGCCTGCCGTGCCACGAGACGCGAACGACATGACTATGAACAAGGCCGCATCGAGCCCTGAGACGGCCGACGACCTTCGGGCAGAGTACGACCTGGACTATACGCGGAGTCGCCCGAATCGATTTGCGCCCGCGACGAGCGGCACGGTGGTCGCCGTCACCCTGGAACCCGACGTCGCCGCGGTCTTCGACACATCGGAATCCGTGAACCGCGCCCTCCGCTCCGTGATTTCGGCAATGCCGGACGACAACCCGCGCGGTACACGGGGCACGCGACGTCCGTAGCAAGAAACGACACGCCGGTTCGACTCGGCAGCCTCCGTCCGACCGCTGCGTGGAGAAGCATCAGCCGTCGCTTCTCTGCAAGCGGCGCGTTGCCAGCCAAACCCCGGGCATCCGTCCGCACCGTTTCTACAGCGCAGGCTGCTGGTTCGCCCGGAACGCGCTGCGGGCGGCGAGCGCCGCGTCGTAGATGTCGGCCGGGACGCGGTCGCCGCGCCACGTGGCGGTCAGGGTGTCCACGATGGCTCGCAGCAGGGCGGCCTCGGGCTCCCCGACGGTGGACACCGTCAGCCCCCGCTTCCGCATCTCGGCCACCGCCTCCTCGTCCTGGCGGGGCACCTCGTCGAAGAGGAACGCCTGCATCTCGGCGGCGGCCTCGAGGAGGGTGCCGCGATCCGCCTCGTCGATGCGGGCCCAGGCGCGCTCGGTCATCACGGTGGCGCCGAAGACCGGGCTGAGCGGGATGTCGAGCATGTGGGACGTCTGGCGGTACCACTGGAACACCAGGGCGCCGTACGGCGGGCTCGGATAGGCGTCGATGAGCCCGGTGTTCAGCCCCATCAGCACGTCGGTCAGCTCGAGCGGCACGGGCTGGAAGCCGTTCTCCTTGTACCACTGCACCATGCCGTCGTCGCCGGCCGACGTGTACAGCTTCGCCTTCTGGAGGTCGGGAATGCCGCGTATCGGGTGCGCCGAGAAGATGTGCGCCCAGCCGCCGTGCCCCCAGCCGAGCAGCACCAGGCCCTGCTCGGCGAGCTTGTCGCGGTAGAGCGGGGTGAGCGCCTCGAGCACGTGCACCGCCTCCGCGTCCGACGCGAAGAAGAACGGGATGCCGAAGACGTTGAACGAATCGTCGACCTCGGTCAGGCCGGGCAGCGTGAGGGCGGCCACCTGGGGATTGTTCAGGCGCATGCGCCGGATGATGGTCGCCTCGTCGCCGGTGGTGCCGCGCACCTGCAGGCGCACGCGCCCGTCGGTCGCCTCCTGCCAGTCCGACGCCATCTGCTTGAGGGCCCGGTCCCAGACCGAGTTGGCGGGCAGGATCGTGCCGAGCCGGAGGTTGGCCCGCTGGGCGACGAGCAGCGCCGGGCTCGCCAGCAACGCGACGGCGACGGCGAAACGCAAGGTCTTCATGGTCGGTTCTCCACGTCCTCGTCGAGCTCGTCGAACGGCTCGAAGAACAGATCGTCGATGTGGTCGAGCAGCACCCGCGCCCGCCGCTGGGCGACGAGGTTCAGCAGCCGGTTGCTCGGCTCCTCGTCCGGATCGATGGCGATGGCGGCCTCCAGCAGCTCGCGGAACTCCTCGCGGTTCTCCTCGGCGACGGCCACGCCGGTCGCCAGCGACACGTACGCGCCGGCGTCACGGCCGTCGGACAGCTCGACCACGCGCGCGAAGTGCTCGCGCGCCCGCGCGTACGACCCGCCCATGGCCTCCCCCACCGATTCGAGCGTGATGAACGCGGCGTGCAGCGCGCCCCGCTCGAAGCCCTCGTCGAGCGCCAGCGCCCGGTCGAGCAGGGCGCGGGCGGCCGGCAGGTCGGCCACCAGGGCCGGCCGGTCGAGCCCGAGGGAGATGCCCAGCAGCCACGCGCCGCCGAGATAGTAGAGGCTCTCGACGTCCTCCACGTCGAAGACCGCCGTCGCCGTCTCGGGCTCGGCGCGCAACCGGGCGGTGATGCCGGGGTGGTCCAGCTCCACGTTGCGCAGCCCGTAGTCCCGCGCCCGCAGGTACATGCGCCGCGCCCGCGCGTTGAGCTCCGTGGCGCGGCGGTAGTCGTCCCACTCGGCGATGGCCGCGTCCGCCTGCAGGAAGGCGTTCGCGTAGAGCAGGAAGCCGGTGTTGGCGAAGAGCAGGACGTCCTGCCGCTCCGGGTCGGCGTCCAGAATCGACTCGATCGTCTTGAGCAGGAACGGCAGGGCGGCGCGCACGACCTCCGGGTCTTCCTCGGAGAGATAGACGGCCGGGTTGACCAGCGTCGGCAGCACGGCATTGACGGCCATCGAGCGCAGCGAGCAGCCGGCGAGCGCCGCGGCCAGGAGCGCGGCCACCGCCAACCGGATCGATCGTCTGAAGGTTCCTCGCATGCCGCCCGCCACAGTGCAACTGGTGATCATATCAGCCCGCCGCGGCCGTCCCGCGCCGGGCCGCCGGGCGCGGGACCGGCGGCAGGTGCCGGCGGCCGGGACTCATGTACCATCGCTGCATGCGCAGCGCCGCCGCCCTGCCCCTTTCGCGACCGCTGACCGGCTTCGCCCGCGTTCCGGCGGGGTGGTTCCTGATGGGCAGCGCCGAGGGGCAGGCCGACGAGGGACCGGTGCACCGGGTCTGGGTGGACGCGTTCGAGATGGCCGTGGACCCCGTGACGCGCGGCGAGTACGCGCGCTTCCTGGCGGCGACCGGCCGCAGCGCGCCGCGCGAGTGGGACAACCCCGGCTTCGCGGCTGCGGATCTGCCGGTGGTGGGCGTGAGCTGGAACGACGCGGTCGTCTACTGCCTCTGGCGCTCGTCGTCCGGCGGCGGCGGACCGGTGCGGCTGCCGACCGAGGCCGAGTGGGAGCGGGCCGCCCGCGGCGGGCGCGACGGCGAGCGCTACCCCGGCGGCGACGCGATACCGGCGTGGGTCCCGGACGGAGGCCGCGGCCCGCTCGACGGACCGTGGCCGGTCGCCCTCGGCCCGCCCAACGACTTCGGGGTCCGCGGCATCGCCGCCAACATCCACGAGTGGTGCGCCGACTGGCATGCGCGCGACTACTACGGCCGCTCGCCGGCGCGCAATCCGGCCGGGGCGGCGAGCGGACGCCGGCGGGCGTCGCGGGGCGGCTCGTGGCGGCACGCGGTGACCATCAGCCGCCTGGCGGCGCGCAGCAAGCTCGATCCGGCGTTCCGCTACACCGACTACGGCTTCCGGGTCGCCCGCGACATCTGATGTCCGAGGAGTGATGCCCGAGGAGCTGGATCTCGCGCTCGACGTGGCCCGCGCGGTGCGCGACGCGGGCGGCCGCGCGCTCATCGTCGGCGGCTGGGTGCGCGACAAGCTGCTGGGCCGGGAGTCGAGCGCCCGGCGCGAACCCGGCAACCGTGAGGCCAACGACCTCGACATCGACGTCGAGGTCTTCGACCTCCCCGCCGACCGGCTGCAGGCCGTGCTGGCGCGGTTCGGTCGGGTCAACAGCGTCGGCGCCAGCTTCGCGGTGTTCAAGCTCGGGCCGCTCGACGTCTCGCTCCCGCGCACCGAGTCGAAGGCCGGCCGCGGCCACCGGGGATTCGCCGTCACCGGCGATCCGTCGCTGCCGCTGGAGGCCGCCGCGCGCCGGCGCGACTTCACCGTCAACGCCATCGCCTGGGATCCGCTGAGCGGGGAGTACCTCGACCCCCACGGCGGACGCGCCGACCTCGCCGCCCGCCGCCTGCGCATGGTCGATCCGGCCACGTTCGGCGACGACAGCCTGCGCGTGCTGCGCGCGGTTCAGCTCGCGGCGCGGCTGGGCTTCGAGGTCGACGCGCCCACCCGCGCCGTCTGCCGCTCGATTGCGCTCGACGATCTGCCCGCCGAGCGCGTGTGGGGCGAGCTGGAGAAGCTGCTGCTGCAGGCCCGGCGGCCGTCGCCCGGCTTCGAGCTCGCGCGCGAGATCGGCGTCGTCGAGCAGTTGTTCCCCGAGCTGGCCGCCCTCGTCGACTGTCCGCAGGAGCCGGAGTGGCATCCGGAGGGGGACGTCTGGGTGCACACGCTGCTGGTCATCGACGAGGCGCGCGGCCGCATCGACGACCTGCCGCGCCCGCGGCGGGTGGCGGTCATGCTGGGCGCCGTGTGCCACGACTTCGGCAAGCCGGCCACGACCGCGTACAGCGACGGCCGCATCCGGTCGCTCAACCACGAGGAGATGGGCGTGGCGCCCGCCACGGCGTTCCTCGATCGGCTCGGCATCCACACGCTCGACGGCTACGACGTCCGGCGGCAGGTGCTCGGCCTGGTGGCCCACCACCTCAAGCCGGGCATGTGGCGCACCGCGCGCGACGGCGTCGGCGACGGCGCGTTCCGGCGGCTCGCGCGCAAGGTGGACCTGGAGCTGCTGGCCCGGCTGGCAAAGGCCGACTGCCGCGGCCGCACCGGCGACTTCGACTGCTCGGCGATGGACTGGTTCCTGGCGCGCGCCCGCGGCCTGGGCGTGGAGCATGCGGCGCCCGCGCCGCTGCTGCTGGGGCGCCACCTGCTGGCGCTCGGCCTCGCCCCCGGCCCGCGCATCGGGCGCATCCTGGCGCAGGTCTACGAGCGACAGCTCGACGGCGAGATCGCCACCCTGGCCGAGGCGCAGGCCGCGGCGCGGGCGCTGCTGGCAGCGGAGGGAACCCGCGGCGAGGACGGCCCGGAGGACTCGGAAGGCGCGAGAACCGCGCCGGCGGCGGAATCGTGACTCACCCGGGCGGGTCGCCGGCCGGCGCGCGCAGCAGGTCGGCCAGCGCCGCCGGCGCGACGTTGCCGCCGCTGACGACGGCGACGCTGACGCCGGCGTCCGGCGCGGGCTCCGCCGCCAGGACGGCGGCGGTGGCGGCGGCGCCGCTCGGCTCCGCGACCAGCTTGGCGTGGCGGCACAGCCAGGCCACGCCCCGCTCGATTGCCTCGTCCTCCACCTCGACCACGTCGTCCACGAGCGCCCGGGCCGCCGCGAACGTCAGGTCGCCGGGCCGCACCGGCAGCAGGCCGTCGGCCACGCTGGCGGTCCGCTCGAGCGTCACCGGGCGGCCGGCCGCCAGCGACGCCGCCAGGCAGGCCGCGCCCACCGGCTCCACCCCGATGACCCGCGCCGACGGGTGCGCCTGCTTGACGGCGGTCGCCACCCCCGCCAGCAGCCCGCCGCCGCCGACGGGCACGTACACCCGGGCCACCTGCCGGGCATCCTCGACAATCTCGCGGCCGACGGTCGCCTGCCCGGCGATTATCGCCGGGTGATCGAAGGGCGGAATCATCACCAGCCCCCGCCCCTGCGCCTCGCGCTCGGCGCGCGTCCTGCGCTCGACCGACGTGGTGCCCTCGAACAACACCTCGGCGCCGTACCCCCGCGCGCCGGCCACCTTGACCGCCGGCGCTGTCCGCGGCATGACCACAACGGCCGCGATGCCCAGGGCGCGCGCGGCGCAGGCAACGGCCTGCGCATGATTCCCCGAGGAGTACGTGATCACCCCCCGGGCGCGATCGGCCGGCGGCAGCCCGGCGATCATGTTGAACGCGCCACGCAGCTTGAAGGAGCCGGCGACCTGCAGGTTCTCGCACTTGAGCCGCAGCGGCCGGCCCGCGGCCCGCGAGACGTCGAGGAGGGGCGTGCGGACGACGGCGCCGCGGATGCGCGCGGCCGCCGCGTCGATGTCGGCGTCTGAGATGACCGTCACGGACCTTCTATACTGGCAGTCATGCGGGTGCTGCTGGCAGCAGCGGCCATGCTGCTGGGAGCGGCGGTGCCGGCCGCGGCCCAGGACGACGAGCCCATCGGGCTGTTCGTCGCCGACCTGCGCGGCTCATTCGTGCGCTTCGGCCAGCAGCCGGACCTGGCCCGCTCCCGCGGCTTCCGGCCGCACGCGACGCCGTCGATCGGGATTGGCGTCGACGCGGGCGCACACGTCTACCCGTTCCGCTGGCGCTTCGTCACCCTCGGCCTGGGCGCCGCCTACCACGCCTCGTTCGGCGACCGCGGCGCGCGCCCGGACGACGTCGACCCGGACGGCCCGACGCTGCGCAAGACGTTCCGGGCGGTCTCGCCGCAGCTCTCGCTCAACTTCGGCGGCCGCAACGGCTGGAGCTACCTGAGCGGCGGGCTCGGCGCGTCGCGGCTGGCGCTGTTCCCCCGCGACGGCGAGCAGCCGGACCAGCGGTTCGCCCGCACCCTGAACTACGGCGCCGGGGCGCGCTGGTTCGTCAAGCCGCACCTCGCCTTCTCGCTCGACCTGCGCTTTCACTCCGTCAGCCCGCTGGAGGCGACCGATACCGCACCCGCATCGCCGCGCCTGACGCTCATGGTGCTGAGCGTCGGCGCGTCGTTCAGGTAGCCGGGGCGGCCCGGCGGCCGGCCGGCCCGCTTCGACCATAATGCTCTCATGAGGCGGGATACGCTGCTCGATTTTTTCGACGACCGTATCCGGTCCGCGGCGGACTTCGTCGTCCACGACGACGGCTACCGCGCGTACCGGTACACGTACGACGAGGTTCGCCGCGCCGCGCTCGCCTTCTCCCGCCGTCTGGCGCGCGCGAACATCGGGCCGGGCGACCGGGTCGTGATCTGGGGCGAGAACTGCCCGGACTGGATCGCGGCGATGTGGGGCTGCCTGCTCGCGCGGGCCGTGCTCGTGCCGGTGGACTTTCGCGCCTCCGGGGAGCTCGTCTCGCGCGTCGCGGCGATTGTCGACGCGCGCGCCGTGCTGGTCGGCGAGGGCCTGGAGGCCGCGCCGGGCGGGGACCGCGTCGAGCGCTGGCCGCTGCGGCAGCTCCTCGCGGCGCGCCGGGAGGACGGCGCCGGCGGCGAGGCGGACGTGCGCCGGGACCGCGGCGCGCCCGACGAGCTGGCCGAGATCATCTTCACGTCGGGCGCCACCGCCGACCCCAAGGGGGTGCGGCTGACGCACCGCAACATCCTCGCGAACGTGGTCCCCGTCGAGAACGAGGTGCTCAGGTACCGCCGCTACGCCCGTCCGTTCGCCCCGTTGCGGTTCCTCAACCTGCTGCCGCTCAGCCACATGTTCGGCCAGGCCATGGCCACCTTCATCCCCCCGCTGCTGGCGGGCATCACGGTCTTCATGCGCGGCTACAACCCGGCCGACATCGTGCGCCAGATCCGCCAGCGGCGCGTGTCGGTCGTGGTGTGCGTGCCCAGGATACTGGAGGTGCTGCGCGACCACGTCCTGCGCCTCGCCCCGGAAGCCGCCCGGGAGCACCCGCCGGCCAACGTGGCCCGGCGCTGGTGGCGCTACCGGCGCATCCACCGGCTGTTCGGCTTCAAGTTCTGGGCCTTCGTCGTCGGCGCCGCGCCCCTCGACCCCGAGCTCGAGGCGTTCTGGTCGCGGCTGGGCTTTCTCGTCGTCCAGGGCTACGGGCTCACGGAGACGGCGCCCATCGTGACCCTCAACCATCCGTTCCGCACGCGGCGGGGCACGGTCGGCCGGCCGATCGGGGGCGTCGACGTGAAGCTCGGCCCGGACGGCGAGATCCTGGTGCGCGGGAACAACGTCACCGCCGGCTACTACAACGCCGCGGGCGAGACCGCCGCGGCCTTCGACGACGGCTGGTTCCGGACCGGGGACATCGGCGCCTGGGACGCGGCCGGGAACCTGACCGTCAAGGGCCGCAAAAAGGAGGTGATCGTCACCCCCGAGGGGCTGAACGTGTTTCCGCAGGACGTCGAGCAGGTGCTGGGCGCCGTGCCCGGCGTGCGGGAGTCCGGCGTGGTCGGCATCTCGCACGAGGGCCGCGAGCACGTGCACGCGGTGCTGGTTCTGGAAGCCGGCGCCGAGCCGTCCGCGGTGCTGCGGGAGGCCAACCGGCGCCTGGAGGATCACCAGCAGATCCGGGGGCGGTCGATCTGGCCGGGCGAGGCCCTGCCGCGCACCGAGGGCACCCGCAAGCTGAAGCGGCGGGAGCTGAAGCGCTGGGTCGCGAGCGGCGGGCGTGCCGGCCAGCCCGCCGCCGCGGCCGGCAGCGGGGGGACGGCCGCCGCCGTCGTGCAGCGTTTCGCGCCCGATCGCGCGGTCACCGACGCGACGAGCCTGGCCGAGCTGGGCCTCAGCTCCATCGAGCGCATCGAGCTGCTCATGGCGCTCGAGCAGGCGTTCGACCGCACGGTCGACGAGGCCGCGTTCGCCGCCGCGGCCACCGTCGGCGACCTGCGCGCGCTCGTCGCCGAGACGACCCTCCCGGCCGCAGCCGCCGCGGGGCCGGCGCCGGGCGCAGCCGCCGCGCAGCCGGCCCCGGCCGCGGCGGCGTTCGACTTCCCCACCTGGGCCGCGAGCGGGCCCGCGCGGCTGACGCGGCGAATCAACCTGGCGTTGTGGCTGCTGCCGCTGACGCGGGTGTTCGCCTGGCTCACGGTCGAGGGCCGGCACCATCTGGACGCGGCGCCGGGGCCGGTCGTCTACGCGGCCAACCACCAGAGCCACCTCGACGCGCCGGTCATTCTGGCGGCGCTGCCGCCGCGCCAGCGCTACCGGGTGGCGACTGCGGCCGGCAAGGAGTTCTTCGCCGCGCACTTCCGCGTGGGCCGGCACCCGCTGCGGCGGCGGCTCACCAACAGCCTCAACTACTGCCTGGCCTGCCTGCTCTTCAACGTGTTCCCGCTGCCCCAGCGCGAGGCCGGCGCCCGGGACGCCATCCGCTATCTCGGCGAACTGCTGGGCGCAGGCACCTCGGTGCTGATCTTCCCCGAGGGGCGCCGGACGGACGCGGGCGAGATCGGCCCGTTCCAGCCCGGCATCGGCATGCTCGCCGCGCGCCTGCAGGTCCCGATCGTCCCGGTCCGGCTCGAGGGGCTCGACCGCGTGCTCCACAAGTCCTGGCGCATGGCGGTGCCCGGCCGCGTGCGGGTCGCGTTCGGCCCGCCCCTCGAGCCGGCCCACGGCTCGTACCGCGAGCTGGCGCGGCGCGTGGAAGACGCGGTGAAGGCCATCTAGT